>CANQSG010000008.1 GCA_947626485.1 uncultured Clostridia bacterium | reverse complement strand
TTCGTTTTGCATTTCTTCGGCGAGGCGGGTGAAGTAGGCGGAGAAGCCGCTGACGCGCACGCGCAGGCTGCTGTATTGTTCCGGGTTTTTGCGGGCGTCGAGCAGCTCGGCGCGCGAGACGTGGTTGAGCTGGAGCATCGCGCCACCGCTGCGGAAATAGCTTTCGATCAGGCGGACGGTCTTTTCGAAATTCTCGTCGTTGTCGATGAGCGCCTCGTCGAACAGGACGTTCGTGACGACCGAGCCGCAGAGGGCGCCGTTTTCGTAGGCGACGGACAGCGAATGAAGCAGCGCGGTCAGCCCCTCGCGATCCCTGCCGTTAAACTGGCTGAGGCCGATGACAAAGGCGTCGCCCGCCTTGCGGCCGTCGGGCGTCGCGCCGGTGCGCTCCCCGAACCAGACGTTGTGCGGCTGATAGCCCGTGTGGCTGCCGAACAGAATGCGGGAGCCGAACAGGCCGCGTCGGGTCAGGGCGAGCTCCTTCAAGGAGTTGTTCAACCGGCGGACGATCTCGTGGGTGTCGGGCGTGTCGTTGCCGAAGAAGTGGGCGCGCTTGCGGATCTCGGCGCGCTCGGCTTCATACCCGTTCCAGTCGGCGCGGAGCATGGCGGCGAGCTGCCGCAGCGTGAATTTTTTCTCGTCGAAGACAAATTGTTTGATGACGGCAAGCGAGTCGATCACGGTGACGTAGCCGCAGAGCGAGAGGTTGAAGGTCGCCTTGTCGGCGCCGCCGTGCTTCGCGCTCCTGCCGCGCTCGATGCAGCCGTCGATGAGGGGCGAGCTGACGACGTCGACGACGGAATCGTGCACCGTGTTGAGCAGGTTCGAGAGCTCGATGATGCGGTCGACGTTTGCGCGCAGCGCCTCCTCGTAGACCGCGTAAAACTCGTCGAAGGTCGCGGCGTCGAGCGCCCGTTTTTCGCCCGCGGCAAAGACGTCCTCGATCGAGCGGCCGACGTTCACAGCGCAGCCGGTCAGGTCGACAGAGCCCTCAAACGCCGGTTCGTTGCAGCCCACGACGACGAAGGTGCAGGCCTCCTCGAAGGACATGTCGCACAGCTCCATGTAGGCGCGGATGCGCGGGACGTCGTTGCAGAAGGCGATGCGCTTGCCCTTGTCGTGCCGCTCGCAGTCCAGCGCATGAAAAAGCACCTCGCGCGGCGTTTCGGGCGTCCAGCGCAGCGTGACCTGCGGGCGCACGAGGGGCAGCTGCATCATGGAATCGAGGATCAGCAACGAAAGGTCGCAGAAGCCGTCGGTGTGATCCGGCAGGTAGCCGCCGATGGCAAAATGGCTTTCCCCGCCCTTGTCGGCGTTGCCGCTGTGAAACGGGGTGTGGGCGCTCAGCTTGCAGAACAGCTCGCCGAGATAGTTTCCCGCTTCCTCCCGCGTCAGCCGCCCTTCGGCGAGGTCGCGCTCGTAATAGGGGCGCAGATACCGGTCGGGCAGGCCGATGCTGTCGACGAGGAAATCGTACATCAGGTAGAGGCATTGCACCGCCTCACGGAAGGTGCGAGCGGGGTGGCGCGGCACCCGGCGCAGGATTTCCGCCATCTCGCAAAGCTCGGCGCGGCGCGCATCGTCTGCCGTTTCCTCCGCCTGTTTCTCGCAGGCGGCCGCGTGGCGCTCCGCCCACCGCAGAACGGCGTTAAGCGACATCTCGAGCCCCAGCAGATAATAAAGCCGCTGTGTGTCGCCGGCGTGGACGTCGCGCGAGACCTGAATTCGCCGGAGCGAATCCTCCAGCCCGTTCGCGATGACCGCGCCGAAATTGGCGGTCGCGTGTTCCCAGTCCGCCGTCACGAGGTTTTCGATCGGCTTGCAGTAGTATTTCTCCCCCCAGTTCGTCCCCCAGCCGCAGCGGCCGTGCAATTCTCCGGGGAAGGTTTCGTTCCAGGAAAAGTGCATCATCCCGACGAAGCGCGCGCCCTCGCCGATGACGACGGGCTGGGCGTCGAGGTATTCGCCGAAGCGCTTCGCGTTGCGCACCGCCACGGGCAGCGTCTCGTCGTCCGGGTCGCATTCCGGCAGGACGGGCTGCGGAAACAGGTCGTGCGAAAGCGTCCATTCCGCGAGTTCTACAATCCGTTTATCCATCTTGATTTCCCCTTTTCGGTTCGGTTTCGTTCGGCATTCTCCGCTTTTTTGCGGTGCACTGCGCTCATGATAATGCCAAAGGGGGCGCGCGGCAATACGATTTCTGCCTGTTTTGTGAAAATTGCCTGTGAAAATTTTTGTTTTGCGCAAAGAAGGCGTTTTCTCTTGCATTTTCTGCCTATGTCTGCAATACCTGCGCAAACAAAAAATCCGGCGCGCTCTTTTTGCGGAGCACGTCGGATTTTTGCAATGGATAGGGCGCGGGAAGGCGAAATCGGCTCAATCCTCAAAGCACTGATAGGCGGTCAAAATATGCTTTCCGATATCGTAGAGCAGGCGTTCGGCTTTTTCCTTGATCTCCATCGGCGGCAGCAGGAGTCTTTTGTCCTTCTCGTACGGCCTTTTTCTGTAAACGGGGCAGAGCATCGCGTCCGCTTCGAAGGTGAAATAGCCGTGATAGCCGATTTCGAGCAGGCCGTTTAAAATGGAATCCAGATTCGAGGAGCCGAAGAAGGGCGCCATGTGATAATCCCCGTTGCCAGGATTGTCCTGCACGTGCAGGGCGTACACGTCCTTGCCGATGCGTTTAATTTCCTCGTGCTGGGGCATTTCCTGCAGGTTCGCGTGCCCCGTGTCCCAGCAGCAGTGAAACAGCGGGTGGTTGACATAATCCAGAAACGCCCGCATATCCTCGGCGTTGTCGATCCAGTAGGTCTGCGGATCCCACATTTTATTGAAGTTTTCCGTGAGGATATTGACCCCGTATTTCTCCGCCGTCGGGAAGAGCTCCTCATAAAATTCTTTATTCCGCGCGAAATTTTCCTCGACGGAAATTCCCTTCTCATAGCCCGAATGGACGACTAAATTTTGAATGCCGAGCGCCCCGCAGGCCGCAATACACCGATTTGTCGCGTCGACAAAATCCCGGTGGCTCGGATTTTTTGCGATCGGGTCGCCCATCGGCGCGTGCGCCTGCACATACGAAATCCCGAGCTCCTGCGCCAGACGCTTCATCTCGTCCAGATGTGCCTGCGGGTTTTTCCCGAAGATCCCGGACGCGTTTCTGTAATCCATGCCGAAGGAATAGTCGATATAGCGGAAGCCCGCCTCGTGTATCTTTCGGACCGCGTCCTTTTGATCGAAGGTATAGGCTTGAAAATCGCCGGTCGTCGTCGCTAATTTCATCGGTTTCAACTCCAAAATCCGTATTTCAGTTTCCTTCTATAATATAACGGCTCAAGGCGGGAATGTCAAGATTCACCGGCTCGGCGGGGTAAGATTTGCGGCTGCGCACCCAGCGCCATTCCCAGGCAAACCAGTCGATTTTTTCCTCGTAAGGCTTCCCTTCCAGCTCTTTTGTACGGTTCGCGATCCAGCGCTCCCAACGGGGTTTATAGTAATCTCTCACCAACCCCGACCACTGGCGGTTGGAATAATCCCGGAGGCCGCCCGTTTCGCACTGTTTATAGGAGCCCCAGGTCGTGATCAGCGACTTTGCGTTTCTCTCGTAGAGCATTTTTGTGAAATCGTCGGCGTTTTGCGCCAGCGCCTTTGCCTGCTCGACCCAGCGGCCGAGCAGATAATACGCGCTGCCGGACAGTATCTCGTCCATTCGGTCGGCGATCTTCAAAAATTCCGCCGATTTCGCTTGAAATGCGGCTAAATCCTTCCGGCGATAGGCGTCGACCATCTCCAAATGCACGTCCTGCGCGGTGTTGGACAAAATCTGCTGCAACACCGTGATGACGTCGTATTGATAGCCCCGGCTTGCCTTCATCGCTTCGTAATCCGCAAGCAGCAGCTTTGCCGCGCGTTTCAGCTCGGCTTTGTCGTAACCGACCACGGCGTTGCCCCACGAGGACGCGGGGCCCGATTCCAGCGAAGGCCTTGCGTTCACGATGGATTCCGGCGCGCCCTGCCCCGTCCTGTTCAGGTCGCCCTTGTAAACGGTTTGCAGCAAAATGCGCCATGCCGCTTCGGCGTTTTCGCTTTTGACGCCGTATCGCCTCTCGGCATAATCGCAGATCCAGGCGTTCAGGTCGATCGGCTCGAGCTTGCCGTCGAAGCTGTCCCGCCACACCGATTCGAAGAGAAAATCGTAGAGCACGGGATTGTTGAAGCTGGCCTCGGGGGTGATGCCGATGCCGGCGATATATTCACAAGTGTTGTAAGCCTCCGGGATCCAGCTCGCCAGATGGTCGAGATGCCCGTGCAGGCCGAGTCTGCCGCCGAAATTGTTGAGCATACAGAACACCCAGGGGGTCGAATCGAATTCCTTTGCATAGCCGTAATTCGGACTCCCCGCCCCGCCTTTGTTGTAATTCGGATCCTTTTCGGCGTAGAGATCCAAAATCAGGGCGTGGCGTTTGCCGTCGGGCAGAAGGTCGAGACCCGCCAAAAGCTCCGACGTCGGATTGCCCATCCAGGATTGAATGATCCAGACGGCGTCTTTGTTCCGCTTCAGCATGGCGCCCAGCACCGCGCAGGAAATCTCCTTGGGCGACATATCCGCCGCTTTTCCGCCCTCGTGGAACGGGTCGGTCGCGAAATACATGCTGTATTCCCCGTAAACCTCCGCCTGCGCCTGATAAAACTTTTCGGCGAATTCCCGGAAGACCGGCGAGGTCGTCCGAAGCATGGCGGGTCGCTCGCAGGAGCACCAGACGCCCTGCGGGATCACGTCAATCGAGGGGAAATGCGCGGTGATGTCGTTCGGCACCATGCCGCTGTAGCCCTGCAAAACGGGGTACATGCCGAGCTTTCGCATTTTGAGATGATTTTTCCGCGCGAGTTCGGTTCTTTCGGAAAACCAGCTGTCGTGCACGGGGCCGCCGAAGCCCGAAAGATTCGCCATATACGCCCACGCGTAATAGGCGGGGCCGGCGATAAATTGCAGGATTTCCTCGTGCGTATAGCCGAGCGCCGTCAAAAATCTGCGCCAGACCTCTTCCTGCGCCGTCGCGTCCAGCACGACGTTCACACCGTTCAACGCCAGCCAGTCGAGCTCCTCCTGCCACTCTTTTTCGCCCCAAAACGCCATGGAATAGGAAAAGGTGCAGTAATTATAGGCGTATCGCACCCGCGCCTTTGTCTCTTTGAACACGGGCTTCTCGAAGCGGACGACGGCCAGCGGCATTTCGACCCGGTCGCCCACCTGGCAGAGGTTCACCTTACAAAAATATTTGAGATAGTGATTCAGACCGACGGCAAGCGAAACCCCGTTGTTGCCCTTGACCTGAATTTTGCCGTTTTGGCAGCGCAATTCGAAAAAATCGCAGCCGTTGCCCTTCGGGTTTTCCGCGAGGACGAACTCGAACCAGTCCTTATAGGCCGCTCCGACCCGCCTTGCGAGAATGCCGTACACCTCCCGCACGGTGTCCTCCGCCGTGACCGCGACGTTGTAGGGCGAATCGGAAAAGGCGGGGATGCTGATTTCGGGTCGTTTTTGAATTTCTGTCCCGGACTTTTTGCCGGTGAATTCCACCCGGTCGAAGCCCGCTTCCGCGCAGGCGGAGTTGTATTCGAGATACACCCGGATAAAACGCGCCTGCCTGCCGTTCGCCGCATAGATATCGCCGGTTTTTCCGTCACAGGGCGTATCGTCCGTTTTCCGCGCCAGAAAATCGAAATCCCTGCCGTTCAGGCTTGTGTAGACCGAATATTCGCTGTACCCTTGCGGCGAGGTGAAAACCGAGACGGTGTCCAGATTATAATTTTCTTTTAAATCGGTATCAAAACAGGCGGGATAGCAGGGGTTGGATCCCTGATTTGTCGCCTCGAAACTTTTCCTATCGCAGTCCTTTTTCTTTTCGAACTGCTTCATTAACTGCATAGAAAATACTCCCTTTAAGTAGAAAAAAGCACACCAATAGACTGTCCCACGAAAAGGGGTGGGACAGTCTGCTTGATTTGGGAAGTGCGCTTAGCGAACCGTTAAGGAACCGACGTTCGGCTTTTGATAAAGTCTGCAATAATCGATCTGATAAAGCGCCGGCCACGGCGTATTCTCGTCCGGGGGATCGATGTCGAGCAGACCCACGCCCATGCTGATGATGAGATAGGACGGCTGATGGAAAACGTCCATATTTTCCGCGGCGATGTCGATTTCGGTATACTTGAAGCCGTCCAGATAGAACGCCATGTAATCCTCGGTCCATTCGCAGCCGAAGGTGTGGTACGCGTCGTTGAAGAGCTCGCCGTTTTTCAGCGTGTAGTCGCGCTGAGCGGGCACGTAATTCATCATCTGTTCGTGCCCCGCGCCGGCGTCCATCATCCACCATCTGTGGACGGTGGAATGGATGTTGTTGCTGCTTCCGAACATTTCGAGCACGTCGATCTCGGAATAGGCCTGCGTAAAGATGGTATTGCTCCAGAAGGACGGCCAGATGCCCTTCCCCTTCGGCAGCTTCGCCCGAATTTCAAAATAGCCGTATTGGAAATTCATGGAATTCGAGGTGGATACCTTCGCAGAGCGGAAATTGTTCCCGTCCTTTTCGCCCTTCAGCACGAGGTTGCCGTTTTCGAGGTAGGAATTTGCCTCGCTTTCGTCGCGGTACATTTTCCCGCCGTCGTGCGCGCTCGCCTCTTCGACGTGCCTTCTCCAGGTGGCGGTGTTCAGCTTCGCATCATTGAACTCGTCGCTCCACGTCAGGCGATAGTCCGTTTTGCCCGCCGCATCGTTGCCGGTGAAATTGAGCCCCGCGTTGATGTTGAGGACCCGCTTGCTGATCGATTTACCGACCAGCCCGGCAAAATCCTTGACAGCCGCCGCGGTCGCGATGTCGCTGTCGCCGAGGAGGACGATTTTCTTGTTGTTCTCCTTTACGGCGTAGGTGTTCGCGGACAGTTTTAAATTGCTGACCTCGCGCGTCGTTTTGCCGACCACGATCTCATACCTCTGCGCCTTTTGCGTCTCGCACACCACGGGAATCTCTACGCCGACCGTTTCGCAGACCGTCGCCACGAGGTTGTCGATCTCCTTGGAATAGATAAAGGATTTGTCCTTCGGGGCGACGATGACGTATTCGCCGAGGTTCACACCCGCGATCTTTCCGCTGTCGGCGCTGAGCTTCGCCTTGTGGAACAGCTTATAATTTGAAGGAATTTCCGCATATTCGCCGGTGCAGATGTGATTGTAGAAGTAGGTGACCGCCTGCTCGAGCGCGTAGTCGCTTACGGCGTTGATCACGATATTCTCGTTTTGCACCAGAATGATATAATCCGCCGCGTTGTTTTTCCGGTTCTTCGTCAGCATTTCATAGGCGGCTTTGGATTCCGGCCGGTTCGTGTTGCCGACCAACAGCTCGCATTGATCCGCCTGTTTCGCCTGCTTGTCGTCACAGGCGTCCAGCATGGCGTATTTATAGTTGAGGCGGGTCACAAATCGCTGCACGGAATAGGTCGCGGGCTCGCTCAAGTTTTGCGGGTATACGATCGGGTAATAGGAGAAGTCGATCGGCTCGGCTTCCTCCGCCGGCTCGGTCTCGTCCTGCCGGTCGTCCGAGTCGTCGTCCGCAAAATAAGAATCGTCCGAATCCGCGTCCTCGAAGTCGGTATCTTCAAAATCCTCCGGCAGATCCGTCGTATCCTCGGTATCCGACGTATCGTCCGGCATAGAGCTTTCCACATCGGAATCGACCGACGAGCTTGTATCGTCGTACACGGTTCTCCTCGAGCAGGAAGCGAGGAACAGCAGCAGAACCAACAACAACGTGATCGATCGAAACAGCTTTGTTTTCATCTTAAAACTCCTTTCGCTTCGTAGTGGCTGCAAGGCTCTGTTTTATTTCTGCCCGCGCTTTTTGAAAGAGAGCGCCGCCAAGACCGCAGCCGCGACGAGCACGACCGCCGCGATCACGATCACCCAGATCCAAACGGCGGGGTTCGCGGATTTTTCCGCGGAGGTGTCCTTGCTGTCTTCGCCCTCCTGCGGCGCCTGTTCGTCGGCGTCCGAGGCGTTGTCCTCCGGCTCCTCGTCGACGGATTCGTCCGGATTTTCGGCGGTGTCCTCTTCGTCGGTCGAATCCTCCGCCGTGACGTCTTCGTAATCGACGTCCTCGAAGAAATCGTCTTCCGGCTCCTCGACCGGCTCCGCCGGCTTTGCGGGGACCTTGCCGAGCGGGACGACCTTTTCGCTGTCCGAAAGAACCGTGTCGCCGTTTACCAGCTCCAGCGTGAAGTTGTCAAAATAAAGTTCGCTCGAGCCCGGCGTTTTCACGGCGAGATACGGGGCATACAGGGTGACGACGTTCGTGATTTTGTACCAGATGCCCGGATAGAGGTCGCGAAGCTCTACCGACGGGATCGCCATATCGGTATCGGCGGCGCCCGGATAGAAATAGGAATCGGTCGGCAGGACGTAGATGCCCGCGTCCTCGTTCTTTGTCGACAAGAGCTTCACATAATAGGTGATCTTATAGGTCTCGCCCATCGCAATTTTGTCGTTCGCGTCGGCGATCAGGGTGAATTTCTTGTCCGCGGCGGCCTTGCCGATCCGGTGGAGCGAGGTGCTGCCGCTGTATACGTTCGCGGAGCTAAAGCCCGGCGCCTTGCTGTTGTAGCATTCGATGTCCAGATCGTAACCGATGCCGTAGCCCGGGAAATCAAACGCCTCGAAATCCTGCGTGAGCTTCATTCTCGCCCATTTTGCATAGAACACGGTGTCCTCAGAGAAGAGCAGATCCGCAGCCTCGAGGTCATAGCTGCTGTCCATAAACCAGCCGAGGAATTTATAGCCCTCTAATTGCAGGTCGGTCGGCAGGACGATTTTTTCGTCCCGCTTGCCCACGACGTAATCCGGGCCGGCAAGCGTGTTCGTCATGCAGACGATATCGTCGTCCGCGATGCGCTTGATCGTCACGCTGTCGATGAGCGCGCGGATGCTTTCCACCTCGGTGAAGGAGTTGGTCTTCATATTGACGGCGAGCGCATTATAGCCCGGATATTTCAAGGACGCCGTAAAGCTGTAGGTGTGCCTTTTCCAGGTGCCGTAGCCCGCGGCTCTCGAAAGCGTCAGGAGGTAGGCCGCGTCCTCGTTGCTCTGCTGATTTATGCCGATGCCGCAGTTCAACGGGCTTGACACATAAATTCTGGTCGACCATTTGTTGGGGATCTCGTCGACGTTTTTATAGCTGAAGCTGACAAGATATCGCGCGCCGTCCTCGACCGGAACGGGGTAGCCCTTGTAGGCAAGCAGCATCGTCGTCGAGCAGCTCGCGTCCATGGTCGCCATGACGCAGGTGCCGTCGCCGTCCGCCGAATCGGTATGATTCAGCGAATACCACGGATAGAACTGCTTCGAGCCGGAGATGTAGGTGTAATCGTCAAAGCCGATCGTGATGGAATCGCCGTTTTGGAAGCGCTTCCATTTCGCGTACAGGTCGAGGTTGCCGGTTTCGGGGAATTTGACCTCCTTGACGGGGGTTTGAAGCGCCGCATCGGCATACCAGCCCTCGAACAGATAGCCCTTTCGAACCGGCGGCTCTGCCAGACGGTGGCCGGAGACGCCGTGGAACACCTGCGTCTCACCGGTTTCCTGCGTGTGCACCGTGACGGTAGTCTGGTCTTCCGATTTGACTTCCTCGACCTCGAAATTATCGACGTAAACGACGGCGTTTTCCGTGACCTTCTGACCCGTCACAAATCCGATCGCGAGGGCGTTCAGGTTCGCGTTCTTCGCGTCGTAGGTTTTGGCGGTGAAGGAGGCGGTGTAGGTCAGCCACTGCCCGGTCGGCGTGTCGCCGTCGATGAGCAGCTCCTCGCTGACGGTTTGCTGCAGCGCGCCGGACATGTCGGTGATGTTGGCCTTATTGCCCGTCCAGAGATAGACGTTCACCGTCGCGTCGGGCGTCGCGGGGACAAAATATCGGAAAGAGACCTTGTAAAGCTGATTTTCCTTTACGGTGTAGGGGGTGTGGCCGATCGCGATGCCCGCCAGACGGGAATTCCACCAGTTCGTTATACCCGACTTTGTGGCGTATTTCAGCGCCTTGCTCTCGTCCACGCCCGCGCCGGAGGCGACGGAATAGCAATCCGCGACCATGCCGTTGCCGGGTGTGTACGGGTAATCCTCAAAATCGCAGACGACCTTTCCTTCCAGCGGCGCCCATTTTGCATAAATATCCATCTCGCCCGCGCGCATCTTGCTCGGGTCAAACTTTTCGGTAAGGCCGGGATTCGTATACCAGCCCTCGATATAATACCCGGGGCGCTCCACGGAGGGGATCGTGACCGGCGCGCCGACGGCGGCGTTGATGACCTTCACGGTGTCTGCCTCGTCGTTATAATGCGCGGTGATCCGGCAGATTTCCGCCGCTTTTTCGACCGATACCTCGTCGAGATAGATCGGCGTATCCACGACGCCGTTCACGCCGACGACGCCGACGCCGATCGCGTTGTATTCATCCTTTGCCAAAGACGCCTGGAATCTGACCTTCGCGTTGACCCAGTCTTCCGTCGCCTTGTCAAACACGACCTCCTGATCGAGGGTCTGACGCACCCGGAAGCCCTGCTCGTCGGTCGTGCTCGCGCCGCCCTTCGGGGACATCGTGTAGACGACAAATTTGCCCGGATTCGTCGGCGTGGCGTCGAGCTTATACCAGAAGCTCAAATCGTAAAGATAGCCGGCGTCGGCCGTCGCGATGTGCACCCCTTCGCTCAGCCCCGCCACTCTTGCGACCGCATAATTCGTTTTACTTGCCGCCACAAGGTCGTACACCAAAGAATGGGCGCCCTCTTTTGCGTGATCGGTGCTGATCTCCATGCCGGAGCTTTTGCCGCCCGCCGCCGTGTTCCAGTTTTCAAACGAATAGACGACGGAGCCGTTGAAGAAGGTGAGCGCGGGGAATTTCTCGGTGGTTTTCCATGCCAGCCAGTCGAGATCCGGCATGTTTGTCTTTGCCGCTTCGCCCTGCATATCTTCGAGGCGCACCACAGTGGGATATGCGGCGTTATTGTTGTCGACCGTGCCCTCTTCGGCGCAATACGAAGCGGTATAGGTCGGGTTCTGATTAAATTTGGTATAGGCGAGATTGCCGATACAATACGCGTATCCGACTTTTCTCGAGCCGTCGATCAAATCGCCGACAAAGCTCCCGTATTTGGTTTTGTTTTTCGCGTCTTCCGTCCGGACTTTGACGTCTGCAAACGACGCGCAGTTGGCGAACGTTATGCTTTCGCAGGCGCCGTACCCGACGAAGCCCGCGACGCTGTATTCCGCCTCCAGCGAAACGCTTTCGGCAACGTAACAGTTTTCGAATGCTGCCGTCGACGTCGCTTGGTACATAAAACCGGCAAACGTGCCGACGTATAAGCCGCTGCCGCCGTCGCTGTGCAAATACGAATCCGCAATCACGACGTTCTTGACGGAAACGTTGCCGGTGATGCCGGGGAACAGACCCATGCGTTGGAAGGAGCCGTTGCAATAAAGGCCGTGGATCGTGTGCCCGTCCCCGTCGAAATTGCCGTTGAAGAAATAGTTCGAATCGGTTTTCGCGGTCAGCCATTTGTTCGGATTATTTTCTTTCCAGTTCGCTTCTTCGGTATCGTTCAGATAAAGATCGGTCGTCAGCTTATAGTACAGCCCCGTGATCTTTTTCGTCTTATAATCCGTACCGGTCGCCATCAGCGCCAGCTGCGCCGGCGTTTCGATCAGATAGGGGTCGTCGGCGGAGCCGCTGCCGCTTGCGAATTCGGCGGCAGTCGTCCCGTCCCAGACCGCGTCGGCGGACAGCGCGAATATATTGCAAGCGACGCCGGAAACGGCACTCCACAAAATCGCAAACGAGCAGATCACCGCGAGGATTTTATAGGAGATTCTGAACTTGCTATTCATGTTTTCTTGCCTCCCTGTGTGCGCGGAGGAAGGAAGCGAGCCCTTCCTCCGCCGATTTCTGTTCCCGCCTTATTTTGCCGTCGCCAGCATATCGTTCCCTTTCTTCACGGCGGAATTGACGGTATTTTTCACCTTCGCGAGGTTTGCCTCGATCTGGTTCGGGTCGGACGTCTTGACATACTTGTTGAAGGTCTGGCCGGTCACGTCCTGCAGCGCGTCGTCCCAATAGACCGTGTTCAGCGTGATCGGAATTTTCGTGATTTCCTTCGCAAACGCGGCGAATTCGGGTGTTTTATAGATTTTGTTGATATCGTAATTGTCCATATCCAGGAAGAATTTCAGGAATTCCCCGGCGCCCGCGACGTTCTTCGCGCCCTTTGCGATGCCGTAGGCGGAGACAAATCCGCCGCGGGGATAATTCTTGTCGCTCGCGTTCTTCTTCGGCAGATAGGTCACGCCGAGGTCGGCATTCTTCATCGCGCTGAAGTAACCGGCGTTTTTCAGGCCGTAGGTGTCGGTGACGCACATGCCGGACTGGCCTTCGACAAACTGCGATTTCTGCCCTAAGTCAAAGACCCCGGATTTTACGCCCGTCTGCAAAAATCTCCAGACGTCGGTCAACACGGTCTCGTCGATGCCGCTGTAAAACTGTCCCTGCTTATATTTGACGATCCCCGCGCCGTAAGAGGCCGTAAAGACGCCCGTATCAAAGACGCAGCCCAGCTTGATGCCGGCTGCCGATCGGATGTCGGAAGCCGTCTTGTTGAAGGTGTCCCAGTTCCAGTTGTTTTCCTTTACATACTGTTCGGGCGATTTGATGCCGTTGTTGGTGAAGAGCTTTTTATTGTAGAACAGAAGCGCGCACGACTGGAACGACGCCTGATTCGACGTGACAAGATAGGTCTTGCCGTTCAGGGTAGACATATCCGTCGCGACCTGGTAAAATCTCGCGTCCTTCGGGTTGATCCCCGCTTCGGTGATCGGCTGCAACATGCCGACGGTGCGCGGAAATTCCTGGTTGTCGTTGATGACGTCGGGCGAGTTGCCGGACGCGATGAGGCCGGTCAATTTGGTGATGTACTCGTGCTGGGGCACGTTGACGATTTTCACCTTGATGCCCGTCGCCTTTGTGAACGCCTGAATGACGGAGCCGTACTCCGTTTTGTTCACGTCGATCCAGGTGGCGTATTTCACCGTCGTGCCCCGGAGCGTCGTGGGCTTTGCCGTCGAGGACGTGCCGGAAGCCGTCGGGGACTTGCTGCCGGTATTCTTCGAGGCGGTCGAACCGCTCGCCGTCGAGCCGTTGCCGCCGGAGACCGCGCTGTCTGTCCCCTGCGCGTCGCCTTCGTCGCCGGTGTCCTCCGTAGCGACGATTTCCGTCTCGCCTTGCGTTTCGGAATTCACGTCCGTCTCAGAGCCGCCGCCGCAGCCGGCGAAGACTGTGAGCACCAGAAAAGCGGTCAGTAACAGCGCTAATAATTTTTTTGTCATGATAGGTTTTCCTCCTTTTTTATCCTGTGAGCCTCTTTGCCGATGTATTTTATAAGCGCCTGCTTATGGGGACGATAAAAAAGCCATCCGGTTTTCCTCCCTTTTATCCCGTGATACCCACTCTGTCGATGCTTTTGATAAACTTCCGTTGCAGGAATAAATATACAATGAGGATCGGGACGACAAACATCACGCAGCCCGCCATGACGCCGAGCGTATTTCGAATATCGCCCGGCCAAATGCCGATCAGCGAAAGCCGCTGCGGCAGGGACGCCAGAGAAACCGCCAACGGGAATTTTTCGCTGGTGTACATGACGGCGAGGTAATAATCGTTCCAGTGCCAGACGACCGACAAAACCAGCACCGTTATGATCGCGACGCTCGACGACGGCAGGGCGATTTGAAGAAAGGTGCGGGGCGGGGCGGAGCCGTCGATCCACGCCGCCTCCTCCAGCTCCTTCGGCAGACCGTGAAAGAACTGATGGTAAATAAAGATCAGAATGCCGGAGCGCAGGCCGACGCTGAACAGGGACGGCAGGTAGAAGCAGGCAGCCGTATCCAGAATATTCGGCCGCAGCTCCTTCCCGAACAGGCCGCCCGTCAGCTTTAAAATCCCTAAAAAATCGAGCTGCGAGAAATTGATCGTCATCGGAATGATGATCATTTGGGGAGGCACCATGATGAGGAGAACCAGCATCACCATCAGCAGCTTTTTGCCGGGGAAGTTGAATCTCGCAAGGCCATAGGCGGTGACGGCGCAGGTCGCGGTTTCGAGCAGCGCGCTCACCATTTCAAAACCGAGGGTGGAAAGCATCGCGTTTTTGAAATCCATCGCCTCAAACGCGACCTTGAAATTTTCGTCGGTGAAGATTTTTGGGATCCACAAAACGCTGGGATCCTGAAAGGCGGAGGCGGTTTTCAGCGAAGAGCTGATCATGTACAACAGCGGGTAGACGATCACATAGCTGATCGCCAGCAGAATAATCAGGCGGAACAGGCTGTACAAAACGGGTCGCGTCCGTTTTGTGACCCGGTTCACGCTTTTTTTCCGAAAGGAAGCAATCATCGCACGCGCCCTCCTATTCCCAGCGTTTCAGGCAGAATTTGTGGAACGGGATATACAGCAAGGCGATCACGACCCCCACAATCAGGAAATAGATCCACAGCATCGCCGTGCTTTCGTGATAATTCTGCGACTGCATCATGGTGTAGGCGCTCGAAACGACCCGGTCGGTCTTTGCGGTAAACAATTCGACGACCGTAAACGCCGAAACCAGAACGAGAATTTTGGAGAGCATCGGGAAGGTGACGAACCAGAACTCCTCCCATTTCGTCGCGCCCTCCACCTTCGAGACCTCGTACATCTGATCGGGGATCGCCTGCAGCCCGGAGATAAACAGCAGGGTCTGAATTCCGCTGTTCCAGATGACCGTCATGATGCTGTTGAGCACGACCTGAAAATATCCGGAGATCTGCGTCGGCAGACCCAAAACCGTCAAAATGCTTTCGACGTCGATCATGTCCTCCATGATCGAGGTCTCGACGCCGGCGCCCGTGATATCCGAGCCCTGATACCGCAAGACGTATTCGATCACGACGCCGCTCGCGATGATGACCGTCATGAAGCTGATGCCCCGGAAGAGGATGCGACCCCTGAATTTTTGGACAAGGATGAGCGCCATCACGAGGCTCACGACCAGAATCAGCGGGAAGGAATAGGCAAAGGTCGAAAATCCCTTAACAACATTGTTGATGAAATAGGGGTCCTCGAACAGCACGTATTTGATGTTTTCCAGCCCCGTCCAGGTAATCACCGTGTTGCCCGGTTCAAAGCTGATGTTGCTGAACATGTACTGCACCGAGCTGAGCAGGGGGAACACGAAAAACAACAGCAGACCCACAATGAAAGGCGCGACAAATAGCAGGCCGTAGCGACTTTTTAACCGTTCCACGCCGGCGTGTTTCTTCTTTTTCATTCGGCCTCTTCCCCTGCTGTCAGTTTGTATCCGAACGGCTCGATCGTGACGCCCGAAACCGTCTGGATTTGGTCGGTGTAATTCACATAGACCCGATATCCGTTATCGAACACCGTTTCCCGCACGCCGTTTTGATAAAGGATATGGTCCTCGATGCCCGCGCCGTTGATTTTTTGGTAATAGTCCCTGTTTTCCGAAACGCTTTTTTCGATCTGCGGCTTGCAATCCCGATACACGGAGCCGTAAAACGCCGACTGCGAGGAGGCGAGCAGCTTGGTATCATAATGATCGATCAGCGTGTAGGTCAGGCCGACGCCCGCCTCGACGGCTTTTAAGATCGTTTCCTGCGGGTTCGCGACGAGGTTTAACGACGGCGAAGACATCGGCACGTAGCCCTTGAAAACGATCTCGTAAAACGGGACGTCCGCGTCGAAGATGGTGTGCCGGGAGGATTCGAGCGGCGCGTCGTAGATTTGCGCGGCGTAGGCGGCCGCATAGTCGTTCGCATTGTTGACGGCGATCCGGATTTGCGCTTCCCGGAAATCCGAAAGGATGGCGGAGACGTCCTGCTGCATGTTGCCCTTGATAAAGCTCTCCGCCTCGCCGTAATCCGAATAGCACAAATTCGAAAGCGTATCGAGACCGACGCCCGGAAGGCCGTATTTCGTCGCCGCGTTTTGGATCCGTTTTGCGACGTCAAAGAGCTTCGAACGCGCCGCGAGAGAATAATCCTCGAAATCGTAGTCCCGCGTCCTCGACCAGATGTTGTAAGGATAGCAATTCACGACCTGCCCGTTTACCGTCACGGCCTTGTCGGACAGGGTGCTGAGCCCGCCCGCGGTTTTGCTGAAGCGAACCGCGTCGAAATCCATATAGGGCGAAATCCCGTTTTCTTTGCAGGCGTCGATCAGCTTTTTGAGATCAGACCGGTTGCCCAAAGCGGAATCGAGCTTATACCCGCCCGCGATCTTGCCGACGTCGACGCCGCCCTGCCCGAAGCCGACGAGGTCGACCGACATGGTCTCGCTTGTGCGCGCGAACAGCTCCGTCACGATTTGCGTCGCCTCGTCGACGGTGGTCGTCGCGTAAAAATCCCGATACGGGACACCGAGGAAGGAATTTTTCACGCCGCTGCCGCCGATGAGCTTGAGCGCCAGCATGTTTTCCTGCGTCGTCTTTTGAAGCGGATACTTTTGTTTCAGATATTCTCGGTAAACCTCCGCCATCCCGACATAATCTGCCTTGTCGCCGTACAGCGGATAGAAGGAGACCGCATATTTATGGTTGGAAATGCTTTCGCTGAATAATTTTTGATAGCCCTTTTTGACCTTGACCCATTGATAGCCCCGCACCTCGAAGGCGGCGTTGACGGCGGAGGAGCCGATATTTGAAGCGCCCGCGGAGACCTCGATCGACGCCGATTCGGCGCCGTCCGTGATGATCGCGCACAGTGCCTTGTCCCCGATTTTCGCGCCGTAGACAGGCAGCCGGATCTCGTTTTCGGTCGCGGCGTCCTCTTCAAATTCGAGATGCCTGCCGGCGTCGGCGCCGTATACCTCCTGCGAATAGGTGACCGGGACGTCGCGCTCCTGCTTTTTGTAAATCAAAGCGCCGCTTCCCGACGGGACGAACAAATACGCGTCGTCGCTGTTGTTCGCAAAGGAGCAGAGAAACGGGGCGAGCTTGACGCGCAGGAGCGGATAGGTCTTTTCCTCGACGCCCGCCGTATCGACCGCGATGTTGACCCCGTCGGCGAAAAGCGTATATTCGACCGGCACGGCGATCTCCGCGCCGGGGAAATAATAGGTCGCTTTCACGCCGTTTTCGATCGCCTCGACCGAGACGCTGTCGTTCGTGATAGACGCCGCGCTGGCGGTCAACAGAGAGACCTCCTGCGTTTCGGGGTCGAGATACTCGATCACGATCGGCGACGTGACCTGCGGGTGGACGATTTTCGGGGCGCCGGATTCGTCCAGGCCGGGGTTTAACGCCTGCGCGGGGGTGGTGCTCCAGCTGACGCCGTTTGCCTTATCCAGAAGAACGATCCGCTTGCCTTCGTCGTTCCAGTCCAGACGGAACCGATCGTTTTCCGTTACGGTGGTCTCGGCATAAGTCTTGATTACAAAATCTTCGCGATATTCCCTGCTTTTCTGAACCGCCACCCCGCATCCGCTGCAGGCCAGCAGCACGAAAAGACTGAGCATTCCTAAAACAATTCGTTTCATTCGCTTCCTCCTGACCGTTTTTTCCGGAATCTCTTAACGGTAAGCGATCTCCATAATCACCGTAAGCACAAACGCTCCTAATTGCTGCACCAGGATGATGATGAGCACGATCAGGCACAGCACGATCGCCATGCCGACGATTGTCAGGAGCGTGGTCGTGATAAATTTGCCGAACTCGTAATCGTGCACCTTCATAATGCCGATCATCAGCATAAAGGCGGCGTACAGGGTAAACACGTTCATCAGCACCGACAGGAAGCCTGCCTCCGTCGGGAGCATGACGTTTGTCAAAATCACGTAAAGGAGGTTGCCGAAGATGATCGGCAGCAGGCTGTAACAGGTGACGATGAAAATTTCCTTTAATTTCCCGATGCCGCCCCGCAGGGCGCAGACCGCCCAGTTGCAGACCGCCCACAGGATCACCAGGCCGAAGGTCCGGACGATGCTGTACAGCGAATTGAATTCCGCCGGGTTATAGGCGGAGTACAAATACCCGCTCTTCGTCGTTTTCAGGATCGTGGTGATATAAAACAGGGTCAAAAGGAGAAGGCTCAGCAGCAAAGAACCCTGATTGTTATATTTCACCTTGGCGAAGGAATCGAAGGGGTGCGCCACGCTCGAGACCATGACGTTGACCTTCGGGTTGGAAAGCAGGGTGACGTTGTGCTTCGTCAGATAGATCAGCGCCGCGCAAAGCACCCCCAAAACGGCGACCGCAAGGAAGAAAATCCAGATAAAATTGTTTTGGATATAATCCCGGCGCACCCATTTGAAGGCCTGCCCGTAGGTCTCTTTGTCGAGCCCCAATTCGGCGTATTCCATCGCCTGCCGATATTCGCCCTCGACATAAAGGGCTTTTGCAAGGCCGGTATAGGCGAGCTGGCTGTTTTTATCGAGCGACAAAACCTCCTGCCAGAGGGGCTTCGATTCCTCGTAATCCCCGTCGAGCGTCATTTTCCGCGCGGTTTTCACGAGCTTGCCGTATTCCGTGATTTTGAATACGGTGACGTTGTTGTTCGCGCTGTCGCAGACTAAAACGTCGTCCCCGTTTGTCTCGATGGCGCAGGGCAGCGCAAAGGTGCCGACCTGCTCTCCCCTGCCGAGCCCGGCGCCGAACGCCGAAAGGAGCTTGTAATCCTTATCGTACAGGAAAATGCGGCCGTAAGCGGAATCCAGCGCGAAAATATAATCCCGATCGTCCAGCGCAATTCCAAGCAAATCCTGACTGAGGGGCGCGCCCTTGATCGTGCCGAGCGAAACGTCGGCGAAATTTTTCGAGCCGGTGTCCTGCGTCATGATGCCGCCGGGGCTGAACCGCCGAATTTGTCCCGACTGAGTCTGCTGCGCTTCTGTCCTGCCGGTGCAGGTGTAGACGAAATTTTCGCTGTCCATATACAAATCGGTGATCTGAAACGGCAGCTTGCTTTCACTTTGCGACAGCTTGGCGTTCGTCATAAAGAGCTTATTGAAAAGCAGCTCGGCGGCCTGCAGCAGCCCGCCCTTTGTGGTGTTCGCGCCGTAAAACCCCAAAAATTCATCCGCAGGCGAATAGAGGATCGCGCCGTAATACGAGCCGTCGCACAAAATATACAGATAGCCGCGGGAATCCAGCGCCGTCTTGATCGGGCGGTATTCAAAGCCTTCCGGGATCAGGCCGGAATCCGGCACGAGATATTCGTCGAGGAAATTCCCGTTCGCGTCGATTTTCAGCACCCGTGCGTTTTCCGTGTCGGAGATGTAAATATCCCTGCCCGCGACGAAAATCCCCTTCGCGCCGGTGAAGGATAACGCTTCCCCACCCTTTTGAACGCGGCTGATCGACCCGAGCGGATTGTAATTTTTGTCGAGGATATAGAGGGCCGACGCGCCGCCGTCGAGAATATAGACGTTCCCGTTTTCGTCCGCGCACACGTCGGAAAGCGTCGTAAAGGATTGCACGCCGAAATATCCCGCGTCCATGACAAAATCGGGCTGGTACATCGGCTTGGAATAAACCGCCTTTTTCCCGGCGCCGGCATAATTTTCCCAATAGGTATAGCTTTCAAACGGAATTTCCTCCGGGCTGCTCGCAAGGACGGGAAAGGCGGACAGGAGCACCGCGAGCAGCAGGAGACATGCGATCTTCGGTAAGACGGATTTGTGTTTCATACCTCTGCTCCTATTCCTTGATACCCGCGCTGCTCATCGCTTCCACCACGTTGCTCTGCGAGATCATGTAAACCAGAATGGGCGGGATCATCATGATGACCGTGACCGCCATCGCGCTGCCCGAGCGGGCGATGCCGCCCGAGGTGATCTGCGCCATGACCTGCGGCAACGTTTTCAACTGCTCGCTGAAAATCGTCCCCTGCGGCACCGCCGACCAGACGTCCCGGAAGCCGAAGAGGGTGAGCGTCAGAATACAGGGCTTGACGATCGGGATGATGATGCGGAAGAAAATGCGGAAATAACCCGCGCCGTCGATCTCGGCGGCCTCCATCAGCGCGTTCGGCACATACCCGTCGATATACTGCTTCATCAGAAACACGCCCATGGTCGAAGCGAGATAGGGGAAGATATAGACCGCATAGGTGTCGATCATCTTTAAATTCGAGAAAACGAGATACTGCGGGACGGCGAGGGTGTACGACGTGTACAAAAGGGCGAACTGGATAATCATAAAGATGATTTTGCTGCCCTTGAGGTTGCCCTTCGCCAGCACGAACGCCGCCATGGTCGAAATGAAAACATATAACGCCGTCGTCAGGATGCTCACGAATAGGCTGTTCGAGACGTACCGTGAAAGCGGGATTTTCAGATTTGACAGCAGGTTCGGCAGGGAAAGATAGTTTTCAAACGTCGGGCGCGCGACGACGACAAGCCGCGGCGGGAAAAGCATGATCTCGTCCAGCGGCTTGAACGACGACGTGACGCAGTAGATCAGCGGCAAAACCGAAAACAGGCCGAAGACGCCCAAGAACAGGAAGTAAACGACGTTTCCCGCCTTCGAGCGTGTAAACCGACGAACCGCGCTCGCTTCCCGCCGCATTTTGACCCTGTCGCCTTTTTGAAAAAAGAATTTCTTTTTCATGAGCGGACTTTTCATCGCTTACCCCTTCCGATCACTTGCCCACCATATCGAGCAGCTTGCCGATGACGATCCTCGTGATCGCCATCAATCCGAACAGGAATACCGCGATCGCCGACGCGTAACCCATCTCATATCGAACCGTGCCGACGTCCATCATGTGGGCGACGATGGTATCGGCGGCGTGATTGATGCTCGGGAAGCCCGCCAGCTCGACCGCGATCGTCCCGGCGGCGAAGCTCGCCTGAATCTGCATGACCGCGCTGAACAGCAGAATGTTTTTCATGGACGGGAAGGTGATATACCACAGCTCCTGCCACCGGTTGCGAATCCCGTCGATCGAGCCCGCTTCGTACAGCTCGCCGTTGATGTTCTGCAAGCCCGAAATGTTGGCGAGGAAGGAGACGCCCATGCTCTGCCAAAGCTGGACGAGCATGATGATCGGCATGATGTAATTTGCGTCCTTCAGCCAGATGATCGGTTCCGTAATCAGCCCGAGGGACAGCAAAAAGCTGTTGATATAGCCGTAGCTGTCGCCGGAAAACAGGATTTTCCAGATAAAATAGGCGTTCCCCACCAAGGCGGGGGCGTAAAACAGGAAGGACAAAAAGGTTCGCGCCTTGGGCGGGAATTCATTGATTAGCCACGCCAGAACGAAGGACAGCAGAAAGCCGAGCGGCCCCGTCACGATCGCAAACAGCAGGGTGTTTTTTAAGGAGACCGGAAAGACGTCGTCGTCCATCATCATGCGGAAATAATTATCGAGGCCGATAAAATCGAACTTTCCGACCATATCATACGAGAAAAAGCTCAACACGATCGAGGAAAAAATCGGGATGACGGTAAACAGACAAAACGCGATCAGAAACGGCGTCAGCATGATGTACAACGGGATTTTGCGGGTAAATCCGCTTTTCGGTCCCTTAAAACGGAGCTTATTTCCCATGAAGACAGACCTCACTTTCCCGCATTTTGCCCGGCGCCGTATTCTTCGATCTTCCGTTCGATCTCATGATCGGCGACCATGCTCCATTCCAAAACGGCGTCCTTGGCGGTCGCCTGCCCGTTCGTCACGTTCCAAAACGCCTGATCCAGCGCCCTCGTCAGATAATAGCTGCCCGGGATCTCGTCCACCTCGACGACCTTTTCCCATTGCGCTGTTAAAATTTCCAAATCCTTTTTTGTCCAGGACAACCGCGAGAACGCCTCGACGTTCGCCGTGTCCACCCTGCCGACGGGGCCCAACACCGATTCCAGATGGTTGGAATACCGCACCTGAATGTCCGCCGACGTCCACCATTTCAGGAATTCCCAGGCGAGCGCTTCCCTTCCGGTGCCTTTTATCATGACGTTCGCCGTCCCCGAGCCGGTGCTCGCGTTGTTGATCGTATGGTCGGCGTTTTCGACGCCCGGCAAGGGCGCGATTTTCCAACGCCCCTTGATTTCGGGCGCGGCGGAATTCAGCGTTTGATAGAGCAGATAGGTGTCGATCCCGAGCGGCATCGTGCCGACCCGGAAACGGTTATAAAAGCTCGCTTCCTTCGGCAGCTTGTATTCCGTGTAAAAATCCGTCCAGGTGTTGAACACGGAAATGGCTTCCTTCGTGTTCAAGCCGGAGCCGTTGCGCGCCGGGTTGAACATCGACAAGCCGTTTTGCGCCATAAGGGTCGGGAAAATGCTTAAGCCCCCGATGCCCACGTTGACCGTCGTCGTCGCCTGGATCTGCGTGTAGGGCAGCCAAACCTGCATTTTGTTCCGTTTGATCGTAATCGCGCAGTCCTTGAATTCCTCCCACGTTTTTGGGACGGTCAAGCCCAGCTGCGCGAAGATGTCCTCCCGGTAATACAGGATATAAAACGACTGGGTCGCGGGCAGGGCGTACACCCCGCCGTCATAGGTATAAGGCGTCATCGCGGTTTTCTGGAAGCGCGCCTTTACCTCGTTATAATCCGGGAACGTCGAGACGTCGTACAACACGCCGCGCATGGCGAGGTTGACCGGCTCGGTTCGCGCCATATTCAGCTCGATATCCGGCGGATTTCCCGATAAAACGCCCTTGACGACGGTGGCGTTGACCGCCTGAAAATTCACCTCGATGCCGGTTTTCGGCGTGAAATCGTCCCGGATCAGCGTCTGGATCATCTGCGCCTGGTCGCGGCCGATATTCGCCCAGACCTTGATCGTGTTTTCGGCAGCGGAGGCGGAAAGGTCGGCATAATCCAGCGTGAAGGAATAAATGTACCGCAGCACGCCGAAGGCAAAGGATTGGAAGAAGCCCTTCTTTTCCGCCTTTGTATTGTAATCGGGCGCGGTCAACAAAATCTGATCGAGGCTGAGCGGCATGGACTTCATTTCATAAAGCCAGGAGCTCAGCGAGGTGTAATTCGTATAATAATCCGATTTATACCGATGCGAGGTGTACGGATTCTCGTGCATGGATTTCAGCACGCGGGACATGTTCGCGATCGCGGCGATCACCGAGTTGCTGCGTTTGCCCGCCTGCTTTTTCATATCCTCCGCAAGCCCGTCCAGCCCTTCGGAAAGCGCTTGCAGCGTATCGTTGAAGCCGGGAATTTGTTGGAATAAGTCATAGTTGCGGTTGGCGTCCGGGTTTTCCCCCGTTATCATGTTGATTTGAATGTACAGGTCGCCGATCTCGGTCACCATTTCTTTTAATCGGCTGTAAAATTCCGCCGTTTGCGCCAGCGTCACCTCGAGCGAAAGCGTGTGGTCGCCTTCGGTCAGATACAGAAGATACGGATCGTTGTTTTCGTCGGCAAAATCGCGCACCTGCCAGTTCGTTTTATACCCGAACGCGATCGCCTCCGCCTCGGAAAAGGGCGTTTTGCCGTCAATTTTCAGCGCGCGGTAGGAAATCCCGTTGACAAGGTCGCTCTGCTTGCATTTAAACGCCAACTTATACAGGCCGCTATGCTCGACATGGATTTTCCAGCGCAAGACCTGACCGACGCTGCTCCAGTTTGTGGAACCGATGTAGTTAATCATCAGATTCCGGGGGTTCGCCGGCGTGACCGCGGCGCTGTTGTCCGATTTCGGGATCAGGGAATTCGACGTTTTCACGTCGGCGGCTTCCCCCTCGATCACGATCGGCGCGCCGCTGTAATAATCCGATTCCTTATAGTTCGCAGAAACGACATCGTAACTTTCCGCGCGTTCGGGCGCGGTCAGGGCGACGCTCGCCAGGACAAAGGCCTCTTCCTGCATTTCCACCGTGACGGCATGCCTGCCGGCGGTGAATGCGAATTCGTAAGGCCTGACCGCGACGCCCTCTTTATCGGTCAGCGGCTGGGTGGTATAGACTGAGAGCTCCGCCTGCTCCGGCGAGATCTGGTCGCCCTTGTCGTCCACCCGAACCTCGCCGCTGTTTGTCCAGAGGCGGGGCAGGAACAGGGTTTTCATGCCGTCAAAAAGGTACGCCCCGTCGATTTTGACCCCGATCTGGATGTCCTTCGCAAGGCACGGCAGCGGCAGATACGTGAACTGAATGTGATAAATGCCGTCCTTCGGAACCTGAAATTCGTAGGTGACGCTGCCTTTCTGGCTGTCCCATCGCAGGACGTTGGATTTGCCCTCGTAGGCGGCGATTTTTTGAACGTCGCTGTTTTCCTGCGAGGCATAATCGCCGCCGGCGAGGACGATGTCCTCCTCAGCGTCTGCAAAGCCGGCATTTTCCGCTTGATATGCTTCGTAGCTGTTGCGCTCGGCAGACCATACGGCCGTCTCGCTTTCCTCGGAACCGGCAGCCGTCCCGGCAGGCGCGCCGTGCGCCGCCATCCCCGCCGGAACAGAGCAAAGCAAGCCCGCCGCAACAAATAATGTCAAAACACGCTTTCTTATCTTCCTCATAAAACGCTCCGTTTCTCCGCAGAAATCCCCGAAAAGCGACGCCGCTCAAACGCAGCCCTTACCCGGCGTATCTCTGATTCAAATTCACAAGGTCGCGGATGTCGTCGCTGTCGTCGCCGTTGACGTCGATAAGACCCAGTTTGGAGGTTCCGAGCAGCAGCTCCCGCAACGCCGCGAAGTCGGCGAAATCAAAGGTCCGGTCGCCGTTCACGTCGCCGGAAAGCACGCCGATCGCCTTGATCGCGGGATATTGTTCCGTCAGATAATAGCCTGTAAGCGCGGGCATCTGCTCGAACGCGTTTTCGCCCTTGATCTCGGCAAGGTCGACTGCCTCGGGGTAGGTTTTGTTGCTGCCGTTGCTGTCCGCCGTGCCGTCTTCACCGCAATACGAGGCCGTGTAGGTCGGATACTGCGCATAATTTGTATAGACGATGTTGCCGATGCAGTTGTTGTAGGTGAGCTTTCTGGCGTCGCCGGTTCCGCTGTTGTAAGTCAATCCGCCAACAAAGCTTCCGTATCTGTTATTGGAAGCGCCCGTTGTCTTGACGTCGGCAAAGGAAGCGCAGTTTTGAAAGGAAATGCCGTTGCAGGTGCCGCCGCCGACAAAGCCCGCCGCGTAGTTCGCGGATTCCACGGAGACGGTGTCGGCGACGTAGCAATTTTCAAAGGTCGCCGTCGATGTGTTAAAGGCCTGCCCCGCAAATGCGGCGGCATAATTCCCCGTTGTTTTCAGAGACGCATCGGCGATCACCAGATTTTTGATCACGACCGCCGTGCCTCTGTAACCGGCAAACAGGGCGGCGTCCTGCTTCGCGCCGTTGTAATACAGACCCCGCACCGCGTGGCCGTTTCCGTCAAAGCTGCCGCGGAAGAAATTGTCTTTTTCCGGCGCGCACCAGTTTCGCGGGCTCTTATTTTGCCAATCGGGATCTGAAATATCGTTCAGATACATGTCCGCCGTCAGGCGATAATACTTGCCCAGCGTGTCGGCGCCGGAGGTGTTCACCAAAAGCGCCAGCTGCTCCGGCGTCGCGATCAGAAAGGGCGCGTCGGCAGAGCCGCTGCCGCCGGCGTAGGCCGTCGCCGCCGTTCCGTCCCAGACGTCCAGATCCGCCGTCGCCTCGGCCGAGGCGGAAATGACGCCGACAAGCGAAGAAGCGAGGAGTGCCGTCATCAGGAGAAATGCGAGCGCTTTTTTCAGTTTCATAACCGTTTGCCCCTTTTATCGTTTTTATTTTCAATGTGAGCTCCGATCACATCAAATTGAAATTTTTTGCCTTTTTCCGAAACGGAAAACCGCGTCGGTCTTGTCGTTTGAAAAACCGAATTGCTTCGTCGGAATCCGCCCAAAAACAAAGTTCTTTGTCAGATTTTTCTTTTTTTAGCCATGTAAATTCGGATGCACGAATTAAATTGTTGCATTTTACTCAACAATATGGTATCATAAACCCGGGAAGTCTGAAATGAATATTTTGACATGTACTTGTAATTTTTTGTCACTTGATGGGGGCGTCTCTATGCCGTTTGTAAACAAGCATGAAATCACGCCGATCATTTACGGCAACTTTCCGATCAAAATTCTGCCGGATTACAGCTTCCAGCCCAACGAATTGGCCTTTCCGCCGCACTGGCACGATCGCTTTGAATTGCTCCTTATCAAGCGGGGCAGCCTGAACTATTACTGCTCCAACCTGCACATCGAATTCAACCCCGGCGACGTCGCCATCATCTCCCCCAAAATCCTGCACAGCGGGTTTGCGGGCGATACCGGCGTCGTTTACGACGTCGTCATGTTCGACATCGACCTTTTTTTCAACGAAACGCCGGCTTCGAAAAATTTTTTAAAGCCGATTTATGACGGCGATCTCCTGTTCGACAACAAAACGACCAACCGCGAGATCATCGACCAGCTCTCCGCCATCGTCGCCGCCTATCAGAACCAGACCGACTATCATCCCCTGATTATTTTAGGGTACATCTATCGTTTGATCGGCCTTTTATACACCCACTGCTCCGCCTCCGCCAAATCCGCCGCCGCGATCGAAGAAAAATTCGAGGAAGTGATCGATTATATCGACAAGCATTTTGCAGAGGACATTTCCTCCTCCTCCCTGAGCCGGAAATTCGGCTATGAGGAAGCCTATTTTTGCAGGAAATTTAAGAAAAACATCGGGATCAACGTCATGAAATACATCCGGGTCCTCCGCATGGAAGAGGCGAAAAATCAGATTTTGAAAACCGAGCTGTCGATCAAAGACATCGCCCTGACCTGCGGCTTCTCCGACACCGCCTATTTCACCAACTGCTTCAAAAAGCTCTACCAAATGACCCCCTCCCAAATGCGGGAACGGAAAAATCAAAAATAAAGGACGTGCCGCAAGACCGCAAAGCAATGAGAAACTCCATCGCCGGGAATTTACGGTAAAATAAAAAAGCAGGGAATGACTTTTTTCGCTCATTCCCTGCTTTATTTAGACTGCAATAAGAACGCCGGAAAGCACTTCTGCTCTCCGGCGCAACTTGTGTTACTGTATTTCGTTATTCGGCGTCCCCTTTAAGGAATGTCATGACCTCGTCAAAGGATTTTCCGCTCTTCTCTACGGCAGCCAAAATCTTTTGCTGGTTCTCTTCGTCCTGTTGCGCAAGCAATTTCTTACGCTCCGATTTTTTCGCTTTCAGTTCGTCTTGGAGTCTTGCGATTTCAGCCTCAACAGCCATGATCTTCTCTTCGACAGAAACGGGCGCAGTTTTGTTTTTCGAACCTTTTGTGCGTGCCATAAAAATTCTCCTTACATATTGATTTATGGTAATCACAGTATAGCACTGTTTTCCTGATAATTCAATAGGAAGATACCTCTTCACATTTTACTCCGATTTCGTTTTCGATATGCATAGAATCTCCAATGAACGGAAAATGGGAAACAGATAACTTGCGCCGAATGTGCCGAGCTTTTTGGGACCGGTCATTTCCTCGGGCGCTTCGACCGCTTTTCTGTACGCCTTGTTGACCGTCGCGCGGGTGATCGACTTCTCCTTCCGG
>CANQSG010000007.1 GCA_947626485.1 uncultured Clostridia bacterium | reverse complement strand
CCTTCCAGGGGCTAAGCCAGTAGGCGCCCCTTTTAGGGGCTGTGCAAGCCACCGGTTTCACCGGTGGTCTTGACTTTGCCTTTATGAAGGGATTGTACTTTCTTTTTTGGGCGGGGGGATCCACGCTTTTTTGGGAGGTAAAATTTCATCCTTTTTTTGGCTAATTTTCTTTTGTCCTCGGGCCGGACGGGCCCTTCCTTTCTTTGCGAAAAGAAAGGAAGCAAAGAATCGCCGGGGGGACCCTTTCGATGGGTTCCCCCGGGCCCCCTCCGGAACGATAGGGGGTTCCCCCTTAACCCCCGTTTCCCGTTAGCTACCGGTATATTGACAGCTGGGTGCTGTCTGGTTTTCGGGTTGCGGGGGAGAGCCTTCGGCGCGGGGGTTTTGGGGTTTGTGGATGGACGTTGCGTTTGTGCTGGAGAGAGCAGGTTATTCGTCTAATTTTAGGACGGCCATGAAGGCTTCTTGGGGGACTTCTACACTGCCTAATTGGCGCATTCTCTTTTTTCCTTCTTTTTGCTTTTCTAAGAGCTTTTTCTTGCGGGTGATGTCGCCGCCGTAGCATTTGGCGAGGACGTCTTTGCGGAGGGCTTTTACGGTTTCTCTGGCGATGATCTTGCCGCCTACGGCGACTTGGATCGGGACTTCGAAGAGTTGGCGGGGGATGAATTCTTTTAATTTTTCGGCGATGCGGCGGGCGCGGTTGTAGGCGTTGTCGCTGTGGACGATGAAGGAGAGGGCGTCGACGACGTCGCCGGCGAGCATGACGTCGAGCTTGACGAGCCGCGAGGGCTGATAATCCTTCATCTCGTAATCGTAGCTGGCGTAGCCCCGCGTGCGGCTTTTGAGGGCGTCGAAAAAATCGTAGACGATCTCGCCCATCGGCAGGATATAGTGCAGGTCGACCCGGTCGCCCATATATTGCAGGTCGCGGTATTCGCCCCGCCGCTGCTGGCAGAGCTCCATGATCGCGCCGACGTACTCGCTCGGGCTGTAAATGTGGACGTCGGCGACCGGCTCGAGCGCCTCGTCGATCGTCGCGGGGTCGGGATAATTCGTCGGGTTGTCGACGAAAACCGTCTCGCCGTTCGTCAGGCGGAATTCGTAAATCACGCTCGGCGCGGTGGTGACGAGGTCGAGGTTATACTCCCGCTCGAGCCGCTCCTCGATGATCTCCATGTGCAGCAGCCCCAGAAAGCCGCAGCGGAAGCCGAAGCCGAGCGCGGTGCTCGTCTCGGGCTCGAAAAGCAGCGACGCGTCGTTGAGCTGCAATTTTTCGAGGGCTTCGCGCAGGTCGGCGTAGCGGGCGCCGTCGGCGGGGTAAATGCCGCAAAAAACGACGGGGTTGACCTTGCGGTAGCCCTCGAGCGGCGCGGCGGCCGGGGCGTCGTCCAGCGTGATGGTGTCGCCCACGCGGGCGTCGGCGACCGTCTTGATCGCGGCGGCGAGATAGCCGACCTCGCCGGCCTGAAGCCCGTCGCAGGGTTCGAGGCTCGTCGCCCGCTTGCGCCCGAGCTCGACGACGTCGAAGGCGGCGCCGGTCGCCATCATGCGCACCCGCTGCCCCGTGCGAATGCGCCCGCTGACGACCCGGAAATAGACGATCACGCCCTTATACGGGTCGTAATAGGAATCGAAGATCAGGGCGGTCAACGGCGCGTCGCGGTCGCCCTTGGGCGCCGGGATGTCGGTGACGATGCGTTCGAGCACCTGCGCGACGTTCAGCCCGCTTTTCGCGGAGATCTGCGGCGCGTCCTCGGCGGGGATGCCGATGACGTCTTCAATTTCCTGCACGACGCGCTGCGGTTCGGCGCTCGGCAGGTCGATCTTATTGATGACGGGCAGCAGCTCCAGCCCGTGATCGACGGCGAGATAGGTGTTCGCCAGCGTCTGCGCCTCGATGCCCTGCGACGCGTCGACCACCAGCACCGCTCCCTCGCAGGCGGCGAGCGAGCGGGAGACCTCGTAATTGAAATCGACGTGGCCGGGGGTGTCGATCAGGTTGAGTTCGTATTCCAGCCCGTCGGGCGCGGTGTAATAGAGCGTCACGGCGTGCGCCTTGATGGTGATGCCGCGCTCGCGTTCGAGCTCCATGCTGTCGAGCAGCTGATCCTCCATCTCGCGCTGCGCGACCGACTGCGTCAGCTCGAGCAGCCGATCGGCGAGGGTCGACTTGCCGTGGTCGATGTGGGCGATGATGCAAAAATTGCGAATTTGTTCCAGCGGAAACGACACGAAACCGATCTCCTTTTTCTCCCCGCGCGCCGCGGCGGGCAGCATTTCTTCTCTATTATAGCATATCCCGCCGCAATTTCCAACCGCCGCCGGGAAATTTTTTGCACGGGTCCGTTTCGCACGCATAATCCTTGCGGAATGCGGCAAGCTAAAGACGAATTCACTACACGGGAGGGAAAACCATGACGCCGAAGGAATTGCTCTATCTGGAGGACGCGCTCGGCCACGAGCAGTATTTTCAGAGCCAATGCAAAGAGACCGCCGCGCAGCTGCAAGACGGCACGCTGAAAAGCTACGTCGAGCAGCTCGCGGAAAAACATCAGCAGATTTTCAACCGGTTTTACGGGCTGCTGTAACGACGAAAGGAGAACCGAAATGGACGACAAAAACCGCATGGAGACGGTGCTGCTGCTCGAAAAGGGCGTCTGCGACCTCTTTCTGCACGGCACGGTCGAATCCTCGACCCCCAACGTGCACCAGGCTTTCTGCACCGCGCTGAACGAGGCGCTCACGATGCAGGAGAGCACCTACCACCACATGGCCTCGCGCGGCTGGTACCCCGCCGCCAAGGCCGAGCAGAGCCAGATTGCCACCGTACAGCAAAAATTCAGCGCCGCGCAGTAAAAACCCGGCGCGCGAAGGAGCAGCACAGAGAGCAACGCCGCTTTCTGTGCTGCCGTTTTTTGCGAAAAAAAGGCAAAAGCGCCTTCCTTGCGCGCTTCCGATTCGGGTTTCCTAAAATTTATGACATAGTACCTTGACAGGCATAGTAATTTCATGTATAATAGCGTCGGAGGGGAAAGCCATGCCGATGCAGGACATCAACAGCGACCTGATCCGGGGACAGATCGACCCCATTATTCTGCGCATCCTTCGGGACGGCGATCATTACGGTTATGAGATCATGAAGGCCGTATCGATCGACAGCAACGGTGAATACGAGCTGAAGGAGCCGTCCTTATACACCAGCCTCAAGCGGCTCGAAACGCAGGGGCTGATCGCCGGCTACTGGGGGGACGAATCGCAGGGCGGACGGCGCAAATATTACCGCATCACCGAGCGCGGCGTCGCCGCCTACGAAAAAGCGCTCGCCGAATGGCAGCACGCGCAAAAAATCATCACGCAACTTCTGCAAGGAGGGAACAACGCATGAACGAATTGCAAGCCTACGTCGAGGCGCTGTTTCGGCACCGGCGCGCCACCCCGCAGGTGGAGGACTTAAAAGAAGAAATTCTGAGCAATATGCTCGCGAAGCGGGACGATCTGATCGCGCAGGGCGTGGACGAAAAAACCGCGACGGCGCGGGCAAAGGACAGCCTGTCCGCGGTGGATTTTCTCCTGGACGGGAACCAAATGACAGACGTCGGAGCGTACCGCCTGGAATGTGCGCAGACCGCCCTGTTAAACAGCATTCTGTTTTGGATTTTTTCCCTGCCGCTGCTTTTTACCGGCTTTCGAACGGTTCCCTATCTGGGGCTTTTCCTTACGGTCGGGCTCGGTATTTTTTACCTTTGGCAGCGAAAACAGGCGCCGCACGCCGTCGCCTTTCTGTCGCTGACGGCGAGCCGGCGGCGCAAAAAGATCGCCTGGCTCGTTTGGGGGCTGTTCTTTGCCGTCTGCGTCGGGATCGTTTTGGCGCTCGCGTTCGGCAGCGATCTCTGGTTCGGTCGGCCGCTTCGCATCACCGGGCCGTATCAGATGGCAAGCCTCGCGTCCGGCATTTACCTGCCGCTGCTCACGATTTTCCTGCCCGTCACATGCGGCAGCTTTACAAAGCTCTTGTTGAAAAACCGAAAGGAGGGCGAAGGGAATGCGTAAAAAGAATATCCTGATCGTCTGCCTGTTCGCGGCCGCGGCGCTTCTGTTTTGCGGGCTTCGGTTTTTGGCGATCCCGCGGCTGAATGCGCGGGAAGCGGAAGCGGCTCAAAATCAGACGGACGCTTTGACGCACGACGTCAGGTCGATCGAAGCATTCAAAAATCCCTATGTGGGCAACGCGAGCAATACCGGCAATTTGTTCGCCGCATTGCCGCTGAACGATATCCCCATGAAATTCGAAATCGATTCCGAAGCCTGCACCCTGACGGTTCATTACTGGGACACCGTCGCGAATATCGGCGAAGAAAAGGTGCGGCGGGCTTTGATTTACAATTCCGTCGCCGCGATGGCGGCGATCGACAACCTCGCGGGGATCACCTACGATTTTTCCGGCGAAAGCGACTCCTTCGACCGCCGCCGGCTCGAAGCCGTCTTCGGCAGCCCGCTGTCCGCCTTGCTGGAACCGGAAAAATGGAGCAAGGAAGTGCAGGACCCGTTAAAATCCGCCGACTTTGTCGGGCAGTTTTTTGACTGACGGAACCGGGCGGCGGGGAACGCACAAAGCCGGGGATTTGCGATCGTTTCGGCAAATCCCCGGCTTTGTTTTTTAACGAGGGCGGTTTTTCGGTTATTTTTCGTTTTCGCGCAGGGCGCCGAGGGTGCCGCCGGGGTGGCGGAGGACGTATTCCTGCGGCGTGATGGCGCGCTTTTCCTGCAAAACGACGGAAAGCGCCTGCAGCGCGAGGGTCTCGGCGAGGATGGAGTTGCGGGGGGCGCGGTTAAGGGGGCCGCCCTCCTGCGAGACGCCGGCGAAAATGTGGGCGTCGGCAAACCTCGCCAGCCAGGATTCCGGGTTGCCCGTGACGGCGATCACCCGGCAACCGTTGCGTCGGATGGCGGCGGCGGTCGCCTTGAGCTCGGCGGTTTCCCCGCTGTTCGAAATGCAGAGGACGACGTCCCCTTCGGCGAGCTGGCCGCAGGAGCCGTGCACCGCCTCGGTTCCGTGCAGGAAATAGGTCGGCGTGCCGGTCGAGGAGATCAGCGAAGCGGCGTAGCTCGCCACGTGCGCCGGCTTCCCGATGCCGGTGACGTGCAGTCGACCGCCCGCCGCCTGCGAATCCCAAATCAGCCGGGCGGCAGCCAGCAGTTCGTCGGCGCGAAGCCGGTCGGCGTACCGGACAAATTCCTCTTTTGCGCTCTGCAAAAACGAGTCCAACATCTCCATGGCGGGTTGCACATTCCTTTCTGTCGTTTCGGCGGTCTCAGGCTTCAAAGAGCTGCGCGGGCTCTATACCCCGTTGCCGCAACAGCGTTTCTACTTCCGCGCGGGTGGGCAGGCTGGGCTGGGCGCCCATGCGCGAGACCGTCAGCGAGGCGGTGAAGTTGGCGAAGGTCATGGCGCGGTGGATCGGCATGCCGCTGCAGACCCCGGTGCAAAAAGCGGCGACAAAGCTGTCCCCCGCGGCGGTGGGGTCCTGCACGGGGATATCGTCCAGGCAGGGGCTTTGCCGGAAGCCTTCCCGATCGGCGAAGGCGGCGCCCCGGCTCCCCAGCGTGAGCAGCGCCCCGCGCACGCCGCGCGCCAGCAGCGCCTCGGCAGCCGTGCGGGCGTCGGCTTCGTTTTGCACGGGGATGCCGGTGAGGTCGGCCGCCTCGTGCTCGTTGGGGGAAAGATAGGTCAATTTGGAGACCAGCGCGGGGTCGAGCGGGGCGTAAGGCGCCGGATTGAGCATCACCGGCACGCCGTTGTGGTGCGCCGCCTGAACCACGGCGGCGTTGACCTCCATGGGGATCTCGAGCTGCAGCATCACGATGTCGTAGGCGCGGACGTCGGTCTCCAAAAAGGCGACGTCGGCGGGGGTCAGGCAGTAGTTGGCGCCCGGCACGATCAAAATGCGGTTGGCGGTCTTGCCGCCGGCGGTTTGCAGCTGCACGTTGCCCACCGCCGTGGGGGCGTCGGGCGTGCGGCCGATGCGGGAAACGTCCACGCCGGCCTCTGCCACCGTTTGCAGCAGCGCGTCGCCGAAGCTGTCGTTCCCCACCTTGCCCACCATGTCCACGGCGGCGCCCAGCCGGGCGGCCTGCACCGCCTGATTGGCGCCTTTCCCGCCCGGCGCGGTGCGGAAGTCGGTTCCGATCACGGTCTCGCCGCTTTCGGGGAAGCGGGGCGCGCTGACGATCAGATCCGTCACAAGGCTCCCCACCACCAAAATTCTGGGTTGTTTCAAGCGGATTCCCTCCTTGCCCGGCGGCGGTTTGCGCCGGGCTGTATTTTTTTATTTCGCTTTAATTTTCAGCGGTCGACGGTTCACGCCGGGCGCGGTTGACGCGCAGCAGGAGGAAGGCGGAGAGCGCCAATCCGGCGGCGGCGACGGCGACCCACGACCAGCGCGTCACCGCCCAGCCGAAGCGGTCGGAGATCAGGGCGAAGAGGTAGGTCGAGAGGGCGCTGCCGATGTAGGTCGAGGCGTTGAGCAGCCCGGCGAAGAAGGAATCGCGCCCCGTCGCGTGGAAGCAGCGCGGCAGGATGCAGGTCTGCACGACGTTGAGCGAGTGCGCCATGCCCGAAACGCCCATCAGGCAGGCGAGCGAGACGACCACGCCCGACGTGCCGAACAAGGCGAGCAGCAGCAGCGAGACGACCGTGCCGATGTAATAGACGCAGACGCCGCGAAAAGCGTCGTTTTGCACACGGCGCAGCACCGCCGGGACGATCAGGTTGCAGCCGACGTGGGCGATGGGCAGCACGACCGAGACGAGAATCGAAACGGTGTTTTCCATGTGGAAGGTGTCGGTCAGCAGCGTCGGCGTCCAGGTCGAGATCCCGTCGCGCAGCATGCCCTGCACGGCGATCGTCGCGATCATCACGGGCAGCAAGTGCATCAAACAGGTTGAAAGGCGACGCTCCTGCGGGGATTCGTTGACCGGCGCGGCGCGTCCCCGGCGCACGGTGTGGAAGGAGATGCCGCGCAGCAGCCGCGGGAGCACGGCGCACCAAACGATCAGCCCGACGAGGCCGATGACGACCGAGGTGTAAAACACGAGCCGCCAGCCCGAAAGGCGGATGAGCAGCGGGGCGAAGAGATAGGTCGCGAGCGTTCCCCCGGCGCTGCCGATCGAGATGCGGGTGATGGCGCGGTCGTAGGCGTCGTGCGTCAGTGCACAGGCGAAAATCTTCACGAGCGGCGGCCACAGAAACGCCTGCGCGAGGCCGTTGACGCCCCAAATGACGATCATGCTGCCGATGTGCGGCGCGGCGAAGGGCAGCAGCAGGTTCATCGAAACCGTCACGCCCATCCCGACGGCGATCAGCCGAACCGGGGAGATGTGGTCGCCGAGCAGGCCGCTGAGCAGCTGCCCGACGCCGTAGGTCACGAGGGCGACGGTGGCGATGAGCGACGCCGACTGGCGCGGCACGTCCTCGGCGTCGATGAACTCCTGTAAAATCGTCGTGTAGTTAATGCGGGTCAGGTAGCTCGCGAAGTAGATAAAGACGCCCATAAAGGTGAGCAGTCGGATCTGTCCGCGCGCGGTCAGTTTGTTTGCCAATACGCCGCCTCCTCGATGCGTTTTCCCTTTGTAACGCAAGATATTATACACCCCGCCCGCCGCCGCTGTCAATGCCGAAATCCGCCGCGTGGATGGATTTTTCGGCTGCAAAGCGACCCGAACGGCTTCGGCGCATTCGGCCGAAAAGTTTTTGATGACAATTCGGGGGAAATGTAGTATAATAAGGAAGCGACTAAGTATTTGGAGTGAACAGCATGGAAATCCCTTATTACGACGAAGTTTTAGCGGGGATGCAGGAATTTTTGGAGCAGCAGGCCTTTCAGCCGACGCCGGACGGCAGCTTTGCGAACGAGAAAAAGCAGTTTCGCATCACCTTCGACGAGAAAAAGCACCTGTATCAATTACAGGTCGCCGACCCCGTCGAGGCGGGCGAGCCGGTCTATCAGGTGATCGCGAGCTGGCTCTTTGACGAAAGCCAGACCGCCCGCGACGCGCAGGCCGTCGCCATCGACTTTGTCGACGAGCTGCGCCGCCAGCTGGGGGTCGCCCCGCCGCGCGTCCGCCGCACGACCGACCTCTCGCTGCCCGACAGCCGCAGCAAGAGCGACACGCCCGACGCCCTCGCCCTCTGCCAGAAGACCCTCGCGATCTTCCCGCAGTTCAAGGACGTTTACCGCGACCACATGGAGCGCTACGGCGAGTTCCTCTGCATCGACTTTTTCTCCCGCACGCTGGCGCCCAAGCTGCGCGAGCTGCTCGACGAGGGCAACAAAAAGCAGTTGAAAAAGGTCTTTGACATGCTCTCCGAGTTCTTCGTCACGGGCGACCGCAACGTCGGCAATCTGATCGTCGTCAACATCTGCTGCGGCGCCATCGGCGGCGACCGCGCCCGGTTCGAGCGTGCAAACGAGCTGTTGCAGGACTACCCGTATTTGCAGGCCGCCGTCCGCTTCGTCTTCGAGCGGCAGCCCCGCGACCGCCGCCTGCGCGAAATGCTCGACGCGGCGCAGAATCCCGCCTGACCGCGCGGCGGATTTTGCCCTTTTGCCCTTTACTTTTCGCGCGGAGTATTGTATAATGGAAAAAATCCCGTTCCGTTGCGTCGGCGCGCCCGGCGGCAATGCACGGACGAAATCGGAGGATCTTGCATGAAGACTTGTTTCAGAATTCTTTCGGCGGCGCTCGCGCTCGTCGCCTGCCTGACGCTCGGCGCCTGCCACGCGAAGGACGAGGTCGCCGTGACGGTGGGCGACACGCCCTATTCTTCCGCCCTCTACGTTTACGCGCTGCTGCAGGCCGACAGCGAGGCGAAAACCAAAATTTCCGACGCGCAGGCGGACGATACCTCGTCCGGCAGCACCGCCTCCCAGATCGATTTTTACGCCGAGAAGATCGACGACAAGGACTACGTCACCTGGGTCAAGGATCGCGCCGTCGAGCTGCTGCGCGCCTACACGGTCTATCAGCAGAAGTGCGACGAGCTGAACCTGACCCCGAGCGACGAGGACAAGCAGGCGCTCGACAACCAGAACTCCTATTATTGGAATTATTACGGTTACAACACGGTTTACGAGGCCAACGGCGTCAGCTTTGCCTCCTTTGAAAAGGCCTCGTCCTACTCGCTGCTGTCCAACACCTATTTCAAAAAGCTCTACGGCGAGGGCGGCGAGAAGGCCGTGCCGATGGCCGACATTCAAAAGACCCTGGCCGACGATTTCGTGCTGGTCGACGAGCTTTCCGCCAGCTTCTCGGGGCAGACCGAGGACGAGATCAAGACGACCCGCGACAAGTTCAACGGCTATCTCGAACAGCTCAAAGCCGGCAAGGCCTTCGCCGACGTGTATAAGGACTACAACGGCGCGACCGACGAGCAGACGACCGACGGCGACGACGATTCGCCCAAGCCCCAGGACGCCAACGCGACGGTGCTCGGCAGCGAAAATACCGACACGCCCGATGAGCAGTTCGACGAGATCAAGAAGATGGCGGTCGGCGAGTGCAAGCTCATCGAGCTCGAGGACAACGCCGGGCTGCGGCTGATCGTCCGCAAGGACATTTCCGCCGACCCCTATTATCTCGATCAGATGACCGACACGATCCTCTGGATGCTCAAAGAGGACGAGTACAACGATTCCATCCGCGCCCTCGGCGAGCAGCTCGAGGTCAAGATCAACAACTTCGCCGTCGACCGCTTCCAAGTCAAAAAGCTGAAATACCCGACCGAATAAGCCGCACCCCGCACGCCAACCCCCGCCCGTTCGCAGGCGGGGGTTTTCTGTTGCCGTTTGAAAAGGGACGTTCGGAGAGCGGCGCAAAATTTTCTGTTGCTGTCGCGAAAACGGTCTTCGGCAGCCGGGCGGTTTTTCTGCTGCCGTCCCGAAAACCGGGCGCGGAAATCCCGCGTTTTGCTGTTGAAAAGCAGACCTTCGGGAAACGGACTGTTTTCTGTTGCGATTCTGAAAACGCGACTTCGGGAAACGGACAATTTTTCTTTGCTTTTCCGGAAGCCGGGCGGGGCGCTATCGGTTGCGGACGGGCGGGAGCCGACGGGGTTTTTGCCCCGCGCCGCCTGTTCCCGCACCCCCTTCGCCTGCGCTCCCTGTTCTCGTTCGCTAATCCCACACCTCGTAGCGGGCGCGCAGACCGCGTATTTCCGGGCGTTTCCGCCCTTCGCCGTCCCGCGCACACCGACGCAGCGCCCCACGGCGAAATCGCTCCCTTTTCACTGCGGCTGCCGTTGTCCACAGCGCACCGCGCCCTGCGTTTGCGCACCGCCCGCCTTTCCCGTGCGCGCACCGCAGGCAAACTTCACCCGCGCCGCCCTTTCCTTCACCCCGCGCGTCGGGGAACCCCTTGCAACACAAAAACCGCCGGGCGGGCGGTTTTCTCGGGTGCGCGGGAGGGCGGACAGCGCCCGCGCCCGGCGGCGAAGGGTGGGGCGAGAACGACGTCCTCGCGGAACATTGCCCGCACCCGGCGGCGAGGAGGCGAGCGGGGGTGGACGTCCCTGCCGAAACGCTGCCGCAGCCGGGCGCGGGGACGGCGCGGGGGGCGGGAAGCAGTTGCAGACGGGTGCGCGAGGGCGGGACGAACAGGGCGGGCGAGGCGGACGGGTGTTTCCCCCAAAAGGACAAAAAACAACCGACAGGGCGGGTGCTCTGTCGGTTGTTTGCAGTTCGGGTTGCTGTACCGTGGCGCGGACGGTTCTTATTCGTCCCCCGGCCAGTCCGGATCGACCGATTCCGTCACCGAGAAAACCATGACCGCGTCGGTCGCCTGATACGGGGTGAGCTTCACTTCGGGCTCAACAAATGCTTTTTTCATTCGAGTTTCCTCCTTAGTGCAGATCCGCATCGCTGCGATCAGCGAGCTTCGCGATGATTGCCGTGTAGTCTTCATACGACCAGGTCGAGGGTTCGCCCGCGTTCACGTCGTCAATCGAAATATTTTTCGCGGACGCGATGGCCTTGGCGACTTCGGCACAGGAGCGGACGCTCGTACCGCCGGCGATGTTGTTCGCGGGGATCGCATTATCGGTGTAATAATATTCGCCCTCGATCTTGAAGTAGGCGCGCGCGGCGATCTGCTGCTTAAAGAATTTGCTGGAATCCGTGCCGACCAGGTTCGCGACAATGTCGGTATTCGTGTCCAGATCAGCGCCGGTGCCTTTCGCGATCTTCGCTTTGTATTTGGTATCTTTGCCGTATTCCTCTTTCGTCGCTTCGAGGACTTCGCCTTCGTCCAGCAGCGCCTTCGGGATCATGATGACGCCGACTTCCTCGATCGTGGAGGTCGTATCGAGGCGGGTGACGCTGAAGCGGATGTCGGGGTCGCCGTTCTTGCGAACCGTCGCACCGTTCATTTGCAGCTTGGGTTTTTCGATCTTGACGGTGAGGTCGTCGGTCTCAGAAGCATCGATGTAAGCGGTGCCGGCGCTGTTCGAGACTTTAACGTCTTTCAGGTCAAAGAACGCGCTTTCGGTCGCGTCCTCTTTCACCTTGAATTGCAGGGTGATCCAGACTTTCGACTCCGCGTTATCCGACAGGAGCACAAACTTGACCGCGCTCTTGTCGTCGTTGAAAAGGTCGTTCTCGCCGCTGTCCTTTTCAATATGGTTCGCGGCGGCGAATTCCGAAGTCACGCTGATCTTGTCGAGCTCGACCTTGCTCTCATCGTAATCCACGGTGCCTTGCATACCGCCGACGTTCTTTTCGGCTTCGAGCTGGATGGAGATGGTGTCGCCCGGCGCCGCGGTTTCCTTACCGGTCAGCTTGGCGGTCACGGACGTCGCATCTTCGGCAAACGCGGTGAGCCCCATCGTCGAGATGAGCGCCGCCGCCAGAAGGCCGGACGTCCATTTTTTGAATTGCTTTTTCATATCGATTCCTCCTTAACTTGTTTCTTGCAGGAGCAAGCAAATCAAAGTTCCGATTTTTCACGCCGTGCCGAAAAGGCGGCGCGGCAGCGGGCGATCGGAGCCCTCAGACAGAGATGCTTTCTCATGTAACATTCTATCACCGAACTAAAAAAATTGCAAGCCTAATTTTTGACGGTTTTTCGGCAATATTTTTTTGCATATTAACAAAAGAAGTGAAGAACTAAGAGTGAAGAGTGAAGAGTGAAGAGTGAAGAGTGAAGAGTGAAGAGTGAAGAGTGAAGAGTGGCGGTGTCCGCTTCGCGGACGTATATTATATATAATGTATCTGGGCGGTTAATAAGCTCCCGGGAAATAGCCCGAGGTGTTGCCGCCGGAGGTCGTGCTGCTGTTGTTTGAGGCGTTGCCGCTGCCGCCGTTGTTTCCGCCGCCGTTATTGGCGCCGCTGTTATTCGTCGTTCCGCCGTTGTTCGTCGAGCTGGCGTTCGAGAAGCCGAGCGTGGCGCTGGCGGTCTGCCATTCCGACGCGAGCTGTTCGAGCTCGGACGAGGTCAGCTCCGGCTCGCTGCTGTCGTCCTCGATCACGACGGTGACGCCGCTCGACGCGCCGTCCGCGCCGGTCGCGGGGGTCGAGGAGCCGTCCCCGCCGCCCGCCGGCTTGCGCTTGCAGCCGATCATCGCGGCGGCGAGCAGCAGCGCCAACAGCAGAATTGCAATGCTACGTTTCATGCAAAACCCTCCTTGGGATTTGTCGTTCGCTCGAAAAGGGGCTTATTGCAGCCAGGGGAAGGTGCCGTCGTGCGCGTCGAGGTAGGTCTTGATCTGCTCGACGACGCCCGTGTATTCGTCGGATCCCCAGCTGTCGGTCGCTTTGGCTTTCAGCGCCGACCACGCCTCCGCGCCCGTTTTGAAATACTCGCTGTCGCCCTGCGCCTCGATCTTCTCGCCGATGGCCTTCGCGACGTCGGTACAGGCGCGGACGCTCGTGCCGGCGGTGATGCCCTTATCGGCGGCGGTGTTCGCGGAATAGACGACCTCGTCGCCGACCTTCAAAAAGGCGCGGGCGGCGAATTTCTGGCGCCAGCGTTCCTCTCCCGAACCGCCGAGCGTCGCATACAGCAGCTCGGCCGCGGGAATCGAATCGACCTCGACCTTGGCGATCGTGGCTTTAAAGGTTTTGTCGCCGTAGGAATACTCGTGCTCGGGGTCGCAGACCAGCTCGCCGTCGCCGAGGACGATCTTCGGCAGCATGATCACGCCGAACTCGACCTTCGCGCCGTCGGCGCCCGCGATGTCTGTCACATTCGTGACCTGCCAGCGCAGGTCGGCGGTGCCGTCGGTGCGGACAGTCGCGCCGTCCATCGTCAGCTCGCCGATCGGGTCTTTGGCCTTCGTCACCTGCACGTCGGTCAAGTTCGCCGCCGTCGCGGTTTGCAGGCCGCTGCCGACCGCGTCCGAAACGCTTAAGGCCTCAAGCGCGAAATCCGCCGTGCCCGCCGCGTCGGCCGCCGTGAAGTGGACGGTGATCCAGTCGCTGCCTTCCCCGCCGGCGAGCAGGACGAAGGTCAGCTTGCCGTCGCTGTGGCGGAAGAGCTCCGCGGTGTCGGTCGTGCTCTCGCCTGCCGCCGCCGCCAGGTGGTTCGCCGCGGCGAAGTCGGCCGTGACCGAGACGTTGTCAAACGTGAAATACTCTGTATTATAGGTAAGGGTGCCCTGAATGCCGCCGGCCTTCGCCTTGTCGGCCTGCACCGTCACGGTGTAGGCGCCGCCCGCTTCGACCGTCTTTTCGCCCACGAGCGTGACCTCGACGGGGTCACCCGCCGCAAACGCCGTCAGCCCCATCGTCGCCAGCAGCGCGCAGGTCAGCAGCACCGCCAGCCATTTTTTGCCTTGTTTTTTCATCCTTCGGCTCCTCCTTGCCCTCCGCGCGGCGAAAACCGCCGGTCGGAATTTCTTGCCACGCGAAAACCGCGGCGCGCCCAAAACGAGACACCGCCCCGATTTTCAGGATACGCCCTCATTATACCACGCCGCGCCGAAAAAAACAACCATTTTCTTCGCAAAAAATTCCGATTTTTTCGGTCGAACTGCCGCACCACAACCCCTTGTGCCGAAAATTTTTCCGCCCACAACCGGCAGTCCCGCCCCGCCCCGAAAAACGAAAAAAACGGGACGCAGCGCCGCACACTGCGTCCCGTTTTGAACGGTCGGAAAGGCGAACCTTTCCGCAAAAGGAAGGATCACACGGATTTTTTGCGTCGGACGCACAGGACGAGCAGGATCGCGGCGGCACAGGCGAAAAGCGTGCTCCAGAGGACAAGCGCGCCATTCTCGCCCATCGGGGGCGTGGCGGCGTCTTCGGTCGATTCGGTCGATTCCGTCGCCTCGGTCGCGGGCGTCGTAGATTTTTCCGCGAGGAGATAGACGCTGAAATGGTCGGTTTCAAAAGTCACAGCGTCGCCGTTGACGGTGCAGGGCAATTCCGTCTTCGACCCGTCCGCCTCGACGCGGTAAACCGTCAATTTTGCCTTGTCATAGCCCGCCGGGATCGGCAGCGTGACCTTAACTTTGCCGTTCGGTTGAATTTTGCTGCCGTTGATCTCCAGCGAGATGTCGAACGCCGTGTATTTGTCCGCGCCGTCGAGCGCGAAATCGGGCGACTCGACCGGCTCGACCGTCAGCACGGCTTCGGGCGGCAAAACCCCCGCCGCGGCCTCGAGCTGCACGCCGGTTTCCTCGTCGGCCTGTTGGCTGCTCGCCGTGGTATATAATATGTATGCCGTGCCGTTGAGCGTGACCTCCTGTTTGTTCGGGAAGGCCTCCGCGAAGGCGGGCAGGAAGTCGCCGGGAATGTCCGCCCTCAGATAGGCCGCCGTCGCGTAGGAAAAGAGCATGCCGTCGCTGCCGCCGTCGAACTGGATATTCTTGACCACGTTCGGCGAGCTGAGCGTCACGGTTTTCAGCGCGGTGCAGCCGGCAAAGGCGGCGTGACCGATAAACTCGACGCTCTCGGGGATCGCGATGGAGGCCAGCCGCGCGCGGCCTTCAAAGGCGCCTTCGAGGAGCTCGCGGACGCCGTCCGGGATCTGGGCGACGTTGCTGCCCTCGAAGAGGATCCCGGTGTCGGTTTGGATCAGGCAGTTGTCCGCGCTGTGATAGGCGGGGTTGCCCGCTTCGACCGTGATGACGTCGATGTCGGCGCAGAAGGCGAGCGTCCCGGGGCCGATTTCGGTCGTGCTCGCCGGGATATGCAGCTCGCGCAGCGCGGTCTCGGCAAAGGTGTAGCTGCCCATCTGCCGCAGACCGGCGGGGAGGCTGACCCGTTTCAGCCCGGTGCAGCCGCGGAACGCGTAGGTCTCGATTTTCGTCACACCGGCGGGGATGTCGATCTCGGCAAGGCCGGTGTGGCCGTTAAAGGCGGATTCGCCGATGATCTCCACGCCGTCGGGAATTTTGCTGTTTTTGCAGCCCACGACGAGGGTCTTCGTCTCGGTCTCGATCAGGCAGTTGTCCGCGCTGTGGTAGACGGCGCTGCCCGGTTTGGCCGTGACGGCGGCGAGGTCGACGCAGCCGGCAAAGGCCAGAACCTCGATTTTCTCGACGCTCGCCGGGATCGCGACGGCCGTCAGCCCGCTGTCCATAAAGGCGGCGTCCATCAGGATTCGCAGGGTGTCCGGCAGGTCGATGCGCGTCAGGCTTTTGCAGCTGTCAAAGGCGCTGTACCCGAGCGTTTCGAGGCCGTCCGGAAGGCCGACGCGGGCGAGCGACGTGCAGCGCAGAAAGGCGTCGGTGCCGATTTCGGTCACGCCGACGGGGACGTCGATCTCGGTCAGCCCCACGCAGTCCTCAAAGGCGATATAGCCGATTTTTTCGACGCCGGTCGGGATTTTGCTGGCCTTGCAGCCCGCGATCACCGTCTTTGTCCCGGTCTCGATCAGGCAGTTGCCCGCGGCGGAATAGGCGGGGTTTTGCGCGTCGACCGTGATTTCTACGAGGTCGGGGCAGTTGGTGACGATGCCCGACCCGATTTCCGTCACCTGCGCCGGGATATGGAGCGCGGCGATTTTGCAGGAACGGAAGGCTTCCGACCCGATGCCTTTCAATCCCGCCGGAAGGGTGATTTTTTCGAGCGCGTCGCTGCCGCTGAAGGCGGCTTCGCCGATTCGCGTCACGGTGTCGGGAAGTTCGACTTCGGTCAAGTCGAAGCAGCTGCTGAACCCGCCGTTTTCGACCACCGTCACGGTGTCGCCCGCCGGGCTCTCGGCGGGGACGACGACCTTGCCGCGCATCTGCGACCGGTCGGCCGCGCGCACGGAACAGGTGCCGTCGCCGTCGGCGTGAAATTCCAGCTCGTTTTCCCCCGCCGCAAAGGTGGGCAGCGCCCCCGCGCCGAACAGGCAGGACAGCAGCAGCGCCGCCGTCAGCAGGCAGGCCGTTTGTTTTTTCAAACGCATCGTAATAAAACCCTCTCTCGTTTCGTCCGCGTCAGTTTTCCCGCACCCTGCGCCGGATGCAAAGGCCGAGCAAAATCGCGGCGGCGCCTGCCAGCGCGAGGAAGAAGGGCAGGGCATTCTTCTCGCCCATCGGGGGCGTGGCGGCGTCTTCGGTCGATTCGGTCGATTCCGTCGCCTCGGTCGCGGGCGTCGCGGCTTTTTCCGCGAGGAGATAGACGCTGAAATGGTCGGTTTCGAAGGTCACGGCGTCGCCGTTGACGGTGCAGGGCAATTCCGTCTTCGACCCGTCCGCCTCGACGCGGTAAACCGTCAATTTTGCCTTGTCATAGCCCGCCGGGATCGGCAGCGTGACCTTGACCTTGCCGTTCGGCTGGACTTTCACGCCGTCCCTTTCAAGCGAAATATCAAAGGCGGTGTAGTGCTGCACGCCCTCGAGCTTGTAGGTCGACGGCTCGACCGTCAACACCGTTTCGGCCGGCAAAACCCCCGCCGCCGCCTCGACCTGCACGCCGGTTTCCTCGTCGGTGAGCGTCGCGGGCGCCGTGCCGTAGAGGCGATAGGTCGTGCCGTTCTTCGTCACCTCGCCCGCATACGGATATTTCTGCGTGAACCAATCGGGCGCCTCGCCCTCGATGTCCGCCCGAACGTAAACGGCGGATTCGTGTTCGAACAGACCCGCGGTGTTGACCCCGAACCAGACCTGTTGTATCACGTCGGCCGAATCGATCGTCACCGTCCGAAGACCGGTGCAGCCCTCGAAAGCCGAATCTCCGAGCCCCTCCAGACGTTCCGGGAGCACGACGTCCGTCACCGCGGTCTGGCCGGCAAAGGCATAGCCGCGGACCCCCGTCGCGTCGGCGGGAATCGTGAAGCTGCCGTACCCGAGGGTCACCCAGTTCGTGTCCTTTTCAATCAAACAGTTACCCTCGACGCGGTAAACGGGATGATCCGCCGCCACCGTGATGGCTTGCAGCCCCGTGCAGCCGGAAACCGCACCCGAAGCAACGAGGGTGCTCGCCGGGATTTCGAGCTGCGCCAACGCGGTGCAGCCGGAAAAGGCGGCGTAATAGATCGTTTGCAGCCCGTCGGGCAGATGAATGTTTTTCAGGCTTGTGCAGTCTTGAAAAGCATACATCCAGATTTCGGTTATGCAGTCAGGCAATTCCACCTCCTCGAGCGCGGTACAGCCGTGAAAAGCAGCCTCTCCGACACAACTTCCATCCACGGGTGCAAGGCTGGCGTCGCCTGCAACCGTGACGCGCCGCAGCGCCGCACAATTTTGGAAGGCGTAAGAGCCGATGTCCGCCATACTCGCCGGAAGCTCGACGCTCGTCAGGGAATCGCAGCCGTAAAACGCAGCGGTTGTAATCCCCGTTGCGCCCTCCGGAATTTTCACGCTCGTGATTTCTTTACAGTCGAAAAAGTCGCCGATGTACGTCACCGGTTCGCCCGTCGGACTTTCAGAAGGGATGATGACGTCGCCCTTTGTCACCTTCTCGTCGCCCGAGACGTAGCAGGTTCCGTCGTCATATACCTCAAAGGTCAGTCCGTTTTCGCCCTGCTCCCGCGACACCAGCCCCTCGATTCCCTCGATCGCAAGGCAGCCCGGAGCGAACAGGCAGACGACGAGCAGCAGCGCCGTCAGCAGACAGGCAAGTGATTTTTTCCGCTTCATACAAATCCCTCTTTCTCCCGGCAACAGAATCCACATTATGTTGCAGCGCGCGGCGTCGACGGCGGGCGGCGGAGCGGTCGAACGCCCGAAACGGCGCGGCGGACGCGCAGCAAAGCAGGCCTTTTTGCGTTCTTCGTTTTGAAAACGCAAAAAAGCCGGATTCGTCATGCCCGCCGATCCCGATGGCGCAAAATCCCGCGATTTTCGGCAATTTTTATGTTGCTTTTCCGGGATTATTATGTTATAATAAGGCAACAAGTTTGCCCGTGCAACAGTGCGCTGCCTGTGTTCAACAACATAATGTGGATTCCGTCGCCGTCCCCCGGTCGGCGGCTTTTTGTTTTTATAAAATCAGCCGCATGGCTTCCATCCGCCGCCGGTGCTCCTGCCCGGTGGAAATAATATAAATCCGTGTCGTGTTGATGCTGCTGTGGCCGAGAAGGTCGGCTAATTTCACGATATCCTTTTCAATGCCGTAAAACACCCGGGCGAAGAGGTGGCGCAGATTGTGCGGGAACACCTTTTGCGGATTGACCCCCGCTTCTTTGCAAAGACCTTTCATCTCTCGCCAGATCACGGTGCGGTTGACGGGCTTCCCGGTTCGGGTGACGAACACCGCGCCGGATTTGATTTTCTGCTCTGCGAGATAGCGGAGCAGTTTCTTTTGTAACGGCTTGACAAGAAACACCGTCCGCGTTTTGCCCTTGAGCGAAACGACCGCTTCGCCCTTTTCGACCGCCTCAACGGTGATAAACGGCAATTCGCTCACCCGAATCCCGGTTCCGCAGATCGTCTGCAAAATCAGATTCAGCCGCTCGTTGTGCTTGCTCAGCGCCGCCCGGCACAGGCGTTCGTATTCGGCTTTCGTCAGCTCTTTTTCCTCGGAGCAGAAAATTTCTCTCTGCACTTTAACAGTCTTGACCTTCAATTCATGCCAACCCAAAAACGAAAACAAGCTATTTAAACTCGCCAACATCGAATTGACACTCCGCACCGCATAGCCGTCGTTCAGCAGCTTCTGCTTAAATGTAATCACCGTTTCCTTCGAAATTCCCGCGCCGCCCGCAAATTCCGCAAACGCCCTTACATCCCGCAAATACTTCTCCACAGTAGCCGCACTCTTCTCCCCCTCCCGCAGCCACGTTTCCCATTTTGTAATATCATCTGCCGTAATTTTCAAAAATTCCAAAAATCTTCCCTCCGCTTCGATTTGGTTCTATTGTAACCGAAACGGGACGGAAGCGCACAAAAATCCCGACTGCGTTACATGACGTCGGAAGCGATACCGATTTCTTCAGAAAACAAACGACCGCCCGAACAAATCAAGCTGTCCGGGCGGCCGATTAGATTTAGGATGTTTAAGAAATAAATTTTTCTAAATAAACCTCCAGCTCCTCAAACGTACACCCCACCGCGCGGAGCGATTTATCAATATTTTTCTCCGGATAATTTTGCGTTGTTTTTAATGAATTGCAATTATTATATAGTTTTGGAACTTGGCAACTGGAAAGAAAGCTAAAAATGTCACTTTCAGAAAAATCAGGAAAAAGAGGCCGCGCCGGACTGAAAAACGCCATTTTCAGCCTGGCGCGGTTCGATTTGACGTAACAGGATATGCTTTATTCGAAAAGAAAGCGAAAAGGCGAAACAGAAGGGAAATTTTCCCGTAATATACCATGGTATTTCAAAAGTTTACCTTTTGAAAGGTGTGATTTTGGGGTAAATTATAGCACACAAACGCCGAAAAAGCAACATTTTTCAATCGACCGAAGCGAAAATTCGTAAATAAAATCTCTTCCAGCGTCCAAAAGCGGGAAATTTCAAAAGGTAAACCTTTTGAAAGAGTTTTTCTTTGGCTATACAAAGCAACCGTGTCGAAATTCGTTCGGTAATGGACAGATTTCTCCTCTTGCGATTTTTGGCTTTTGCTCTATCCCGTTTTACCGTTCGTATGCGATCAAAACATTGTGAATGCTAATGTTTTGATTGCGCGAAAGGCAGAAAAACGAGATGTGTTATAGAAAATTAAATGATTCCGGTAGGAAAAAATATTACAGGAGTGAAACGTGTGACGAAATCTGTAGATGTAAGAGAAACGCCCATTGAAAAAGCCGACAGGAGGACAAAGCTTCGATTCTGTATCACGATCGGCTTGGTTTTCATGATAACCATATCCTTTTGCTGCTTAAAAGGAAAAATCTTTTTTATTGACGAGGTATGGTCTTACGGGTTATCAAACAGTCAATATGCCCCCTGGTTGACCGATGTTAAAGGCGAGCTTGTAGACCAGGTTTATTCCAGACAGGATTTATTTGATTATGTTACGGTAAATCGTTCGGATTCCTTTGATTACGCATCGGTATATTATAATCAAACGCAAGACGTACATCCGCCGTTGTTTTATTGGCTGTTTCATACGGTGTCTTCGCTGTTTCCGAACTCATTTTCCAAGTGGATCGGCTTGGTTCCCAACCTTTGCATGTACCTGTTGACATTGCTGCTGCTGTATTTGTGCGTGATTCGTTTATTTAGAAGCTGGAATAACGCTATATTTACCGTTTTGCTATACGGCCTTAGTACACTTGGGATTTCTTCCGTGCTAATGTTGCGCATGTATATGATGATGACCCTGTTCACCGTGTTGCTTGCATATTTGATAATACGGCTGCTGCAAGCAGAAAAATGGTATTTATATCCGGCAATCACAGCGACCGTCTTTGCGGGATTGATGACGCAATATTACTATGTCTTTTACGCTTTCTTTGTGTGCGTGGCTACAGATATCGTATTGCTTTATAAAAAGAAATGGCGTGCATTTGCTCTTTTTTCTACCTTTGCGATCGTCGGTGTCTTATTGATGTACCTGGCCTATCCTGCATGTATAAACCATCTTATGAGCGGCGAGAAGGTTTCCGGAAGCGGGATCATAGAAAATTTGACCGCAGTTAAGGGATTGATAAAAGGCGTACTTATTTTTATAAAACGTACCATCGTGATTGCCATAACCGCGTTTGCGGGGTTTGCAATTTGGATTTATCAACACATTTCAAAGAGCAAACGACCGACCGGTTGGTTTCGCTGTGACGTGGCTGCGATTGTACTGCCGGCATATATCAGCTTACTCACAATTATGATTGTCACATCCGACGGATTTCGCGTTCGTTATCTATATTCCGTTTGCCCGATAGTCGCCTTGACAGCAAGCTTTGCAATCTCTTTGGTTGACAAAAAAGCAATTTCCGTAAACACAAAACGCCTCGCCGCAATCGGCATGACGATTGTCGCGATCATCGCAGTTTTTGTCGTAAAACCGGAATGGCTGGACAGAGACGTGGACGCTTACGGGGGGTTTACATCACAACACAGCAAGGACGCATGTGTCTATCTCGTAAAAGATTCTTATTCTCATGATGCGATAACCGTAGACATTCCGCAGTTGCTGGCTTTTTCGGAAACTTTTGTCACAGATGATATCCAAAAAATACCGAAATATCTTGAAACGAAAGACTCGCAAGAAGAGGTCGTTTTGTATATCGCGCATCAAACGTCGCTTTATCACGAATACGAACAGGTGGACAAAGCCGTTGCTTCGATTGGCTACGAAACATGCGATCTTATCCGCTCCTACAGTGCCGCCGATTTGTATCTGTTGACGAAATAGTTGTGCTGCATTCCCCGACAAAACGATCTGGCTCTTGTACGCCGGTATGTTTGCTTCGCGCGTATATTTCGTAAAATAAAGGTTGAAACGATATGAAACTTTCTTTGATCGTGCCGTGCTTTAACGAACAGGATTCCCTCCCGGCGTTTTATCGAGAAGTGACGGCGGTTCTGGCGACGGTTGCGTACGATTACGAGATTCTGTTGATCGACGACGGCTCCGCCGATCAGACGTTGGCGGTTATAAAGGATTTGGCGGAAAAAGACGAAAGGGTCAAATACCTGTCTTTTTCCAGAAATTTCGGAAAGGAAGCGGCCATGTACGCCGGCTTCTGCAATGTGACCGGCGATTATGTGGCCGTGATGGACGCCGATTTACAGGATCCGCCGGCCTTGCTGCCCCGGATGTTGCAGCTGCTGGAAAGCGGCGAATACGACAGCGTTGCAACGCGACGCGTGACCCGAAAAGGCGAACCGCCGATCCGCAGCTTTTTCGCCCGCAAATTTTATCAGATCATCAACCGGATTTCCGACGTGGATATCGTCGACGGCGCGAGAGATTTCCGGCTGATGCGCCGGAAAATGGTGGATGCCATCGTCTCCATCAGAGAATCCAACCGCTTTTCCAAAGGAATTTTCGGGTGGATCGGGTTCAAGACTTACTGGATGCCGTACGAAAATGTGGAACGTGTTGCCGGCGAATCCAAATGGAATTTTTGGAAATTGTTGAAATATGCGATCGACGGGATCATCAATTTTTCCGGCATGCCGCTTGCGATCGCCTCCTGGGGCGGGATGATCATGACGCTTCTGTCCTTTTTGTCGCTGATTTTTCTTGTGGTCCGCGACTTGATTTTCAGCAACCCGGTAGCCGGCTGGGCCTCTACGGTTTGCATCATCATTTTTATCGGCGGCATTCAGCTGTTCTGCCTCGGTATCATGGGGCAATACATCGCAAGGACCTATATTGAAACAAAGCGCAGACCGCTCTATATTGTTTCGGAAAGCAACGTGAATCCGGACAATGACGTCCGGCGAAACGATGCTGATAAATGATATTATATATTGATTTAAGAGTTTTTACCGGTTTAAGCTTAAATCGAGCAGAAAAAGTTAAAGCAGCCTCCCGACGAAAACAATGCGGCGGGAGGCTGCTTTCTAAATTTTACGAAAATGCGTGAACGCGCCGGGAGGCTCTTCCCTTGCGACCTTCACAGCCGAGCGCGGAATTCTCGGGCGCCGGGGATGGGGGAATTTACGCGGAAGACGCCGCCGTCGTGGGCGCCTTTGGGGGCGCCTTCGTGGGCGGTGGTGACGAAGAGGGTCGTCCGGTCGGGGCCGCCGAAGGCGACGCTGATGACGCGGCGAACCGGGAACTCGATCTCGTCGATGATCTGCCCGGCGGGGTCGTAGCAGAGCAGCGGCTCGCCGGGGCGGCAGTTCGCGACCCAGACGTTGCCGGCGGCGTCGGTCGCGATCCCGTCGGGGCAGCAGTGCGCGGCGAAGATCCGCCGGTCGGACAGGGCGCCGGTGGCGGGGTCGTAATCGTAGACGTAGATCACGCCCGCGTCGGTCTCGGCAAAATAGAGCCGGTCGAGCGCCGGGGAGAAGCGGATGCCGTTGGGCGTCGCGCCGATTTTGTCCTCCAGGCAGGCAAAGCGCCCGTCCGGGTCGAGCCGCCAGAGCGAGCCGTATTTGCCGCGGCGGGGCAGGTCGAAATAGTGCTCCGCCAGCATGCCGCAGTAAATCCTGCCCTGCGGGTCGGCGAGGACGTCGTTGAACAGCGTCTTTTGGAAATCGTACCGCAGCGTCGGCTCCGCCCCGGGCTTCCAAAGCCAGACCCTTCCGCCGTCGGCAAAGAGCAGCATCTCCCCGCCCTCGGTAAAGACCATGCTGCCGATGTTGCCGACGTTCAGTTGAAAGCAGTCGTAATCCCGCGCGTCGTCGGTCATCGCCTTGCGGTAGAGCTCGCCGTGCGAGCCGCGCCAGTAAAGCATCTGCTCCCGGTCGTTCCACATCGGCGCCTCGGACAATTCACACCGGCAGTCCGCAAACAATTTCACCCGCGCGTCGCTCATCTTGTTTTCTCCTCCTGTTTTGCGGGCTCCGCCCACTCCCAGCTGATGCAGTGCAGGCAGCCGCCTTTTCTCGCGATTTTGTCCAGCAGAACCGGGACGATCGGCTTTGCGAAGAGGGCGGCGGCGTTTCGCCGAGCGGTTTCGTCCTCCGGCGCGCCGAAAACCGGCAGAAAAACGGCCGATTCCGTTTCCAGAAAATTCAGATAGCTGCCGATCGCGCCGCCCTTCGGGACGGAAAAATAGGGGAAATCGAGCGTCTCGATCCCGTTTTCCCGCAGCGTTTTCGCGATGCGCTGCTCCAGCCCGTTTTGATAGGGCGTCGCGTTGCCGAGGACGGTTTTTTCGTCGAGAAACCGCACCATGCCGTCGGCGTGCCCGGTCATATCGGACGGGAGCGAGGGAATGACGATCACCCGCGCCTCTAAAAGCCGCTCGAGCGCCCCGACGAGGGCGGCGCGGGAAACGCCCGGATTCTCCGCAAACACGCGGTCGCTGACGACGGCGACGTCCCGCGCGGGGGAAAAGACGACGTTTCCGCCGTCCAGATTGAGGTCGGAATAAACGAGATTTTCCGGCGGGAAATGCGGGGCGATATCGCGCCGAAAATCCGTGCGAAGTTCCGGGTCGTCCGCGAGATAGCCCGGCTCGTAGCGAAAGGAAACAAACTTGCCCGACCTCGTGCGCACCGGCATAAAATCCCGCAGCCAGATATCCTTTGTGCCGTCAAGCAGCCGATACGCGACGCCCTGCGCCTCGAGCGCGTCAAACAGCCGTTTCGCTTCCGGGGCATAGGCGGGGGTGGAGGGTAAGAGAGCGGAAAAGTAGAGCATGTCAGTTTCGTGGACTTTCTTCTGCAAAGCAGGGAAGGTTGATGGCTTCGGCGAAATAATTATTTCTTTCTTCGATTTCTTTTCGGTTGTCCGGTTTTTCAACCAATCCTTTTCTTTCTTGCGGCGCTCCGATTATTACGGTCGCTCCCCAATCTTCCAACCAAAGCAGACGACAATTCAATACATCTTGCTCATTTATTTTATCTTACTCATGTTTCATTTCTCCGTTGTTTTCCTTAAAAATTCGTCCTGCTTTTCCGCGTCCTCGTCCACCTGCGCCCGATAATGCGCCGCGCCGTTCCTTTGCTTCAATCCCATATCCGCAAAATCACCACGGGGCCGCCGGACTGGATGGTTTCCCCGTTTGCGGTGAGGGTGTGGGGCTCGTAGGGCGCCACGCGCAGCGCTTCCACGCCCTCGCGCGTTTTCAGCTCCTCCACCAGCGCTTTGGTCGACACGTTTTTCAGTTCCATTCGGCTCGCTCCTTTTCTTCGTTTTGTCGGCGGACGAGGTACATCTCGCCCGATTCGCACAGCTTTAACAGCGCGGCTTTTTGGCGGAAGCGGCGACAGAGCTGTTCCGCCGCCCGCACCGCTTGCTCTGCCGACGCCGCCGGGAAGGCTGCGCACAGGGAGTTGTCGTCAAAGACGCAGCCGTCGTCCCGGTAGGACATTCGGTGGAAAAACCGCCCGACCGCCCAGGGCTCGCCGTGGGCCGCGACGGCTTCGGACAGACCCTCGACGGACAGACCCCGGTTCTCCCGCCGCGTCGCAAAGAGGAGCAGCGCGCCGCCCGCCGGTGTTCCCGCCGCCGCGCTCGTCCGCTGCGGGTCGTAATACAGGCAGCCGTTCGTGTAGCTGTCGCCCGCGCCGCGCGGTTTTGCGTCATAGGTCGGCGGGGTTCGCGCCGCCTTTCGCGCGTCGCCGTCGCCCTCCCATTCGAGCCGCCGGTCGCGGGAACGGATGCGCCGCTCGGCGTACAGCCGATACCATGCGGCGGCCTCCTTATATCGCTTTTGCGCCTCGAGATGCCGCGCGATGTCGCCCGGCGCGACGTCCGAGCCGGCGCGGGAGACCTGTTCGTACCAAGAAAGCCCCAACGCGACGTTTTGCGCGACGCCCCTGCCGAAATAATGCGCGTCGGCGACGTATTCCATCGCCTTGACGCTGCCGTTTTCGGCGGCCTTTTGCGCCCAGTGCAGGGCTTCTTCTTTGTCCGCCTCGACGTCCCGCGCCCCGAGGCGGTAGAGCTCCGTCAAATGCTCCTGCGCCTCGACGTCGCCCGCTTCCGCCGATTCCGTGACGCAGTCGACCGCTTCCGGCGAGGTGTCGTCAAACAGGATTTCGTCCAGCGCCTCGTCGAAGTCCCTGCCCCGCGTCAGCTCCTCGAGCCGCCTTTGCGCCCGCTCGGCGAAGGGGTCGGGGTTTTGGATGATATCCTGTCTCGAAATGTTGCCGACGGCGTGCTTGTACCACCGGATCGCGCTTTGGCAGCTCCGCGCGACGCCGAAGCCGTTTTCGTAACACACCCCGAGCAGATACATCGCGTCGGTCTGCGCGACGGTGTACGCCCCGCGGGCGAGATCGCGCACCCGCACAAACGCCGCCCGCCGGTTTTCCGCCGCCCCGCTTTGCAGAAGCAGCCGCGCGCGTTCGCACTGCGCCGTCGGATCGCCGTCCCGCTCCCGGCGAAGCAGCGCGAGCAGGCGGGCAAATTCCGTGGAAAGGGTCAAAATTTCATCCATGCTCTCGTCCTCCTGAAATCGGCTTTCCCCCATTATAGCACACGTTTCCGTTTTGACCGCGCGCGAGCATTTGCGGGTCTTCTCACGCGCCCGAGGACAAGGATAACACGCCTTTTCTTAAACCCTTTTTTGCAGATAAAACCGGTTCCTTTGCCCCCCATCGTACCACACCCCGCCGCAAAAAGCAACCCCCGCGCCGGGGATTTTTCACAGCGCAGAAAAATACCGCCGGGCGGGGTTGCGCGGCGGTGTTGTTGTTTGGTTACAGAATTTTATTCATGACGAGGCCGGTGATGAGCTTGGGGTAGAAATAGGTGGATTTTTGGGGCATTTTTTCGCCGGCGCGGGCGACGGCGGCGATCTCGTCGACCCGCGTCGGGTTGAGCAGGAAGCAGCAATCGGCGCCCGCGGCGACGGCGGCGGTGGCCTCGGCGGCGTCCCGCGTGTAGGTCAGGTTCTTCTGCCCGGCGAGGTTTTCGCGGTCGATGCCGAGCTCGTCCTCCAAAATCAGGCTGTGGAGCACCGAGACGTCGAGCCCGCGCAGGGCGGCGGACTGGCCGGGCAGGCGGGCGTCCATCACGGCGGGGTCGCGCAGCGTCAGCAGCCATCGGCCGACGCGGTCGCAATACCCGAAGGCCGTTTCGTGCGCGTCGTAGGCTTCGCGCAGAGCGTCAAGTAGGGCGGCGTCGGTTTCATACGCGGCGGCGGCAAAGCGGTCGGCGAGCCGCTGCGGCAGGCTGCCTGCCGTGAAAGCGGGCAGGTTCGCGACGATGCGGTGGGTCGGGAAGACGACCAGCCCCTCGTTTTCGAGGTCGACGAGGAACATCATGACAAAATCGCTGTCGCCCGGATTCGCCCCCTCCTGCCGCAGGCGGTCGCGGTATTGCAGCGCCGTTTCATAGCGGTGATGGCCGTCGGCGATGTAGAGCTTGCGGTCGGCGAATTGGGCGCAGACGCGGCGCGTAACTTCCGATTCGGGCGCGATCCAGAGCCGGTGGGTGACGCCGTCGCCGTCGGTAAAGCAGCTGTCGGGCGCGCCGGACGAAAGGGCAGAGAGCAGATCGCGGGTCTCGCCCGCGGGGTCGGAATAGAGCGAATAGATCTGGCTGAAATTGCAGCCCGTCGCGCGCATCAGGTTCATGCGGTCCTGCTTCGCGCCGGAGAGGGTCTCCTCGTGGGGGAGGATGACGCCTTTTTCAAAGGGCTCGAGCTTCACGCGGCAGACGAAGCCGCGGAACCGATACTCCCGCCCGGCGACCGAAAAGGCCTCCTCGTAAAGATAGAGCGCCGGGGTCTCGTCGACCGCCAAAATGCCGGCAGCAAGCCAGTCGCGCAGCGTTTCGCCCGCCCGGTCATAGGCCTGCGGGTCGCGCCCCGGCAGCTCGAGGCGGATGATGTTGTGGGGGTTTTCGGCAAGATAGTCCTGCCGCTGCGCCTCGCTGATGATGTCGTAGGGCGGGCAGGTCAGCGTCGCGACGTCGCCGGCGCGGTCGGTAAAGCGCAGCGCGCGGAATTCCTGAATTTCAGCCATGTTCGTTTTCTTCCTCCGTTTTCTCCCGCCGAAAGGCGGAAATTTGTCCGCTTCCTATTTTACACACTCCGCCCGGATTCGTCAACCGAAAAGTTTGCGCGGAAGCGCGCCGCGCCTGCGGGCGCGGGAGTGAAGAACTAAGAGTGAAGAGTGAAAAGTGGCGGTGTCCGCTGGCGCGGACGGATTAAAAATCGGCGGATTCTGCTTTTTATGCAAAAAGGTGGGCGCACGTTTTCGCACGCCCACACGATATTTAGGTAAATTTAGAATGTAAATCTTAATCTTTTATCGTAGTAATCTGCACAAAGTACAGTACCACATACTTGAGTCTGGCTTTGTTCAGTTACTGGTACATCCATAACACGGGTAGCATTTGTATTTGTAATATTCGTTGTTTTCTGGTGGCATCTACTGCAAGTGTACTCTGCATCATGATGGATTTTCTCGGTACCAACCTGAACTCTCACAGGCTCCTCACCATAACCGCGACTAATAAATGTCGCTTTACCATCTTTCTCCATCTGTAGAATTTCAGCTATACGTGCTTGCTATGCTGCATATTGTTCAGGGTAATCAAATGGCACTTCATAGAACTCACCATTTTCTCCTTCAACTAACGTACCAGGACCACCATTCTGGAATGCATGGAATACTTCATGGATTAGATTCTTGCGATCAAACCTTCTTGGGTCAGTCTTAGGATATGGGTAGTAATCAATGTCACCATACCACATAAGGACTGTCGAATACACAGGTGCACCATCTTCATCCCATGCTTCTTTCGTGCACTTCCAGTCATGATTATTCGCGTCGAGGCCGGTGTCGCGGGTTTGCGTTGTGTGGCAGGCGGTGCATTCCCAGAGCTCTTTGCCGTGTTCCGTACAGGTCGCGGTCTTTATCGTCTGCTTTTTCGTCCAGCTGTGCGGTAACTTTTCAAGCGTTACACCGGAAGCGATTTGCGTGCCGCACACCGTACAATACCGATCGCCGCTGTATCCTTCGGAACTGCAGGTCGCGGCCTTTTTGTTGCGCACTTCCGGCGTATGCGCCAGCTTATTTATCTTTTTGCCGGTGCTGATCTTCGTCTGGCAGACCTTGCAATATTCGTCGCCGGTATAGCCTTCCGCCGTGCAGGTCGCGGCTTTTTTGCCCCGCACCTCGGGCGTATGGCTCAGTTTGGCGATGCCGGCGCCGGACTGGATCGTCGTTTTGCAGTCGAGGCAATAGGTGTCGCCGGTGTAGCCCTCCGCCGAACAGGTGGCGGCTTTTTTGTTGCGAACTTCGGTGTGCTTATGCCCGGTCGCGTCCTTGTAGCTGTCTTTATAATTGCTGCTGCAGCGGCTGCATTTCCAGGTCGTGTACCCCTGCGTCGTGCAGGTCGGGGCGGTCACCGTGCTTTTGTAGTCGTGGCCGAGGGGTTTGGTCTCCTCGTCCCAATGCTCGCCGCAGGATTTGCAGGTGTGGGTGATCGTCCCGGCGGCCTCGCAGGTCGCCTTTTTCGTGGTCTTTTCTTCCCAGTTGTGGGTGTGCGAGGCGGTGCCGGTCGGGTCGGTGTAGTTGTCTTTGTAGGTGTGGCCGCAGGTCGTGCAGGTGTACAGGGTATAGCCGCCCTTGTTTTCGGTGGGCTTTACGACTTCTGTTTTATAATGGTGCTTGCCCGTCGCGACGATCGTCTCGTTATACGAATAGCCGCAGGTCGCGCAGGTGTAGGTTTTGACGCCGTTCGCGCTGCAGGTCGCTTCCTTTGTGACCTTCGCGCTCGTTTTATGGGCTTCCTTCTTTGTCTCGCCGCAGCGGGTGCAGGCGGCCTGATGTTCCCCGCTGCTTAAAGATTTCCAGTTGCTGAAATTGTGGCCGAGGGCGTTTGTGTAATTGTTTTTATACGAATCGCCGCACTTTTTGCAGGCGTTCAGCGTGTAGCCGCGCTGGGTACAGGTCGCGCTGACCTTGCTCGCCGCGTATTCATGCCCGGCGGCGGGAATGCCCTCCGTATAGGTGTCGCCGCAGGTCTTGCAGGTGTAGGTTCTTTCTCCGTTGACAAAGCATTTCGGCTCCTTCGTGATCTCGATTTTATAATCGTGCGTATGGGAGCCGTCGTTTTTGAGACTTTCGACGTAAGAATCCTTATAGGAATCGCCGCAGCGGGTGCAGGTGTGCTCGGTGTAGCCCCGGGCGTAATCGGTCGGCTTTACGACCTTGTCCCGATAATC
>CANQSG010000006.1 GCA_947626485.1 uncultured Clostridia bacterium | reverse complement strand
GACCTTACATCAAAATCTACATCGAATGAAACGGGTTTTATATCACGGGATACAACGGTTTATCAAATTGCAAATTTGGAGAATCACGATTTATCACGGTTTACGCCATTTTACTACGGTTTGCAATATGCTTCCTGCGTTTCCCGACAATGAAACCCTTGGGCGACTAAAAGAGCCGAAAAACCCCGTATTCATGCGGCCTTTCGGAATCGCCTAAAGACGCAAATTTACATCTTTACATCAAACTTACATCAAACGATGTCAAAAAAGATGCGAAGGATGAAAAATCGCAGATCTTCTAAATGATAGCATGGCTTTTATGTTGTTAAAAAATTATTGTCCGGACAAAACAAAGTTATAGAAAGGGACTTTAAAATGAAAATAGCCAAAAGAATATCTATACTTCTGGTTTTGACGATCTGCTTATCTCTATTGTCTTCTTGCAAAACCGATATTTCAGATAGTTCGTCGTCTTCTGCCATAACCGACATTTCGGATAGCTCGCAAAACTATTTCGGCAATTCGATCGCGAATTTGCAATGCGGTGGCTTTGCTGCGGAGTATAAAGGCGTTACGTACCTATCTACTGCAGCCGGGGTTTACGCTAAAAACGGAAATACATTTAAGAAGGTTTGCGATTATCCAATAGCAGAAATGAATATATCCGCTCAAGGAAAATTATATGGGTTCACCGTACTGGATCCCGATCATTACAACTCTCTATGTGTAATAAGCATGAATTTAGACGGAAGCGATATGCAAACCATCTACCATATAGGAGATGCTTTTGATTGCAGCTTTTTGATGTTGTATAATGATACGCTTTATTTATCGTATGATGAAGTGTTTTTAAAAATCGATATAAAAACCGAGGAAGCTACTGTTTTGGCCGATGATTTAACATATGGCATAACAGGTATAAGCGTTGATGCCAAAAATCGGCAATTCTTTTATACTGGCGTAAAAGAGGATGACTCATACGAAGATCATCGGAAAGAAGAGACCGCCTTTTATAGCCTTTCTTTCGACGGGACCAATAAGCAAGAACGTAACAGCAGAATATCAGAGGCATTAGATGACTATGATTTTCTCTTTCCGATCACAGATGGTAAAATCATCAATATGAGCATCGGTTATCGAGATTCTGATTATGATCCGGCGATCGAGATCCAGGCCACCGATACGATCACCTACGAAACACAGAATCGTTGGTTTTCATTTAACACAGCCATGTTGACCGGAGAACTTACAGAGGATATTCCGATATGGGCAGAAAACAACGAAATATATTGTATTATGGGGTTAGAAAGCGGAAACAAAGAAGAGGCACTTTGTAAAATTTCCCTTTCCGACGATAACAATGAAGTGAAGATCCTAGCGATCGATGATCTATACGGGTATTGGATCAATAAAATAAACGGCATTATTTACTTGGAAAAAATGGATCTCCTTGACTCGCACAAAGATCTTAATATCATGACGTTCGACCCGGAAACAAACTCGCTGGTCGACCTTTTGATCCAATAGCGGATCGTACAAAACATTGAAAAGGGATCTACCATACCTTCATCGCTTCTCCTCTGTTTGTACGTGGCCGCCTACGGGAACGGGTGCCAGTCGCCAGGTGGCAGAGTGCAAAGTGCTCGATCCCGAGAGCCGCTCGCAGGTCGACTATGACTACGTGACCGCCCTCGAATACGGCATGCCCCCCACCGGAGGCCTGGGCATCGGCATAGAACGCCTCATCATGCTCCTAACCGACAGCCCCTCCATAAGAGACTGTTATTGTTCCCGACGATGAAGCCCATCGAGTAAAAAACCCAGTATTTACGCGGATTTTCGGAATCGCCTAAAAGCCCAAATTTATATCTTTACATCAAACGATGTCGAAAAAGATGCGTAAGATGAAAAAATCGCAGATTTTTAGGTTACCCCCTGAGAGAGAAATGCTCTTTCAGGGGGCTTTTTTGCGTTCCGGCGGCAAATCGCAAACTTCCTCGCAGCGCCTTTTTTCTATATAATGTGGGTACTCAAAGGAAAGGAGCGGCGACGATGGAGAACAGCTTTGCAGCCATACACCCGGAGCTTGTGTGCGAATGGTCGGAGAAGAACAAGCCGCTTTTGCCGACAATGGTGACGGTCGGCTCGCATAGGGCAGATGATCGCGGCGTACATTCGGAACCAGTTGAAAGAAGATTACGCACAAGATCAAGTGGGCATCAAGGAGTACACCGACTCGTTTACGGGTAGCAAAAATAGTAAAAAAAGACAGCCGCACGTGAGCGGCTGCCCGAGATGGTAATGCGGTGTCAAACTTTCAGCGCCCCTTCCAGGGGCTGTGCAAGCCACCGGTTTCACCGGTGGTCTTGACTCTGTAAATTTTGGGCGATATGATCTGACGCTTCGGGGGGTTCAGCATCTTTGCGGCTCGGTTTGGATCTCGGCTTTGAGCGGGCCTACGTAGAGCGTGACGGTTGCTTGTTCGACTTCGAAGATTTCGTTTACCGAGTAGACCTTCAGTTCGTCATAGCCCAATGGAAACGTCACGGTCTTCTGTTCGTGCGCGCCGAGGTCGATCTTTCGGAATCCCTTTAGTTCTTTGACGCGGCGCCTTACGGTGTTGCCCGAGCCGTGGATATAGAGCAGGACGGTCTCTTTTCCGGGGCGGTCGGAGATGTTTTCCACCGTCACGTCGACCGCAAAGCGGTTGACGCCGGTTTTGCGCACTTCCATGCTGTTGTATTGAAACGCGGAATAGGACAGTCCGTATCCGAAAGGATAGAGGATCCGTTCGACGTGGTCGCTGTATGTGTTGACGGTCCATTCGCTGCCGGAGCTGTAATCCGCATCGGCAAGGCGATTGTAATAGGCCGGCAGGCAGGTGGAGGCGGCCGGAATGGAGACCGAGAGCTTTCCGGAAGGATTGACCTTTCCGGTGAGTAGATCGCAGATCGCCGTCGCGCCCTCCACGCCGGGATACCACACCGCCAGCACGGCGTCCGCCGCCGCGTTCGCCCGGGTGATCTCATAGGGGCGCCCCTGCATGAGCAGCACAACGACGGGCTTTCCGGTTTCCCTCAAGCGTTCGATCAGCTCGGTTTGATTGCCCGGCAGCTTGATGTCCGACACATCCATACCCTCGCCGCAGTCGAGGAATCGGCTCGCGCTTCGAACCGCGCCGGTGTTCGGGTCATAGTCGACGTCGTCGATCAGCTTGGCGGTGCTGCCGCCCGCGGTCACGATCACGACGTCGCTTTCCGCGGCGAGTTGCAGCGCATGGTCGAAATCGTCGTAGGCGCCGCGAAAATCCCAGCCGTTTGTGAAAGAAACCGAGGAAAATGTTCGCGCAAGCGCTTCGCGAACGGTGCAGGTCTCGCCCTGCTTTTGATAGGCGGAATAATCCCCCAGCTGATAATAGATGTTGTCGGCATGGGCGCCGATCAGGGCGATTTTTGTGTTTTCGGACAAGGGCAAAACGCCGTTGTTTTTTAACAGCACCGCCGATTCCGCCGCCGCTTCGTACGCCAGCTTTCTTTGCTCGCCGCTTTTTAAGTAGGCAGCAAGCGCGCCGGTATCCTCGAAATATGGGTTGTCAAACAGACCGATCTCGTATTTCTTTTCGAGGATCCTCGTGACCGCCGCATCGATGAGCGATTCGTCGATATAGCCCTTTTTACAGGCTTCTTCCAGATGCAAATAGGCGCCGTCCGTGTCCGCTAAACTCAAATCTACGCCGGCTTTCAGCGCGGCGGCGCTTCCCCGTTCCATGTCATAGCCCATCCAGCCGATCGCGCGCTGCACGCCGAAGCCGTCCGACAACACAATGCCCTCGAAGCCCAGCTCTTCGCGCAGGACGGTGCGCAGCAGATAAGCGTTCATGTGCCCCGGGATGCCGTCGATCACATTGTAGGCCGCCATAACGACGTCGGCGCCCGCCTTGACCGCCTTTTCCGCCGGCGGGAGGTGAATGTCGTGCAGCTCGCGGTGGCCGATGCTGACCTCGCCGACGTTGATGCCGCCGAAGCCGTCGCCGGTCGCGCAGTAATGCTTGCAGCAGAGCAAGGGCCCCTCGGACTTGTAGCCCAGCACGCCTTTTTCGGTAAACTGTGCCGCGAGGTAAGGGTCCTCTGAAAAAAACTCCTCGGTGCGACCCCATCGCGGGTCGCGCGCCATGTCGAGCATGGTGGTAAAGGCCATGTGGTTTGCCGACAGCCGCATTTCCTTGCCGACCGTTTTCATGATTTTTCGGTACAATTCGGGGTTGAAGGTGCAGCCGATGCCGAGGTTCGTCGGGAACATGACGCTGCCGAGCGCCTGAATGCCGTGGTTCGCTTCCACCTCCAGCAGGACGGGGATTTGCAGGCGGGAATGCTCCAGCACCCTTTTTTGCAGGGCGTTGGCGACCTTCACCCGGTGCCGCGGCTCGATCCCGGTGTTCCAGTCGTGCCGCGTAAAGGCGTCTGCGCGCAGAATGTTGCTGATCGCGCCCATCGGGCCGTATTCCTTTAGAAAATCGTCGAATTCCTTCGAAAAGGTGAATTCCTCTCCGTCGCGGGTAAAGCAGCGATACCCCGCGACCTTTTGGGAGAGCTGCGCGACCTTTTCTTTGAGCGTCATCTTCGCAAGCATTTCTTTGGCAAACAGGGTGTAGTTACGCATCGCCCATTTCCTCCATCTTTACTGAAAATTTTTCGCGGTATTCCTTGGGGGACAGGCCGGTCAATTTTTTGAAATACCGGCTGAAATAAGCGGGGTCGTTAAAGCCGACGATCTGCGAAATCTGATTGACGCTGAGCTCGGTCTTGGTGATCAGATTTTTTGCGTGGTTGACCCGAAGATTCAGCTTGTAATTCAGGGGAGAAGTGCCGGTCACCTGCTTGAAGCACCGCAAAAAATGCGGAAGGCTCAGCCCGCATTTGTAAGCATAATCCTGATTGGAAAGATTGTTGGAAAAGTTGGTTTTAATATCGTCTATGATTTCGTCGATCTTGGAAAAATTGTTGCTGGTGAGATATTTGAACTGCGCGAGCTTCGCAAGCAGACTGTAAAGCTCGCCGCAGATGATGTCGTGCGAAAACAGGTGCGACGCGTGGAGCTCGTTCATGATCCGTTTAATGGCTTTGGGAACCGAGATCGAGGTATCCGTGAGATGCAGGAGCCTGACGTCGTGAAGGCAGAGCCGTTTCATCAGGTTTTCGACCTCGGCGCCGTCGAAGTGGATCCAATAAACGACCGCTTTGTTCTTCATGGTATAGAAATATCTTTGCTTTTCGTGCGGCCGGTAAATGATGATGTCATCGGTCTGCGCGGCGTATTCCTGCTCGCCGATCGTGTAGGTGATGGGGCTTTTGCATTCTTTAATGTAAATCAGCTGATAATTCGGCGTTCCGTTCGGGCGGTTCGAAAGCGCTCTTGTCTCGCTCATGGTTTCGACCGAGTGAAATCCGGCGCATATAACGTCCATGGGGACATCCCGAATCGGGGTGAAGAGGTCCCTGCTTTTGCTATAAGTGGCGGTAAACATCCGTCGATCCCCCCGTGCGTTTCGTTCTACGATAAGAATATCCGATTTCTTCTGCGATGTCAAGAGAAAAAGATACTTTTCTCTTGATTTTCCGCCGCGCGCCGGCGCCGCGTTTGCGGCGGAATTTTGCGCTTGCTGTGGGAATGCTTGAAAAAATATTTTTAAAAAGGAAATTGTTTATGTGAATAATGGTGTATCTCCGAACCGGTTTGCAGAATTTTATAAAACGCACGGAAAATGCCCAAACGATACTTTTGTCCATTTATTTGACTGCTTTTATACATTTACAGGAAGTTCGCCTTATAATAAAATTAAACTACAAAAAAACTTGATTGGAGGAGTTTTTTATGAAAATGACAGGGAAGTATGTGCGTGCATGCATCGCCGTTCTTTTATGCCTTGCGATGATCTTTGCGATGTCTGCCTGCGGGGACGAAGCAGAGGTGGCAGAAGAATCCGAGATCTTGTACGGGGATGAGGCCGACGACGGATTCGGCGACGGCGATACGGACGGCGAGGCGATCACCTCTAAGATCACCACGACCACGACCGCGACCACGACGACCGGCGGCGGCGGAAATACGCAAACCTACGACGACGGGCTCGTCCACAAAAACAAGATCAACGAAACCGCGAAAACCGACTTCCTTTCGAGCGTCCCCAAGAACCTTTCCGGCAAGGAGGTCACGATCCTCATCTGGTGGCCGGCGTTTGATTATGAGGTAAAGAAGATGGAGCGCTTTACCAAGGCCACCGGCATCAAGGTAAAGTTTGTTTATGCCGACGAAGACGCGTATATGCAAAAGTTGTCCTCTTTGAAGCTGCAGAAGAATTCGCCGGATATCGCCTGCATCATGCAAGAGCAGTATCCGAATGCGATCATTCAGGACTATTTCCAGCCGATCGATAACAGCAAGCTCAGCATGAACAAGAATACCTTCGATTTGGAATCGATGAATAAAATCAAATGGAACGGGAAGCAGTACGGCGCGATCATCAAGGGCAATTCCCATATCAACTTCGGCATCATGCTCTATAACGTCGATCTGTTCAAAAAGCACGGCGTTACCGACCCGCACACCCTTTGGCAGCAGAAAAACTGGAACTGGGACACGCTGATCACCACCGCGCAGCAAATTCAGCAAAAATCGGGCGTCACCGCCCTTTCCACCGAATATCACGCCTACCGGTTGTCCCAGAGCTCCGGCGAGGACGCGGTGACCTTCCAGAACGGCAAGCTCGTAAATAACACCGGCAGCGCAAATTACCGCGCGGCCTATCAGTATATTTACAACCTCAGCACCAAAGGGCAATACAAGGTCATGGATATGGCGCTGAACCGCGACGGATTCATGAACAGCAAATGCGCCATGTTCTTAGACGATTCCTGGGCGCTGCAGAGTGGCGAACGGTATGAGAATCTGCCCTTTACCCTGGGCTTTGCGCCGATCCCCTGCAAAAAAGGCGTGAACGTCGCGCCCTGCAATTTCCAGCTTTGGGGCTTCCCGGTCGGCGCGAAGAATACCGAGGCCGCGGCGTATGCGCTGGAATACTGGCTTTCGCCGCAGTTCGACGAAAAGGGTCACACCACCTGGGTCAACGAATCCGCGGCGGCGATGATGGACTATCTCTGGGATCAGCCGAAGGTGTTTAAGCTCAGCACGGGCGTTGTGGAGTACGGCGGCGACTATGACTGGTGGGACTACAACCAGCAGTGCGCGTTAAACGGGGGCGATATCAGCGCCACGATGGACAGATGGTCGAACGTCATCACCGAAAATCTCCGGAAAATCTATTTGAACTAAATTTAGAGGAGTGAGCAATTCATGAACATTTCTCGAAAGATTTTGATTCCCGTATTTTCCTGCCTGACGGCGGCTGTCATCTCGGCGGCCGCCCTCGCGGGGGATACGACCCGGAATACCGCGTTCTATTCCGAACAGAACGTCGCGGGCGCGAGCGCGGATGCGACCGTGGCGCACGGGATCACCCTGAAAGCCGACGGCTCTTTTGATTTTTCGGTCAACGGCGTCACCTACAAAAACGAATACGAACGTATTTTAGCCGAGGACGGATTTATTTACAGGATCGACTATAACAAATTCGGCACCTACACCCAGTATTCGCAGGGCATCGGCGACAATGAGATCACCGCCAGAAAATCGACCTATAAGGCGGAATACGTCGAGCGTTCGTTATACAATTTGAAGGCGCTGGGCTTTACCGCGATCAATCCCTGGATTTTGGCGGGCGGCTCCGGCTATACGTACGACGAAAACGGCTTGGTGACGGGGCTTGGGGACAGGTTTGTTACGGATTTAAGAGATCTGATGAACTCCTGCCGCAAGGTCGGCATCGACGTTGTGCCCACAATATTGGTTCACGGTTGGGGGCATCTCTTCAACTATGATTACAACGGGCTGTCTCCATATGAAATCCGGCTGAAATACTTCCGCTATTATTACGATGAAACGGCGCGCGAGGCGTACATCGAGAACGGCGTCAGCAAGGTGTGCGAGATCTTAAGCGAATATCAGGATATTATCCCGATCATGAACCTGACGGTCGAAAACGGCACACTGACAAACGACGTGGAAAACGGCATGCTCTACGCCGAGGACGGGCTTGCTTGGAAAGATTTTGCCTCCCTTTTAAACGTCCTGCACGATACCTCGAAAAAGTATATGCCCGATATCCCCACGAGCGTGGAGGACGTGGGCTGGGACATCAACGGCTTTAAGTACAACGATCTGAAGGTCGACATCATCGGCTACAACTATTACAGCGTCAAGGGCACCCCGAATCTCGAGACCCGCTTCCAGCAGCGCCCGGCCTATCTCGGCGAGCTGAACGTCGGCGAATCGGCAAACGTCGACCAGTATTCCGACGCGGTGCTCAACGCCGCGCGCGTCCGCCATTACCGCAGCGCGGTGGAGGGCGGCTATCTGGGCGCCTTCTTCTTCTGCGTGCACACGATGGCGCCCGGCAGAAACAGCAACCTGTTTGCCGAATACCGGACCGACGATTATTCGCTGTTGCAGGACTATGCGCTCGATCTTTCCTACACGATCAGCGACCTCAAAAACGAATATAAGGGTATGAAGCCCGTCATGGACAAACCCGTCCTGCTCTATAATTTCGATTCCGACACCAACTATTGGATCGGCGGCCGCGGCGTCGACTATTTCACGCTCGAACGCAGCGAGAACGGCGGGGCGTGGCACGTGATCGCCGACAACATCGATTCGATGGACAATTCGATGGACAACGGTCTGCTTACCTATGTCGACGATACCCGTGTGCCGGGCGTGAAATACCGCTACCGCGTCATCGCCGTCGATTACAACGGGAACAAAATGACCTCTGATCCGTCGAATGAAAACGAGGTCTACGTGCCCGCCGAAATGTTTGTCGACGCAAGCGGGAATTATGCCGGCGGCTTTGAGGACGGGGAATACAAGGCGACGTATGCCGACAATTATACGTCCGAAAACAGCAACGGCTGGTATGTCCGTACCGACGCGAGCGGCAGACCGCATAATTGCGGCCAGTTTACCACCGAGGAAGCCCACAGCGGCCAATATTCCTTTAAGGTGGACTATGAAAACGGCATCGGGACGCCGGGTCAGTACACCTCGTTTATGTTCTATAACCTGAAATTGCAGCCTGCAAGAACCTATCATTTCGGTGTGTGGTATAAGACAAAGCGCGGTTCGATTTCCATTACCGTGCGGGATTACAATAACAACAACCTCGCTTATACGGGACTTACCAACACCGAAGAAGGCGATACCGAATGGCATTATATCGAGACCGACTTTACGTCATCGGACGACGGATTGGTGCGCGTCGTTATCATGAACAGCTCGAATACCCTTACCAATACAAGGTTCTATATCGATGACATGACGATCACCGAATTCAGATAACGGAAAGGGAGGATAAACGATGCTTAAACGATGGAAAAGCAATGTAAGCCGCGCGATTTCTGTTCTATTGATCGTGGCGATGGTGTCGGCGTCGATCCCGCTTTTCTCTGCAATCACCGCCACAGCCGAACGCGCGGAGCACGGCTATCTGACCGGCGGCAGCTTTGAAACGGATACGTTTTGGGCGGACGGAAGAATGCAGTCCGACGACGCCTTCGACGGCGACTATCTCGTAAAGGGACAAAGCGACAGCGCTTACGCCTATTCCAAAAAGGTCTCGCTCGAAAAAAACGTGACCTATACGTTTCAGTTCTGGTATCGCAACCCGACCGCGGATGCGAGCGACAAAATCGCCGTTTTTTACAACCGGGACAGCCAATACACGACCATCAAAAGCGTAACGCTCGAACAGGCTGAGGACTGGGCCTTATATTCCTTTGAATTCAGCCATGCCTTCTATTCCGATTTCTATTTCGGCGTGCAGGGAACCGACGTCGAGATAGACGCCGTATCGATCCCGCAAACCGGCATAAAAAGCGCGAAAAACCTCCTTGCGAACGGCTCTTTTGAAAACAAAGAGGAGGAGCGCAGCTATCATGCGATGGGAGACGGCGAAGTCGTCTTAACGGGCAACGGCGTCGACGGCTTTGTCGCGGCGCAATTACCGAGCGGCAAGGACAGCGGGATCTACTTCGATTTCCCCACCGCGCAGGAAACCTATTATACCGTTTCGTTCCGTTACAAGGGCAGCGGCGCCGGCGCTTCGTGGGCGATCGCCCGCGTGCGGGAGGAGATTAGCAAAAACGACGTCATCGGCGAAAAGCACAGTCTGGAAGCGACCGAGGAGTGGAAAACCGAGACCTATACCTTTTCTTCGATGTACCGAACCGCGCACCGCCTCATGATCCTGACGGGCGAGGGCGGCGAGCTGACCGTAGACGACGTATGCGTGAGCCTCGACGATACCGAGAACCTCCTTACAAACGGCGGGTTTGAGGACGATTTCGCCGGTTGGAAGAAAAGCAAGGGCACCCAAACCATCGTTCAAACGCCGGTAAACAGCGGCGAAAAAGCCTTAAGACAGCCGTCTGAGACAGACAGCAAGGTGTGGCAGGCGGTAGACGTCGAGCCGCATACGCGCTATCAGATCTCCTTTTCGTATGGTTATACGATCGGAAATATCGCGACGAGCTGGCTGAAATGGTCGGTTTGCGACGCAAGCGGCGATTCGCAAAGCGGATTCAGCCCGGCGACCAATGCGACGGACAAGGGCTACATCACGGGCGATTCCCGTCAACTCAAGGATCCGACCTGGAACAACCTCGTCCTTACGTTGGACAGCGGCGAGCACACCCGCATCGCGATCGTGATTCAGAGCGCTTCCTCCAACCCGGCGTATTTTGACGACGTCGTCATCAAGAAGGTCAATGTCCCGGCGAAGATCGAGTCGATGCTGCAAAATCCCGGCTTCGAATCCGGCACGACCGGCTGGGAACAGACGACGAACAGCCCGGTCTATACAAAGGGCAGCGTCGCAAGCTCGGGCGCGGGCTCGCTTACGATGACCGACGCGACCTATTATCCCAAGATTCACCAGACCTTCGAGGTGGAAAAAGGGCAACGATATATCGCGGTCTTCAGCTCTTACGGGCAAATGGGTTCTTCCAAGTGGGCGATCATGAAGGCGTTCGACGAGGAAGGCAACCCCGTCATATCCCCGGATCCCTCGCGCATCGGATCCGCGTATGTCACCGGCGGAAGCATCGGTTCCTCGGAGAACTGGAAAACGGTGATCAGCGATATTTTCACGCCCGCTGAGGATACGACCTACCGGATCACGTTCGAAGCGCACGAATGCAAAAAGAATGCGGCGTTTATCGACGACGTTATCATCTTCAAAATCGACGACGCAGGCTCGAAGCTGATCAACGGCGATTTCAGTTTAGGCGAGATCGGCTGGGCGTTCGATTCCGCATATTTCGAGTTTTCGAGCGAAAACTGCGGCGCCGACGGGTACGGCATGAATGTTTTGGCGGGCAATCACAAAACCTTGAGCCAGAGCTTCAAAACCGAGCCAAACACGAATTACGAAATCTCCTTCTATTATAAGGGCGAATTCGACGACGGCATGTCGGCCTACTGCGTTTCAAAGGATACCACCTTTAATTTTGAATCGGTCGTCACGAAGGGCGTCCTGCAAAACGCCGACGCCTGGCAAAAATATTCGTTCGTTGTAAACAGCGGAAATTACACCTCGCTTTATCTGATTTTCCAAACGATGAACGATTCCCAGTATTACATCGACGATATCAAGGTTTTGCAGACCGACAAGCCGGCGGACACCTCGGGAAATCAGACCAGGGCGTATTTTGTCGATTATCATAACGCGACCCCCTATAACAATTATCCTTACATCGCCGAAGCCCAAAACAACCTGTTCGCGGACGCCGGGTTTGAAAAGGGTACGAACTTCAGCGGCAGCGGCAGCGAGATCCGTTCCGATTCGACGGCTTTCAAGGGAGACAATTATCTGCACTTCGAAGCCGGCGAAACGGAAAAGCTCGCCTATATCACGGTGCCGCTGAAGAAGAACACGACCTATTACGCCACCCTGTTTACAAGATACCCCAAAACCGACGGCAGCAAATTCGGCAACAGCCATATCTCCCTCGGATTTGCCGACCCGGATACCGAGGACTTTATCCAGACCTCGAGCCCGGATTCGGAAGCGGGCAGACTCTACACCAAGACCACGCAGGTCTCCCCCGCGGCGGCGGACAACGCATGGCACATCGTCAGCTTCAGCATCCGGTCGAACGATGCGCAGGCCCTGAAATTCTTAATCAGAGGCACCAACGACACGATCGACGTCGACGAGCTCTATATTTTCGAAGAGAAGAACGCCGTGAAATACGTCTCCGATTTCGAAAAGAAAGCGGACGTCACGGTAACCGATCTGAACCCCGCGCTGCTGGGGACGAAAACGGCAGCCGACAATCTCGTCGGGGACTTCGATTTCGAAAACGGCTCCGCTTACTGGGCGGTTACGGACAGCACGCTTTTCGGCACGGCGCAGCATGCCGGGGATCTGAACCCCGCGAACAGCAACCACAGCATCCAGAAAAACGCCCTTCTTTACGAGAGCACAAAGCGTTATCCCAACAAAATTTACTATATTCGTTGGGTCGACGTAGAGCCCCATACCGAATACACCTTCTCCGCCAAATGTTCGATCGTAAAAACCGGCGACGGCGCGGTCGGGATTTTGAGCGGTTACAGGTACGACGGATATTCCGACGTGACCGAAAACATGAAGCTGCCGACGGTCATCAAGAAGTTTGCCTTCAGCAAAGAAAATTATAAAGAGAATTGCGACTGGCAGAGCTTCGGCGTCTCCTTCAACACCAACGACCGCAACCGCGTGGGCATCATGGTGTACGACGGCGGCGGCACGGCGTATTTCGACGATTTCCGCCTTTTCAAGACCGCGAATGCCGCAAAGCTCGCCGAGCCGGTCAGCACCTTCCCGAAAGCGCTGGCAACGGCGAAAGAGGAATATAAGCTCGCGGGCGGACTTTTGACAGGGGTGGAGAAAAATACCACGATCAAAGCCCTGCTGAGCGGCCTGAAAAATTCCCAATATATCCGGGTTTTCGCGGCGGACGGCACCGAAATCACCGATTTCGGCGGTTACATCGGCACGGGCATGCAGATTCGGCTGATGGACGGCCCGGTGATCAAAGACAAAGCGACCGTCATCCTTTACGGCGACGTGACCGGCGACGGAAAGGCGGACGCCAAGGATTCCACCGCGATCTTAAAGCATTTGGCAGGAACGAACCCGCTTACCGGCCATGCGCTGACGGCGGCGGACGTCGACCGCGACGGCAAGATCACGATCTACGACTGCATGCTTTCCTCGAAATCCGCCAAAACGGGCGCGGCGTCCTTCCGCCTCGAGGGTCCGACGAGCTTTGCCGTCGGCGATGAAATCCAGGTCACCCTCGTCTGCAATACCGACGACGTCGCCGCGCTGAACGGCAAAATCACCCTGACCTCGGGTCTGCGGTTCGTCGACGCGAAGGCTGTCAAAAACGACTGCGAATTTTACTTCACCGCGCGGGATAAGGACGTCGTCTTTTCACTCGCCTGCAACGGCGGCAAATTAAAGAAGGGCGACATCGTCGTCGTCTTTACGTTGCAGGTGGGCGATATCGAACGGTACAGCGACGCCGCGGTCGCGCTCTCGGATGCGCTTGCCACGACCGGCAAGGATCTGTTAAAGGTCGACCCGTATCAGTGGACAAATGTGACCGTAAAACAAGAAGCGGCGACGGCTCCCGAGGTCGTGGTAACCGAGGAGACCACCGAAACGCTCCTGAGCACAAGGCTTTCCTCGCTTGCGCTCGACGAAGCGGAGATCGTCCCCGCATTCGACCCCGAAATCAAGGAGTATACCGCGACGGTGCCCTACGAAATCGAAAAGGTGACGGTTACGGCCGTCCCCGAATACGAAAACGCGGTCGTCACCGTCGGGGATACCAACCTCGAATACGTCGGCAACAATATCGTGAAGGTTCTGGTCGAAACCGAAAACGGCGGCAGAAGAACCTACAAAATCACGGTAAAACGCGAAGCTCCCGAAAAGACGGCGGCAGCGAGCAGCGGTTTCCCGCTTTGGGCGATCCTGCTGATCGTTTTGGGCGCGGTGCTGCTGCTTGCGGGAATCGCCGTGACCGTTATCGTTCTTGTAAAACGCAAGCAGAAAAAGGCTTAAATTTACACGTTATAGGAAAGGAGGCAGCGTATGAAAAGACGGATGATTTCCTTCGCACTTACGTTGTTGCTCGCGCTGTCGGGTCTGACGGTGTCCGCCGCGCCCGAATCGCAGGCCGCAAAACCCGCCGCGCCCGCTATGGGGCAAAGCGCTGCCTCCGACGATTTTACGGCGCAGTTATCGGAATCCGATAACTTCAAAAAGGCGGCGGCCGCGATCGAGCCGGAGGTTCTCGCGCAAACGGACGACAGCATGGAGTTTCGCTTCACCGTGCCCGAAGACGCCCGGTATATGCCGGTGCTTACCTACACGGCGATCGCGGGCAACGGGAACGATATCGAGCTTTCTTTGACGGTGGACGGAGAATTCCCCTGCGCGCAGGCGGAAACCCTTCTGCTTTACCGGGTGTGGAAGAACGCGACCGATACCTTTTCCGCAAATGCGGACGGCGATGAATTCTCCCCCGAGCAGGAGGAGGTGTTCGTAAGCAGCACCGCCAAGCTCTACGACAGCGAGGGGTTTGTGACCGAGCCGCTGTGTCTGGCATTGCGCAAGGGAGAGCATGTGCTTTCCCTCTCCTTCGGGGAAGAGCCGGTAAAAATCGAAAAACTGGTGTTGGCCGTTCCCGAAACGTTGCCGACCTATGAAGAATATGCCGCAAAGCATGAAAACGCTTCCGATTATACCGGGGAAGAAATTGTTTTAGAGGGCGAAAAGGCGACCGCCAAAAGCCAAAAGAGCTTTGTGCCTTTGGCGGATCGCAACAGCGCCGCGGTGTCGCCCGCCGACCCGTTTCACAAGCGGATCAATTATATCGGCGGTACGAACTGGAACCGCCTCGGCGGGTCGATCAGCTGGAGCGTTGTCGCGCCGTCCGACGGTTGGTATAAGCTCGGCTTTCATTACAGGCAGAACTATTTGCAGGAGGGCATTTCTTACAGAAGGCTGTCGGTAGACGGCGAAATTCCGTTCCGCGAGGCGGAAGCGGTCGCGTTCCCCTATCAAAGCGGCTGGCAGTTTTTTACGCTTGCAGATGAAAACGGCGGGGAAATGCCGCTTTATCTTTCTGCGGGCGCGCATACCGTGACCTTGACCGTCACGTTGGGCGAGCTTGCCGCGTATGCCGCGGAGCTGAAGGACATCACCGATATTCTGGGGACGCTTTACCGCAAAATCGTGAAGATCACGGGCGAATCGCCCGACGCCAACCGCGATTACGATCTGTTCGTCGCGATCCCGGAGCTCAACGACGTGCTGCCCGACGTGGCGGAACGGCTGGAAAACATGGCGGCCTTAAGCGAGGAGATCTCCGGGGCAAAGGGCGGCTCGAACGCCCAGATCATGCGCAAAGCCGCCGTCACGATCAACCAGATGCTGAAAGTCAAGTTTGAGGCGCACACCAAGCTCTCGGCGTTTTACGATAATTATTCCTCCCTTTGCTCCTGGCTTTATGAAATGCAGAATATGGCGCTCGACATCGACACGGTTTTGTTGACGCAGCCCGGCAAGGAGTTCGAGAGCGGCAAGATCGGATTTTTCGGGAAGCTGGGCTTTTCCGTGAAACGGCTGCTTTCCTCCTACGCGGACGATTACGAGCGGGAGAAAACCGATCGGGATGCGTTGGTGTTGTGGCTGAACTGGGGACGCGACCAGATCACCCTGCTCGAAAATCTGATTTCGAACGATTTCACCCCCAAAACGGGGATCGACGTGGATATCAAAATCACGGCGACGACCCTGGTGCAGGCGGGTCTCGCGGGGAACGGCCCCGATTTCCAGCTGAACGTCGCAAGGACCGACCCGCTCAACTATGCCATGCGGGGACTTCTTTACGACCTGACCGAATTTTCGGACTATGCGGAGATCACAAAGCGGTTCAGCAGGACGGCGAGCGTCCCCTATGAATACAAGGGCGGAATCTACGGGCTTCCGAGCACCGAAACCTTCCAGATGCTCTTTATCAGAACCGATATCTTCGAAGAATTGGGGCTCGAAATCCCCAAAACCTGGGACGAATTTATCGACGCCGCGAAGGTCATCACGCTCAACAACATGAACTGCGGCATGACGACCGACGGTTTTCTGTTCCTGACGCAAATGGGCGTCTCGCCCTATAACGAGGCGCGAACCGCCACCAACCTGATGTCGGCGGGGGCAGTAGAAGCCTATACCTTCATGACCGACTTTTTCACAAAATACAAGTTCCCGAAGACCTACAGCTTTTTCAACCGGTTCCGGACGGGGCTCATGCCGATGGCGATCGCCTCCTACGCCGAGAACGCCACGCTGCGGGCGGCGGCGCCCGAGATCAACGGAAAATGGCGCATGGTGGAAATTCCCGGCTTTCAGAACGAGGACGGCACGATCTCCAACGCGGTCAACGGGACGGGAACCGCCAACGTCATCCTGAACTGGTCGGACAAAAAAGACAAGGCATGGGAATTTTTGAAATGGTGGACGTCGGACGATATTCAGTACCGGTTTTCGACCAATATCGAATCGATTTTGGGCGCTTCGGGCAGATACGAGTCCGCAAATCTAAACGCGGTTTACCGGCTCGGCTGGGACAAAGCCACGCTGCAAGCCCTGCAAAATCAGTTTGACAAGGTGCAGAATTTGCCGGAGGTTCCCGGCAGCTATTACGTCTCCCGCTCGGTGCAGCAGGTGTTTTGGAACGTCGTAAACAACGGACAGAATGTAGAAGATATGCTGGAAAAATGGATTCCGGAGGCGGACGACGAAATTCGCCGCAAAACGCAGGAATACGCTAATCTGTCGTCGGAGAAGTAAAGGCGGGCGGAATTTCGCCCGTTTCGGCGCGACCGGGTCGGGCGCTTGTTGACCGCTCAGTAGGGAAGGGGTATCTGAGGTGAAACAAACAAAGGGGATCAGCAAATGGAGCACCGGCGATAAGATCACGCTTTCGCTGATGATGCTGCCTTTTTTGGCGGTATTCGTCCTGTTTATGATCGTGCCGGTTCTTTCTTCCCTTGCCCTCAGCTTTACGAAGTACGATATGATAAACGCCCCTCAATTCGCGGGTTTGCAGAACTATTTCCGAATGTTTATCGAAGACAAGGTCTTTCTGATCGCCATCAAAAACACCCTGATGTTTGCCGTGGTGACGGGGCCGATCGGGTTTATGCTGTCGTTTATGCTCGCCTGGATGATCAATGAACTCGGGCCGAAAATTCGGACGGTGCTCTCCTTTTTGTTTTATTCGCCGGCATTGATGGGAAACGTTTATTTTATCTGGCAGGTCATGTTCAGCGGGGACAGCTACGGTTATGTGAACAGTCTGCTGCTGTCCATGAACGTGATTTCCGAACCGATTCAATGGTTTAACGATCCCCATTACGCGATGACGCTTGTCATCGTCGTCCAGCTGTGGATGAGCATGGGCGTCTCCTTCCTCGCCAACATTTCGGGTCTGCAAAACGTGGACGCCGCGCTTTACGAGGCGGGCGCCATCGACGGCATCCGCAACCGTTGGCAGGAATTGTGGTACATCACCATGCCGTCGATGAGCAATATTTTGCTTTTCAGCGCGGTCATGCAAATTCAGTCCTCCTTCTCGGTAAGCGCGATCGCGACCACGCTTACCGGCTTCCCGAGCGTGAATTACGCCACGCATACCATCGCGACGCATTTGAGCGACGTTGCAAGCACCCGCTTTGAAATGGGGTATGCGGCGGCGCTTTCCGTGTTCCTGTTTGCGTTGATGGCGGTGACCCGCGTGGTGATCGGGAAGCTGATCGATTCGACGGGGAAGTGAGGGCGCGCACATGAAAAAGCAAACGGCTCGTTATAAGCGTTTTACCCGCTCGCGCTTCGGCAACGCGGTCTATTCCCTGATTCTGGTGCTCGCGGGTCTCTTTACCGTCATTCCGCTGGTCTATTCGGTCGTGACCTCGTTCAAGCCATTAGACGAATTGCTCGCCTTTCCGCCGAAGTTTTTCGTGGTAAGACCCACCTTTAAAAATTATATCGCACTGCCCGAGCTGCTCTCGAATTTAGAGGTGCCGCTGAGCCGATATGTGATGAACACCCTCTTCGTGACGACCTCGATCACGGTTTTGCAGGTGTTGGTCTCCTCGATGGCGGCGTTCGTCACCTGTCAGGTCAAAAACAGGTGGACGAAGCTGTTCTTTCTGCTTGTGCAGTTTGCGCTGCTTTATAACGGCACGACCCTCGCGGTGCCGCAGTATCTGATTTTCGCGAAAATCGGGATCATCGACACCTATTGGGCGTATATCCTGCCGGCTCTGGCGAGCACGATGGGCGTGTTTTTGGTAAAACAGTTTATGGAATCCAACGTCCCCGAGGTGCTGATCGAGGCGGCGCGGATCGACGGCGCGGGCGCGGGCAGGATTTTCTGGCGGCTCGTCATGCCGCTTTCAAAACCCGCCTGGCTGACGCTTACGCTCTTCAGCTTCCAGACCGCCTGGGCAGCCACGGGCGGCAATCTGATCTTTTCCGAAAGTCTGAAAACGCTGCCGAGCGTGATGGGTTCGGTCGTGTCGAGCGGCCTTGCGCGTTCGGGCTCCGCGATGGCGGTGACCGTGCTGATGATGATTCCGCCCGTGCTGATTTACATGGCGACGCAGTCCAACGTGCTTGAAACCATGAGCAGCGCCGGCATTAAGGATTAGGGGTGGAAGATATGAACGGCAAAAGAAGAATCTCCCGCCTCCTGTCCGCCGTCCTTTTTGCGGCGCTTCTGCTCGGCGGCGCGGTGACCGCGAAGGCCGAATCCGTCGAGGATATCCCTTACACGACCTATACCTACTGGGAGGGTTACGCCAACAAGACCCCGGTCAAGACCAAGGCGACGCATAAAACGGCGGGGACGATAGAGGGGAATCTTTTGGGCATCGGCGCCTTCAACGAGCTGCAGCATCTTGCCTGCCACGACGGGCTTTTATATGTGCTCGACAGCGGCAACGGGCGCATCGTTGTTTTGGACGAGAATTATACGGTAAAACAGCAAATCACGGATTTGACCTATCAGGGCGAAACGATCAACTTTACCGGCGCGAAGGGGCTGTTTGCGGACGACAGCGGCCTTTATATCGCAGATACGCTAAATAAGCGGTTGCTCTGCACCAAAAACGGCGAGATCTTTAAGATCATCACAAAGCCGGAGGACGCCACCGTGCCCGAAACCTTTGATTTCGCGCCGACGAAGCTGGTGCGGGACAGCAACGGCTATATTTATCTTTTGTGCCAGGGCTCTTATTACGGCATGATGGTCTTTTCCGACACCTACGAATTCTTCGGCTTTTTCGGCGCGAACAACGTCACCACCTCGTTTTCCAACGCGATCAAAAGCTTTATCACCTCGCTTTTCGAAACCGAAGAAAAGCATAACGCTTCGGTCAGACAGCTGCCCTTTTCCCTGATCGACATTTGCATCGACAACGAAGGCTTTGTCTCCGGCCTGACGGGGAATACCAGCGGGCAGATTCGGAGATTCGGCCTTTCGGGGACAAATATTCTCGTGAAGAATTCCGGCTTTTCCGGCAGCACCTCAAACAGCTTTAACTTTGCGGATTATCCCGTGTCATTTACCAACATGCTTTCCAAATACCGCACCTCGCTGCGAAGCGCCTTTTGCGCGCTGACCGCCGACGAGAACGGCTATTATTACGCGGTGGACAGCACGCACGGGAGAATCTTTATTTACGACGTCGCCTGCAACGTGATCTCCGTTTTCGGCGGCGGCAAGCAAAAAGGGGAGCAGGCGGGCACCTTTGTCTCCCCGAGCAGCATCTGCGTTTTCGGGGACGATTTGCTGGTATCCGATTTTTCCACGGGCAAGATAACGCGCTTTAAGATCACCGAATACGGCAAGCTGCTGATGACCGCGGACAGCCTCACCGTAAAAAGCAAATATGAAGACGCAAAGCCGTATTGGGAACAGATTTATGCCGCGGACAAAAACTGTCAACTGGCATACCGGGGTCTCGCAAAGGCGGCGTTAAAAGAAAAGGATTATAAGGCGGCGATGGCGTATGCCAAAACCGGCCTCGACCGCGAGACCTATGCGTTGGCGTTTGCGGAGGTAAGAGACGCCTTCCTGTATCAGAATTTCTGGTGGATCGCCGTCCTTGCCGTGGTGCTTACGGCGGGGCTGGTCGTCTTTGTCGTGCAAAGCCGGAAGCGTCAGCTCGTGCTTATCAAAAACGCAAAGCTCCGGGTGGCGTTGCGGACGCCGATCCATCCGTTTGAAAGCCTACAGGACATCAAATCGAAGAATATGGGCTCGGTCGCCGTGGCGACGGGACTGCTGCTGCTGTTTTACGTCGCGACCGTGCTGACCGATTTGGCCGGCGGTTTCATGTTCAAAATCACCGACCTTTCCAACTTCAACGCGATCCTGCCGCTGATCGGCACGGTGGGTCTTGTGCTCCTTTGGACGGCGGCAAACTGGCTCGTCTGCATTCTGTTTGAAGGCAAGGGCAAAATGAAAGAAATTTACTGCGCGACCTGTTATTCGCTGCTCCCGCTGATCCTTTACAATTTCGCCTATATCGTCCTTTCCAACGTTTTGACCCCTTCTTCGAATTCGCCGTTTGAGCTGCTCGGCAAGGTCTGCTATCTGTTTACCGCCGTTTTGCTGCTGCTGAGCATCACCGTGATCCACGATTTCAGCTTCTTTAAGGCGATCGGCACGGCGCTTGCGACCCTGCTCGGTATGGCGATCGTCGCCTTTGTGCTGTTCTCGATGTTGACGCTTTGGCAGGATATTTTAGGGTTTATTCTGAGCGTGTTCAACGAAGTGACTTTGCGATAGGGGGCGAAACAGGCTGTGAAACGAATGTTATCCTTCTTCCTGATCGCGGTGGTGTTCGCCCTGTCGCTTTGCGGCTGCGGAAAAAAAGCGGATCTCAATTCGCTGAAAACCTATCGGCTGCCCGAAAGCGTTTCGAACGTAAAGTCGGGCGTCATTACCGAAAACGATCGCTTAGAACTCAGCTGGGATCCCGATCGACTTTGCGTGTTGCTCAAGAATAAACAAAGCGGAGATATCTGGTCGACGATCCCCTATGATTTTTATGCTTCGGGCGAAACGGCCGACGGTTATCGGGCGGACGGCATCTGCTCGGCGCTTCGGGTCACCTATCTTGACGCGAAAAATAAGACCGAAAACGAGGTCAACACAAATTCGAATCTGTCCTACGTCAACGTGCAAAAATCCGACACGGGGCTTCGGATCACCTGTTATTTTGACAAGGTGAATATTTCCGTTCCGATCACCTTTATTTTGGAGGAGGACTGCCTTTCGGTATCCGTGGAAAACGCCCTGATGACCGAGGGCGAAAACAAAATTCTGCGCGTTTCGCTCCTGCCGTTTTTTGTCTCGGCGGCCAACGATGACAGCTCCTATCTTTTCGCCCCTTCGGGCAGCGGCGCGCTGCTCTATACCGACGACGCCCAAAGGCAGGCGCGAAAATATTCCGAGCCGGTCTACGGCAGGGACGCCTCGGCGCAGACGATTTATCAGGATACCGAAACCGAAAGCATAAGAATGCCGGTGTTCGGCGCGAAAACCTCGGACAAAGGCATTTTCGCCATCATCACCGCCGGCGCGGAAACCGCCGACATTTCCGCCGTGGCGGGGGACGCGCAGTACGGCTTTTCCGGAATTTACCCGACCTTTTGCATGCGCGGCAGCGCCTCCTCGCTCGTCAAGGGCTCCGCGAACACCAACAACGACATCACCAAATATTCCGAGGACGTCGTAAGGCTCTCCAAATGCACGGTCAAATATTATTTGCTGGACAAAGCGCATAACGATTACAACGGAATGGCGGAATGCTACCGCAATTATCTGGAGAAAACGGACGGCTTCCGGCAACGGGAGACGTCTGCCGACGCGATCATCACCCTGCTCGGCGGGCTCGAAGAGCGGAAGCTGTTTTTGGGGCTCCCGTATCACACGCTGTCGCCCGTCACGGATTTTGCGCAAGCCCAAAGCATCCTTTCGGATATTCTGGGACACACCGACGCGAAGCTGGCGGTCAATCTGAAGGGGTTCGGCTCGTCGGGTCTCGATTACGGCAAGGCGGGCGGCGGCTTTGCCCCCGACAAGGCCTTCGGCGGCAAAAAAGGCCTGAAAGCCTTGAGTAGCTGGGCGCAAAGCAATCAGACGGATTTGTTCTTTAACTTGGATACGGTGTTTCTGACCGAATCCGCAGGGAAATTCAAGGTGCGCGAGGCCGCCGTTTCGGCAAACGACGTCCGCGCCCGCTATTGCGATTATAACATCGTGACCCGCGAGCAGTCCGATTCCGTTTTCGCCTATCTGACAAACCGGCTCACCCTTGCAAAATCGGCGTCCGCCGTTGCGCAAAGCATTCAGAAAATCGGTATGACGGGGGCGGGGCTTTCCACCCTGACGAGCGTCGCCTATTCCGATTATGCGTCGCCCGACTATTACTGTAAGGCGCACATGTCGGACGATGTGACAAGCATCCTGCACTCCCTCGCGCAGCAGGGGATAAGCGCGTTGGGGGAGAAAGCGAACAGCTATGCCGTGAGGCTGTTGGATTATGTTTCCCACGCGCCGACCTGCTCTTCGAAATATTACGCGTTGGATGAAGATATCCCGTTTTACCAAATGGCATTCCGGGGCTATGCGACCCTTTCGGGCGAGCCGATCAACCTTTCGAGCGAGCCGCGGATCGCCTTTTTGGAGACCGCCGCGACCGGCAGCGCGCTGAGCTTTTCGCTCTGCGATCACTATAACGATACGGTGTTCAAATCGCCGCACAGCGCGATCGCGATGAGCGTTTACGCGGATATCGACGATACGGTCAACGGCTATATCAGCGAGTTAAAACCGCTGTTGGCGGCGCTTTCCAACGCGCAGCTGCTCTCTTACACAAGGGAAGGCGAGCTTTCCGTTTCGCGCTTTGGCAACGGCGTCACGGTGATCGTAAATTACGGCGAAACCGAGAAGGAAACCGAGCTCGGCACGGTAAAAGCGCAGAGGTTTCTGTTTGGGAGAGGGGCGTAAGGCATGAAAACGGTTCGGAAAAGCCGTTCGATCGAAAGCAGGCACAGCCGAAACGGCTTTCTGTTCATCCTGCCGTGGCTGATCGGCGTTTGCCTGTTCTTTATCCGGCCGCTGCTGCAAACGGTCGCCTTCTCCTTCGCCAAGGTCTCGGTAGACCTCGGCGGCTTTCACATGAAATTCGCCGGGCTCGACAATTACAAATACGCGCTGTTTGAATCGCCCGAGTATCTCAACAATCTGCTGGACAGCCTGACCGAATTTTCCTATCAAATCCCGATCATCCTGATTTTGAGCTTTATCGTCGCGGTGGTGCTGAATTCCAGATTCAAGGGCAGGAGCTTTTTCCGCTCGCTGTATTTTATCCCGGTCATTATCATCAACAGCGTCGTGATGCGGTTTTTGGGGAACAGCTCGTCGGTCGAGGCGTTGAGCGGCGCGGCGCAAAGCGCCTATCTGAACGGCCTTGTCGATTTTGAGAGCATTTTTTCGCAAATGGGGATCCCGGCCGAAACGACAAATCTCGTCTTCGGATACGTCAATCAGATCTTCGACCTCGTCTGGCAATGCGGCGTGCAGATCGTGCTGTTTATTTCGGGGCTGCAATCCATACCCGAGCAGCTTTACGAGGTCTCGAAGGTCGAGGGCGCCTCGAAATGGGAGGAATTCTGGTATATCACCGTCCCCATGCTCGGCACGTCGTTGGTGCTTGTGGTTGTATATACGGTGGTCGATTTTTGCGTGAGCACAAACAACAAGGTCATAACGCAGGCCTATAAGGTCTTGCTCGACCAACAGATTTATGACATCAGCTCGGCGATGCTCTGGCTTTATTTTGCGGTCGTCGGCGGGATCACGGCGCTCTTGTTCGTTCTGTTCCACCGCACCTGCCTGAAACGCTGGCAATAAGGGGGATCGGTATGAAAAAATTCGAAGTGACGCCGAAAACCCGGTATCAGCTCAAACGCAAAGCCGCCGCCGCGCTCGTTTCGGTGATGCGTTACGCGTTTTTGATCGCGATCGGATACGTCGTGCTGATCCAGCTGATCTATATGTGCAGCTACGCCTTCCGGGCGCCCGAGGAGGTAACCGACGCGAGCGTTGTCTGGGTGCCGAAGACCTTTACGCTGGCGAATTTCAAGGTGACGTTCGAGGCGCTCGATTATTTAAAGGCGCTTCTCAATACGGTGAGCGTGCAGATCGTCAGCGGATTGATCGAGGTCTTTACCTGCTCCGTCGCGGCATACGGCTTTGCGCGGTACAATTTTAAGGGCAAAAAAATCTTTTTCGCAATCGTCATTTTGATGATTCTGGTGCCGCCGCAGATGACGGCGGTCTCGATGTCGCTCGACTACGCGTATTTCGACCTCTTCGGCATCTTAAACGGGATCGGGAAGCTGATCGGGCACGATATCCGGCCGAATCTTCTGAATTCCGGCATGGTTTTCTGGCTGCCGTCGCTTTTCGGCGTGGGGCTGCGCTCGGGGCTCTTTATCTTCATTTACCACCAGTTTTTCAAGGGTCTGCCGAAGGAGCTGGAGGAAGCGGCGTATATTGACGGCGCGAACGCGTTTACGACCTTTCTGCGGGTGGTTTTGCCCTCGTCCGGCGTCGCCTTTTTGACCGTCTCGATCTTTTCGGTGGTCTGGCATTGGAATGACTATTATCTCTCCATCCTTTATCTCGACGATAATCAGCCGCTTTCGGTTTCCCTTTCCAAGCTGGCGTCGAGCATTTTCAACATGTCCGGTTACGGCAGCGATTCGCTGACCTACAGCATGGCGGCGTGTCTTCTTTATATCCTGCCCGTCATCCTTCTCTATCTTTTGCTCCAACGCAAATTTATTGCAAGCATTGACCGCGTCGGTATCGTAGGCTGATCTTGCGATCGAGGGTTGAAAAATCTGAAAGGGGGCTTGATTCCCATATCTTCTGTTACAGGGCTCACATCAATTTTGAAAACGGAGGTAAACAACATGAGGAAAACATTCCAAAAGAGCCTGGGACTGCTGCTGAGCATTACCGTGCTGCTTTCCCTGGTAACGGTGCCGTCGGCCTATGCCGATCAAACCGTCGTAAAAGGCAGGTATACCGTGCAGGAGTGGAAATTTCAGGAGGAATACGCTGCCGAATATCTGAACAAAGATCAAGTGACATTCTTAAACGGCGATGAAATTGCGATCGCCAACAAAGGCTGGCACGACGACACCGCCGCGCCGACTGCCCGCACGATCCAAGACGGTGTTTTGAAAATCGAGGTGAAAACATCGTCGAATTACACCGGCAGCAATGCGTATTATTCCACGACAAACCTCGCGTTTCGGCTGGACAGAACCTTAAAATCGGGGCAGGAATACACCCTGAATCTCGGCATTTACAGCCCCGACAAAATCTGGGCGCACAAGGCCTGGATCATGTACAGCGATAAAGCGACGCTGAACACGGTCGGGTTTACGCCTTATATTGCAAACAAAGCCGGCCCGAGCGTGGACAGCGAAAACAACTTCGGCTGTTTCGAAGGCGGCCCCGCCAAAAAGCTTGTGGTGGAGCAAATCGGCACGCTTCCGGTCGATGAAACGAACGTGCACGGCTTTAAATTTACGCCCGCAGAAGATATTGCGGCAGGCAATTACATCCGAGTGGCGCTCAATACGAGAAACATAACCGCAAATTCCGTGAAAACCATTTACGTGACGAGCCTCGCGCTGGAAAGCGACGGCGCGGTTCCCTCCGATCTCTTGAAAAAGGACGCCGACGGCAACTTTAAGATTCAGTCCTGGGTGTTCGATCAACCGTTTTCCGATGCAGAAACAGCCGCGGACAAGGTCAGCGTGATTAACAGCAAATCCGATCTTTATTTAGGCTATAAATATTGGCACGACGATCACAATTCCCCCATCGTTCGCACCGTGGAAAACGGCGTGTTGAAGCTGGCGCTCGGCACCAATTCGTCGTCTACGACCTATTTTTCGACGACCAACCTTGCTTTAAAGCTGGATCAGACCCTGTGCGCGGGCGTGGAATACACGCTCGAGCTGGGCATGTACGGCGATCTGCGGACAAACGGCAGCACCGCCTGGTCGAATAACACGTGGATCATGACAAGCACGGCCGATACACTTACCACCGCCAAATTTACAAATTATGTTGCGAACGCAAGCTCGCCGCCGAGCGTTGACGCCGCCAAAAACTTCGGCTGCACGGCAGACGGCCCCGCAAAAGAGCTTGTGCACAGACAAATCGGCAGACTTCCGACGGAAAACACCGTTCACAGCTTCACCTTTACGCCCGAAGCGGATATCCCCGCAAACGACGTGATCCGGGTCGCCCTGAACTTCCAGACCTCAACCACGGCCGCCAACGTATACGTGACGAGCTTAGCGCTCAAGGCAAGCGCGGATGAATGGGTAGATGAATACTTCTTCACCGACGAAGGCTCGAGGGAACGCGTCTACGCAAGCGCCGAAACCGGTTCGAACACGGGCGCATACAAGAGATCGGGCAACAACTTCGTTTTGCAGCTGCAAGACTTCGCATTAGAAGGAAACGCCGAGTACACCGCCGTATTGCAAGCGGCGGCGAACGTGAGCGGCTGCTATATCTCCGCGTATGCCTTCCCGGAGAAGCCGGACGATTACGTGCCCAAAGATGGGAATGATAAATATTTCAATCATCTGGAAAACGGCGTTTTGCTCGACAAGGATATGGCGATGGTTCCCGTGTTTTCCGATGCGGCGCAAAGAGGGACGGTAAAAGCCACCTTTAAAACCGCCGGGATCGACCTGGATTTTAACGAATACAAGTATCTTGTGTTCTATATCAATAACGTTTACGACGCCGGCGGCGCGGTGAACTGGAACCATATTATCTACGTAGACGCGCTTACCGTTTACAAGACGATCCCGGGCATTGCGGATTTTGCGCGCACGCCTACTGTGGAAAACAGCTACTACAATCGGATCAAAATGGCCGACGATAAATTCGCGACCTATTATCTCAAATCCGAGGACGGCAGCTATCAGGCGGCAGAGGGCAACGTGATCACAGGGCTGAAAGAGGATACCGTTTACACCGTCGTCGCGAAATGGGCGGACGACGGAAGATACTGCGCGTCCGAGGATTACAGCGATGAGGTCACCGTAAAGACCCCGAAATACGGCGACGTCAACCGCGACGAGGAAGTGGATATCCTCGACTTCGTCCGCATGGACAACGACCTTTCCTCCCACAGCAGCGACGAGATCTACGACCTGAACGACGATAACAACGAAAACGACGTAGATTTGGCTTGCCTGAGAAGTCGTCTTTTGGGGGTTCGGGACTGATAAGGATTCGGCGGCTGAAATCGAATTCAAAGGGAAAATCGGTCAAAAGCAGGGCTTGCTCACAGACCTTTTCCCGCCGGCCGCCAAGACGGTCACGACAAAAAATGAAATGAATTAAGAGCATCAGGCAAAGCCGTATCGCGCGGCTTTGCCTGATTCCCAAAGGGGTTCTAAAGGACTTATTTATGAGCGAAAAAAAGATTGTATTTGCAAAAGACGTCGGGATCCTGCCCGACACGAACGAGGACGTTTCGGGCAAGATCACGGCGCTTTTATCCGAACAGAAGGAAAACGCGGCCATTCTGTTCGCGCCGGGCGATTATTTCATTCGATCGAGAATCGAGATCGCGGGATTAAAAAACGTCGATCTGATCGGCTACGGCGCGCGGATCATTTCCGCGATCGACGTCACCGTGAAATACGGCTGCTGCGGCGGATTTTATTTCGACCGGTGCGACGATTGCAATATCGTCGGGCTCGCCTTTACGACAAACCGGCCGACGAACGTCGCCGCGAGGGTCACGGCAATTCATCCGGAAGACAACGCCTTTGATGTAAAGGTCGACGATGATTTTGCATTTGCGGGCAACGAAAAAATATTCGGGCTCGACAGTATGAACGAGAATTATTCGCCGAATTTTCACATGGGTCTGACCGACACGAATTCCTACCCGTACGAAATGCTCGGGGAGCGGCATTTGAGAATTTCGCTGGGGCATACGGTCGCCTACACGCTGGGAAATATCTCCGTCGGCGAGCTGATCTGTCTTAGGCATGCGCTGTATTCCAAGCCGCCCTTTGTATTCAAGGCCTGCAATCGGATTCTGTTAGAAGATATTACGATCGAGAGCACGGCGGGACATTGCTGCGGCGTCTACCCGAGAAGCAGCGATTTTACCTTCCGGCGTTTTAATGTGCACACCCCCGTCAATTCCGCGCAGCCGTACACCTCCTGCACGGACGGGCTCCATATCAAGGGGCTTACCGGCAAGTTGGTGCTCGAAAACTGCCATTTTTACAATATGGGCGACGACGCGCTGAATATCCACAGCTCGGCGGGGACGGTGTTTTCGGAAGAAAACGGCGTTGTAAAGATCGGGATGCGCCTGCCGACCCACCCTTTAAGCGAGCCGCCGCGCGGTCTTTTGCCGGACGAGTGGGCGCAAAAGGGCGACATCATCTATCTGTATGATGAAACCACGTTGCAGCGCATCGGCAGCTTTGAGGTCGAAGAATTCAAGACGCAGGACGGCTATAATATCGCGAAGATTCGCAATCTGAAAGGGCGGCTTTTCGCGGGCGCAAAGCTCGCAAATGCGGCATACAACGCCGAAGTCTCCATCCGGAACTGTTCGGTTACGGGCAGCAGGGCGACGGGCTTTTTGCTGCAAACCGAAAACGTCACGGTGGAACATTGCAGATTTTCGCGCACCGCCTCCGCAGGGTTGATGCTCTGCTGCGATATTTCGCGCTGGAACGAGCTGGGTCCCGTCCAAAACGCCGTCATCCGGAACAACGTGTTCGACGGCTGCGGCGTCAACTTTAACCGCCTGCGCGGCTGCGGCGTGGTGATCGGCGTCGACCATAACAATTTGTGCGCCGGCAAAACAGAACGCAATCAGGTTCACGGAACGGTCAAAATAAGCGGCAATACCTTTATCCATCTAAAGGATCCGGCGATCTTTGCCGACGCGGTATCGAAAATCGAGATCACCGACAACGCCTTTGTGAATTGCTGCCACGACAAAGCGAACCGCCCGCCGGAATACTGCTCCCAAACGGTGCTCTTCCACTGCGACGACGTCAAATCAGAGAACAATACCGTTTTGTAATCCTCGATAAAGTACCGGGATAAACGGCGCAAAACAAACGTGCGATAAATTGACAATGGATTCAGAAAGCACCGGGTTTGAAATTGTAAAACACCGGAAAATATTTGGCGTGAAAACGGTATCTTTGAGCAGGAAAGTGCATATACTGTAATTGATAAATTGGCTTGCAAAATATCAGTAAATTTATCGCTATATCTATTGACATCCGGCGGGCAACCTGCTATACTGAAGGTACGGAGGTGAGAATCGTGGCGAATGTGACGGGTGCAATCAGAGATACGATCTCAATCGCTCTGTTTAACAGAGGCCAGGCGGGAAAAGTGTTCGAAGAAGTAAAACGGTCGGGCGCAAAAGTGGTGATGAAAAACAATGCCGCGGAATGTGTCCTGCTTTCCCCGGAGGAGTATATCCGATTGATGGACGAAGTGAACGACGCGAGACTGATGGCGATTGCAGCACAGAGAATCGAACAATTCGACCCTGCAAAAACCGTTTCGGGCGACGCGCTTTATGCCGAACTTGGCATCACAAAGGAAGACCTCGATCGCTGCGGCGAGGTGGAAATCGAATGAAATGGACGCTGAAATATCTGCCGGAAGCCGCAAAGGATTTCAAAAACCTTGCCGGGAATCAGCGGCTCATGGTGGCGAAAGCGATTGACAAAGTGCTGGAAAATCCGCTTCCGACGCAGGAAGGCGGCTATGGAAAACCGCTGGGCAACAAACACGGCAACGATCTGTCCGGGCTTTTGAAAATCAAACTGCGCGGCGCCGGAATCCGCGTTGTTTACAAGCTGATCCGCACGGAATCGGAAATGCTTGTCATTGTAATCGGCGTGAGAGCCGATGATGAAGTCTATGAAATCGCCGAAAGGCGCACTCAAAAGAACAATCTTTAAGTGAAATGAACCGCCCCCTGAGAGCAATGCTTTCAGGGGGGGCTTTTTGCGTTCCGGCGGACGGGTTGCGAGCGGTCTTGTGACGCGCCCTTTATTTTTGATTTTTTCGCTCCCGCATTCTGTTCGGCAGCCACACGGGCTATCAGCCGCACAACGTCTGGTTCGGGGAGCGCACCGGCGCGACGCCCGACGGCCGCAAGGCGGGCGACGCCTTTGTCATCGGCCTCAGCCAGTTTAACGGCAGGGATCGCGAGGGGCTGACCGCGCTGCTTCATTCGCTGTCCGTCGCCTACGAAAACGGCGCCCTCTGCGGCTCGGTCGTCACGAACGTCCTGTTCGACGAGGCGCTCATCGACAACGTCGAGAATTTTGAAAAAACCGTCCGCTTGATCGAAAGCTATTTCCGCAGCGGCGGCTTGATGCTCCAACTCAACCACGTCTCGCGCGCCGAGCTGCTCGACGCCCGCAAAAACCCGGAGCGATACAGCAGCCTGCGCGTGCGCGTCAGCGGCTTCTCCGCCTACTTCACCCGCCTCGCCGAAGAAATGCAAAACGAAATCATCGCCCGCACCGAAAAAACCC
>CANQSG010000005.1 GCA_947626485.1 uncultured Clostridia bacterium | reverse complement strand
GGGAGCGCGCCGCCTTTCGCGACGGCATCGTCCGCATCGCGGCGACCAAGGTCTCGGCGGGGGTCTCGACCGGCATCGGCGACCACGAGAGCAAATACACCGGAAAGGAAACGGCGGACGCGCAGGGCGACGAGCAGTTCGAGATCAGCGACGCGCGCAGCCTCGCCGGCATCTGCCGCGACATCACGGCCGAAGGCCTGCAGCCCGTCCGCAACGATTATCTTTATGTTTGATCTGATCTGCGTCACCGCCCGCAGCCTCTGCCGCGAGCCGTTTCTGAATCGCGTCGCCCGCCTCGCCGCGGCGCACCCCGGCGCGCTGCTGCTGCGGGAAAAGGACCTGTCCGCGCCGGCATATCAGGCGCTCGCAGAACAGGTGCTGCGCCTTTGCCGCGCGGCGGGCACGCCCTGCATTCTGCACGGGTTTCCCGCCGTCGCCGCGGCGCTCGGAGTCGACGCGCTGCATCTGCCGCTGCCGCAGCTGCGCGCCCTTGCGCCTGGAGAACGGCGGCGCTTTGCCCGGCTCGGCGCGTCCTGCCATTCGCTTGCCGAAGCGCAAGAGGCGCAGGCGCTCGGCTGCACGTACCTGACCGCCGGGCACATCTTCGAGACCGGCTGCAAGCCCGGCCTGCCCGGGCGGGGGCTCGAGTTCCTGCGCGAGGTCTGCGCGGCGGTCGATATCCCGGTTTACGCCATCGGCGGCGTCACCGCCGAAAATCTCCCGCTGCTGCGCGATTGCGGCGCCGCCGGCGCCTGTGTGATGAGCGAGCCGATGCGCGCGGACGACCCCGCCGCCTGCCTTGCGGCGCTGAAAGGAGCCTGCCTGTGAAATTTTCCGCACAACAACTGCTGCTTTACGCCGTGACCGACCGGGGCGACGCCGACCTGCCAACCCTGCTCGAACAGGTCGAAGCCGCCTTGCGCGGCGGGGTGACGATGGTGCAGCTGCGGGAGAAAACGCTTCATGCGGACGCCTATATCGCCGAGGCGAAGGCGCTGCTTCCCCTCTGCCACCGCTACGGCGTGCCGCTGCTGATCGACGACGACCTCGACGTCGCGCTGCAAAGCGGGGCGGACGGGCTGCACGTCGGCGCCGACGATCTGCCGGTGCAAACGGTGCGAGCGCGCGTCGGGCGGGACTTTATCCTCGGCGCCACCGCGAAAACCGTGGCGCAAGCAAAAGCCGCCGAGCGCGACGGGGCGGATTACCTCGGCGTCGGGGCGGTGTTCCCCTCGCCGACGAAGCAGAACGCCATTCGCATCACCCGCGACGAGCTGCGCGAGATCTGCGCCGCCGTCTCCATTCCCGCCGTCGCCATCGGCGGCATCAACGCCGCAAACGTGGCGCAGCTGCGCGCGGGCGGAATGCGGGGCGTCGCCGTCGTCTCGGCGCTCTTCTCGGCGCCGGATATCGCGGCGGCGGCGGCAGACCTGCGCGCGCGGGTCGAGGCGGTGCTGGCATGATCCGCGGCGCGATCTTCGACCTCGACGGCACCCTGCTCGATTCGATGTCCCTCTGGGACACGATGGGGGAGCGGTACCTGCGCTCGCTCGGCTACACGCCCCGCCCCGGCCTCAACGAAGCGTTTCGCACCTTCACGCTCGAGGAGGCCGCCGCCTATTATCGCAGCGAGTACGGCGTCGCCCTTTCCGACGGCGAGATCATCGACGGCGTCAACGCCCTCGCCGCGCGGTATTATCGCACCGAATCGGTCTTAAAGCCCGGCGTGCGGGGGTTTCTCGACCGCCTGCGGGCGCGGGGCGTGAAGCTCTGTGTCGCGACGCTGACCGACGAGGAACCCGCCAAGGCCGCCCTTGCCCACTGCGGCATTTTGGACGACTTCGCGGCGGTTCTGACCTGCACACAGGTCGGCGCCTCGAAGCGCGAGCCGACGATCTACCGCGAGGCGCGGCGTCTGCTCGGCACCGAAAAGCGCGAGACCTTTGTGTTTGAGGACAGTTATTATGCGCTGGCGACGGCGCGGCGCGACGGGTTTCGCACCGCCGCGATCTTCGACCCGCACGAGCCGTGGCAGGACAAACTGCGCGCGGTTGCCGACTGCTATCTGCCCGGTTGGGAACAGGACGCGGCCTTTTGGGCGCTCGTCGACGACCCGTCGGAACAAGGAAAGGCGGTAAAACCATGAAAACGGTGCTTTCCATCGCCGGAAGCGACCCCTCCGGCGGCGCGGGAATCCAGGCCGATCTGAAAACCCTGACGGTGCACGGCGTTTTCGGCATGACGGCCGTCACCGCGCTGACGGCGCAGAATACGACGGGGGTGCAGGGTGTGCTCGAAACGCCGCCCGACTTCCTCGCCCGCCAGCTCGACGCCGTCTTTACCGACATTTTCCCCGATGCGGTCAAGGTCGGCATGGTCGCCTCGGCGGCGCTTATCGACGTCATCGCCGAGCGGCTGCGGCATTACGGCGCCCGCCGGGTCGTGGTCGACCCCGTGATGATCTCGACGAGCGGTTCTCGCCTGCTGCGCGAGGACGCGATCGAAGCCCTGCGCGACCGGCTCTTTCCCTGCGCCGACCTGCTGACCCCCAACATCCCCGAGGCCGAAGCGCTCACCGGCCTTGCGGCGCGCACGTGGGAGGAACGCCTGCGGGCTGCCGAGGCGCTAAGTTGTGCCTGCGGCTGCGCCGTCCTGCTGAAGGGCGGGCACGCGCGCGACGACGCCGACGACCTGCTCTTTGCCGACGGCGAGGCGCTCCGGCTGCCCGGCGCGCGGGTCGACAACCCCAACACCCACGGCACGGGCTGCACCCTCTCGAGCGCCATCGCCGCGAACCTCGCGAACGGTTGGCACCTTGCCGACGCGGTGCGCCGCGCGAAATCCTTTGTCGCGGGGGCGCTCGACGCCGGGCTCGACCTCGGCGCGGGTTCCGGCCCGCTGAACCATACCTATGCCATGCAAAGCCCCTTCGCCGGGGAAGCGCCCGGCCAACCCTCTTGAAAGGATGCGAAGAAGATGAGAAACTACACCACGCAGATGGACGCCGCCCGCCGCGGCATGATCACCCCCGAAATGCAGGAGGTCGCGCGGCAGGAATACCGCACGCCCGAGGAGATCCGCGCCCTCGTGGCGGAGGGTCGGGTCGCGATCTGCGCCAACCGGCTGCACACCTGCTTGAAGCCGAGCGGCGTCGGTTCGATGCTGCGCACCAAGATCAACGTGAACCTCGGCGTCTCGCGCGACTGTAAGGATTACGACGTCGAGCTGCAAAAGGTCATGGCTGCCGTCGACGCCGGCGCCGAGGCGATCATGGATCTCTCCTCGCACGGCGACACCCGGCCCTTCCGCCGCCGCCTGACCGCGGAATGCCCCGCGATGATCGGCACCGTCCCGGTTTACGACAGCGTCATCCATTATCAGCGCGACCTCGGCACCCTGACGGCGCAGGATTTCCTCGACGTCATCCGCCTGCACGCCGAGGACGGCGTCGATTTCGTGACGCTGCACTGCGGCATCACCCGCAAGACCATCGAGCAGATTCGCGGCTGCGGCAGGAAAATGAACATCGTCTCGCGCGGCGGCTCGCTCGTCTTTGCCTGGATGTGCATGACGGGGGAGGAGAACCCGTTTTACGAGCATTTCGACGAGATTTTGGAGATTTGCCGGGAATACGACGTCACGATCTCGCTGGGCGACGCCTGCCGCCCCGGCTGCCTTGCCGACGCGAGCGACGTCTGCCAGATCGAGGAGCTCGTGCGGCTCGGGGAGCTGACCCGCCGCGCCTGGGCGCGCGACGTGCAGGTCATGGTCGAGGGGCCCGGACACATGCCGCTCGACCAGATCGAGGCCAACATGAAGCTGCAACAGACCCTTTGCTGCGGCGCGCCCTTCTATGTGCTCGGCCCCATCGTGACCGACATCGCCCCCGGCTACGACCATATCACCTCCGCCATCGGCGGGGCGATCGCCGCCGCGTCCGGCGCGGCCTTTCTCTGCTACGTCACCCCCGCCGAGCACCTCGCCCTGCCCGACGTCGACGACGTCAAACAGGGCATCATCGCCTCCCGCATCGCGGCGCACGCCGCCGACATCGCCAAGCACATCCCCCACGCCCGCGACGTCGACGACCGCATGGCGGACGCCCGCCGCGCCCTCGACTGGGAGGCGCAGTGGGCCTGCGCCCTCGACCCCGAGACCGCGAAGCGGATGCGCGAAGCGCACAAGCCGGAGCAGGAGGACACCTGCTCGATGTGCGGCAAATTCTGCGCCGTGCGCAGCATGAACAAGGCGCTCAACGGGGAATGGATCGATGTGCTCTAAGGCAAGCGAAGCCCGCCGGTGCGTGATCGTCGGCGGCGCCCCGATCGCCGACGCGAGCGCCTTGCGCGCGTTTCTTCGCCCGGACGATTTTTTCGTCTTTTGCGATTGCGGCCTGCGCCACGCGAGCGCGCTCGGGGTCTCGCCCGACCTGATCGTCGGCGATTTCGATTCGTATGAAAACCCGCACGCCGCCGTCGAGACCATCGTCCTGCCCCGCGAAAAGGACGACACCGACGCCGTCTTTGCCGCGCGGGAGGCGGTGCGGCGCGGGTTTCGGGAGTTTCTGCTGCTCGGCGTGACCGGCGCGCGGCTCGACCACACGCTCGGCAACCTCTCGCTGCTCTGCCTGCTCGAAGGTCTCGGCGCGCACGGCGTCATTCGCGAAGAAGAAGCAGAGATCGAGCTCGTCGCCGACCGGCCGGTCGAAATCGACGACGCCGTCGCCTGCTTTTCGCTGCTCGCCTTCGGCGGAACGGCGCGCGGCGTGACGATTCGCGGCGCGAAATACCCGCTGGAAAACGCCGAAATTTCCTGCGCTTACCCCTACGGCGTCAGCAACGAGGTCCTGCCCGGCAAGGTCGCGCGGGTCACGGTGCGCGACGGGTTTTTGCTGCTCGTGCGGAACTTTCGCGCCTGACCGCGTTCCCGCCGACGCGCCCGGCGAAAAAATTTTTGTTGACATCCGACGGTGTTTTGCGGTATAATCTAAAACTGACGGGTTGTGTCATTTTTACAGGGCGGACGTTCCCGCCCGCGGCACAGCCGAAACTCGCAAAAGGGAGGTTTATCCGGTGAAACGAACCTATCAGCCCAAGAAGCTGCATCGCAAGAAAGAGCACGGCTTCCTGAAGCGCATGGCCGACCGAAACGGCCGTAAGGTGCTGGCCCGCCGCAGAGCAAAGGGAAGAAAGCAGCTGACTTACTAAAGGCCACGATTTTGTGGCTTTTCCTTTTTTCAGGATGAAATTTTATGACGGGTTTTGACACGTTGAAACGCAACGGAGAGTTCCGGCGTCTGTACGGACGCGGCCGGTCTTTTGTGCATCCCCTTCTGGTTACCTACGTCGGCCGTTCCCGCGGCGGCGCGATCCGCATCGGCGTGACGACGGGGAAAAAGATCGGCAACGCGGTGCGGCGCAACCGGGCGCGCCGCGTGATTATGGCGGCGTTCCGCGCCTGCCTGCCGCAGGTGAAGCCGGGGTGCGACCTCGTTTTCGTCGCCCGCACCCGCACCCCCGGCGCCAAAAGCACGGAGATCCGGGCCGTCATGCAGCGCCAGCTGCGCGAAGCCGGCCTTTGGAGAAACGGTGATGAAACGGCTTCTGATTAAACTGATCCGCTTTTATCAACGGCGCATTTCGCCGCACCGAACGCCCTGCTGCCGCTTTGTGCCGAGCTGCTCGGCCTACGCGATTGAGGCGCTCGAAACGCACGGCGCGTTGCGGGGCAGCTGCCTCGCGGTTTGGCGGATTTTGCGGTGCAACCCCCTGTGCAAAGGCGGTTACGATCCCGTGCCGGCGCCGCGCGTCGGCCGCCGCCGCAAAAAACGGATGGAGTAAACCGAATTATGCAATTCCTATTTGACATTTTAAATGTGCCGCTGAGCTGGATCATGCGGGGCATTATGTGGCTTTGCGGCGGGAATTTCGCCGGCGCCCTCTTCATCTTCACGCTGCTGCTGAACCTCGCGATGACGCCGCTGAATATCAAAAGCCAGAAATCTATGGTGCAGCAGATTCGCCTGAAGCCCAAGCTGGACGAAATCAAGCGCAAATACGGCGACGACCGCATGCGCATGAATCAGGAGACCCAAAAGCTCTACACCGACGAGGGCGTTTCGATGGCGGGCGGCTGCCTGCCGATGCTCATTCGCCTGCCGATCTTCATGAGCTTTTACTGGCTGGTGCGCAGCCCGCTGACCTACCTCGCCAACCTGCCGAAATCCGTGATCCAATCGGTTTGGGATCAGATCACGGCGGCGGGGCTGAACAACGGCAAAACGGTGCTGGACGAGCTGCAAATCATCAATTTAGTACACGCCGGGAAGATTTCGTCCCCCGAGGTGCAGCAGGGGATGGCGTCGCTCGATTTCAATTTCTTCGGGCTGAACCTGACCCAGCAGCCGCATTTCTCGCTCAACATCTTCCGCGACGCGGAATGGATCTGGCTCATCCCGCTGCTCTCCTTCGTCACGGCGCTGCTCTCGGCCGTCATCAGCATGAAGCTTCAAAAGCGCATCAATCCCGACGCGCCGAGCATGGGAGGCATGCTCCTCTTTATGCCGGTGTTCTCGCTGATCATCGCCTTTACCGTGCCGGCAGGCGTGGGCTTTTACTGGGCGTGCTCCAACCTCATCTCCGGCCTGCTGCAAACCGGGCTTCAGATCTGGTACAGCCCGCAGCACATGCTCGCGAAGGAACGCGTGAAGGAATGTTACCGGCGTTACGAGGACGAACAGAAAAAAATCGCAACACGTTCGGCGCGGGGCGCGCAAGACGCCTCGGCCGAGGAATAAGGAGGAACCCAATTTGGTGAAGGAAGCGATCGGAACCGGCGCAACCGTTGAGGAAGCCATGCGCAGCGCGGCGGAAGCGCTCGGCGCCGGTGCGGAGGAGGACGTCCAGTACGAGGTGCTGGCGACCCCGAAAAAGAAGACACTCGGCCTGTTCGGCGGCTCGGACGCCAAGGTGCGCGCCTACGTCGAGCAACCCGACCCCGCGCCCAAAAAGCATGCCCGGCAAAAGCCCGAAAAGGCGGAAAAACCCGAAAAAACCGACCGACCCGCCCCCGCCGAGAAGGCGGAAAGGGTCGAAAGACCCCAGCCGCAGAAAAAGCCGCAGCAGCCCAAATCGCCCGAAGCGCCCGAGGTGCCCGGCGTGCCGGTGGAGGAGCTTGACCCCGCGTCCCCGGCGAGCAAGGCCGCCGCGTATCTGACCGCCGTGCTCGAAAAGCTCGGCTGCACGCAGGTCACCATGCGCGTCGCCGCGCTGGACAACGGCGCCCGCATCGACCTCGACGGGGAAGGCCTCGGCGTCGTCATCGGCCGCCGCGGCGAAACGCTCGACGCCCTGCAATACCTGACCTCGCTGGCAGCCAACACCGGCGCCGGCTACTACCGCGTCTCGCTCAACATCGGCAACTACCGCGAAAAGCGGGAGGAGACCCTGCGCAACCTCGCCCGCCGCACCGCCTCGCAGGTGCAGCGCACCGGCCGCAGCCGCACCCTCGAGCCGATGAATCCCTACGAGCGCCGCATCATCCACACGACGGTGCAGGAGATGGAAGGCGTCGTCTCCAACTCCATCGGCGACGGCAGCAACCGCCGCGTCGTCATCAGCACGACCGGCCGTCCCCCGCGCGGCGACCGCGCTTCGCGCCCCCCGCGGCAGCATTCTGACGCCCCCGCGCGCGAGCCGAAGCAGGACGCCTCCGACCTCCCGCTCTACGGCAAAATCCGCTGACGCAAAACAGAATCAAACGACCAAAGGGAGACGCTTCAAGCGAAGTCGTCTCCCTTTTTGCGTCTTTGACGGCGCGTCAGGTATCCAGCATGCAGAAATACAGCGTGTTCGTATCGGTATCATATAGCCCCAAGGTAAAGTTGTAGGAATACCGATCTAAAATACTTGTCGTCGGGTCGTACTGCCGGTCGATGAGCCGATAATACCCGTTTTGAATTTCCGGGACGATCGGCTCCCCCACGTCGTCGCTCAACGCCGGCCAGATGTCCGCGTCGTCGCCGAACGAACCGTAAACCAGCGTCCGCACGGTCTCGTCCAGGGGAAATTTCTGCCACGCCGCGGAATTTTTGATCTCCTCCAAAGCGGTATCCCCGTCGAAATGATAGACGATGCAGGTCGTGCCGTCCCCGTGAAAGCCGCCGTGGGTATCGGAATAGGAAAGCTGTTCGCCGTTCGATACGTCGACCCCCAGCGCCCGCGCGACCTGGTCGTCCACGCTGCAGCAGGCCGTCAGGCCAGAAGCCAAAAGGAGCAAAAGCAGCAACAGTGCGACGCCTTTTTTCATAAAAATCCCCTTTTCCGATTTCGATTGCCAGGCGCCCGCCCGACTGAAAAACAGCATACCACGCGCGCGGGAAGAAAGCAACCGCCCGCTGCGGCGTTTTTTTCGGCAAAAAGAAAAACAGACCCTGCAAAAGCGCAAAGTCTGCGAAGCAGCCGGAACGCGGAGCTTTAAGCGCCGGTGCGGTTCAGGCGGTTTGCCAAAGCGGATTTTTTCCGGGCGGCGGTATTCTTATGCAGAATGCCCTTTCCGGCGGCGCGGTCGATCTTCTGCACGGCGGCCTTGACGGCTTCGGGCGCGTCGGGCGCGTTGGCGGCGACGGCGGCGTCCGCCTTCTTGATGGCGGTGCGGAGCGCGGAGCGATACGCCTTGTTGCGTTGGTTGTTCGCTTCCCCGATCAGGACGCGCTTTTTCGCGGATTTGATGTTCGGCATGGTTCCACCTCCTTCAAAAAAACGAAATTCTCATGTACATCTTATCATAGCACAACCCGCCCGGTTTTGCAAGCATTTTTTTGGAAAATCCGAAAAATCGCGTCTTATCGGCGGCGCGGGGCGGTATAGCGCGGGCGGGCGCGGCGCATACTAAGGAGCGAAGATACCAAAAAGGGGGCGTTTTATGCAGCTGCGAACCGATCTCGCGCTCGAACGGCAGGAGCTCTGCGGCGCGGTCGACGGTGTGGTGCGGCGGGTCGAGCGGCGCGGCGGGGTGACCGTCACCCAAATTCGGGTCTGCTCCGCAGCTGCCGCGCGCGCCATCGGCAAGCCGCCCGGCGTCTACGTCACCCTCGAAATCCCCGCCCTGACGGATGCGGGCGGCACGCTCGACGACGCCCACGCCGCCCTTGTGCGGGCGCTCGCGATGCTGCTGCCGAAGCGCGGCACGGTGCTCGTCGTCGGGCTCGGCAACCCGGCAATCACGCCCGACGCCCTGGGACCGAAAACGGCGGACAAGGTGCTTGCGACGCGGCACATCTCGCGCGAGCTGGCGCGCTCGGTCGGGCTTTCCGGGCTGCGCAGCGCGGCGGTCTTTCGGCCGGGCGTGCTGGGGCAGACGGGCGTCGAGACGCGCGAGCTCATCCGGGGCGTCGTGCAGCGGGTCCGTCCGGCGGCGGTGCTGGCGATCGACGCGCTGGCGTCCCGCAGTCTGCGCCGCCTCGGCTGCACGGTGCAGCTCGCCGACAGCGGCATTTCGCCCGGCTCCGGCGTCGGCAACGCCCGCAGCGAGCTCTCGCCCGCGTCGCTCGGCGTGCCGGTCGTCTCGCTCGGCGTCCCGACCGTCGTCGACGCCGCCACCCTCGCGCAGGATTTATTGTCCGCGCAAAGCCCGCCGCCCGCCGTCGAGCCGGAGGGACGGCAGATGATGGTGACGCCTCGCGAGATCGACCTGCTGATCGACCGGGCGGCAGCCCTGCTTTCCCACGCGGTCAACTGCGCGCTGCACCCCGCCGTGCCGCCCGAGATCCTGCGCGCGCTGGTCTAATTTCCGCCGCCGCCGCATACATTGATCGTGTGCGGAGGTGAGCGGTCATGCAGAAAATCAGCGGGGCGATTTTGGTGGGCGTCACCTGCGCCGTCGCGGTCTTCGCCCTGTTTTTCAGCGGCTTTTATTATCACCCCGGCGGGTTTTACGCCGCCGCCGCGCCCGACACGCACCCCACCGTCGCCGAACCGGACGCGCCGAACGACCCGCCCGCATCCGCATCCGCCGCCGAATCGACGGGCTCTGCCTCGTCCGACCCGGGCGACACCTCGTCGGCGCCTGCGACGCCGCAGGACGCATCACTTCCCGCGCCGCCGCAGAATCCCGCCGTCACCGCCGCCTCGCCGGGACAGGCCGTCGGCAAGATCGTCGAGCAGTTTCTTTCGCCTTACAGCGCCGCCCTTTCGGCGCAGAAGGTCTATATCAAAAACAAAACCTCGCTGCAAATCGACCTGAACGCCGAGCTGGCGGCGCCGCTGAAAATCAAGCTGACGAAATCCGCCGCGCCCGAAATCCTGATCGTCCACACCCACGCGACCGAGAGCTATCTCTACGAGAGCCGCGATTTTTACACCGCCGACGACCCGACCCGCTCCACCGACAACACCCGCAACATGGTCTACATCGGCGACGTCGTGGCATCGCGCCTGCGGGCGGCGGGCTTTTCGGTGCTGCACGATACCACCCAGCACGACAACCCCTCCTATACCGGCAGCTACGCGAACGCCGAAAAGACGATTCGCCGCTATTTGCAGCAATACCCCTCGATCCGCATCGTGCTCGACGTCCACCGAGATTCGATTTCGCTGCAGGGCGCCGACAAGGCGCGCCCCGTCACGACGATCGGCGGCAAACGGGCGGCGCAGGTGATGCTGGTGATGGGCTGCCAGGACGGCACGGTGACCGGCTTTGAGAACTGGCGGGAAAATTTTCGGCTGGCCTGCCGCTTTCAACAGGCGATGGAGACCGATTATCCCGGCCTCGCGCGGGCGATGACCTTCGCCGCCAAGAAATACAACGAACACCTGACGACCGGCTCGATGCTGCTCGAGGTCGGCACCGAGACCAACACCTTCACCGAGGCCGCCTACGGGGCGCAGCTCGCCGCCGATTCGCTCGGCAGATTACTGAACACATTCTGCTGAATTTTCAAAAAGGATGAAAAAAGAATGCGAAAAAATTCCGGCGCCCTTTACCGCCGCACCCTCGCCGTCACGATGCTGGCGCTCTGCTGCGCGGCGATTTTGCTCGGCGGGGTCTGCGCCGCCTACCGCGAAATTCGCGCGCAGGGCTTCGACGACTACCGCCCGCCGGTGGAGCTGACCGAGGACGGTTTTCGGTTCCTCGATTTCGAGCTTCCGTTTTGACCGATCGGTCGCAATTTGTTAATATTTCCTGAATGTCGGCGAAAACGCTTGATTTTCGGGTCGAAAAAAGGTATACTCTCTAAGGTAGGGAGTGAATGGAATGTCCGAATCAAAGGAAGCAAAACAAACGCGGCGCCGTGTCAAACGGCTCGACCTTTTCGTCTTTTTCGCAATCAGCCTGTTTTACATGGAGCTGGTGCTCAAGGCCTTCTGCTGCAAGTCCTTCTTCAATTTGGGGCTGCTGTTTACGGCGCTCTTTTCGGTCGCCGCCGGCTTTTTGCTGCGGGTGTTCTGCTCGTTTTTCGGCAAGAAGGGCAACCGCGTCGTCGCCATCGTACTGTTGAGCCTCTTCCTCGTGCTATACAGCACGCAGATCATCTATCAGAAGTTTTTCGGCAAGTTCCTGATCCTCTATTCCCTCGTCGCGGGCGGGACCGAGCAGGTCATCGCTAACGGCCTTGTCAAGGCGACGATCGACGCCATCGTCTCCGGCGTCCCGGCGATCCTGCTGCTGAGCCTGCCGCTCGTCGTCTTCTGTATCTGGGGCAAAAAGCGCATCCGCTGCGCGCATCAGCCCTGGCAGATGAACCTCGTGCTCGTCGCCTGCTTCTTCGCGCTGCACTTCCTGACGATCCTGTTTATCACGATCATCCCCTCCTCCGCCGCGCTCTATCACAGCCCCTTCGACCCCAACCTGACAGTCGAGGAATTCGGCCTGCTGCGCACCGAAATGCTCGATTTCAAGTATAACATCCTCGGCATTCAGCAGCATTCCTATCTCGAGGTGGACGCCTCCTCCGATGCGTCCGGCGACGTTTCGTCCGACACCGCCTCGCAGGAGCCGGAATTCGAGCGCAAGCCGCAGACGATGAACATCGATTTCAGCACGCTCGCGGCGTCCGAGACCGACAAGGACGTCAAGCAGCTGGACGAGTATTTCGCCGCCGAAACGCCGACCTACACGAACCGCTACACCGGCATGTTCCGGGGCTACAACCTTATCCACATCACCGCCGAGGGCTTCTCGCCCTACGCGGTCGACAAGGATTTGACCCCGACGCTCTACAAGATGCAGAACGAGGGCTTCCGCTTCACGAATTTCTACACGCCGATCTGGGGCGTGAGCACGTCGGACGGCGAATATGTCGGCTGCACCGGGCTGATCCCGAAATCGGGCGTCTGGAGTTTTTACCTCTCGGGCAGCAATTCGATGCCCTTCTGCCTCGGCAACCAGTTCAAGCGCCTCGGCGTCACGCTGCGCAACGCCTACCACAACCACACCTATAATTATTACCACCGTGACGTCTCCCACCCGAACATGGGGTACACCTACAAGGGTCTCGGCAACGGGCTGACGAAGGAGCAGATCAAGCCGACCTGGCCGGAATCCGACCTCGAAATGATCGAGGCGACGGCGGGGGAGTATATCCAGTCCGAAAAGCAGTTCGTCACCTATTACATGACGGTCAGCGGCCACCTGCAATACTCCAAGATCGGCAATTCGATGTCCGCCAAAAACTGGGCGCTCGTCGAAAATCTGACCTGCTCGGATAAGCTGAAGGCCTATTACGCCTGCAACATCGAGCTCGACCGCGCGATGCAGTCCCTGCTCGCAAAGCTCGAAGCCGCCGGCATCGCCGACAAGACGGTCATCGCGCTCAGCCCCGACCACTACCCCTACGGCCTGCTCGACAGCGAGAACAAGGAAAACGAATACCACTATTTCGACGAGATGCTCGGCCACCCGGTCGAGACGAATTTCGAGCTCTTCAAGAGCATCTTCATCCTCTATTGCCCCGGCATGGAGGAGCCGATCACGATCGACAAATACGCCGCCAGCCTCGACATTCTGCCGACCCTTTCCAACCTCTTCGGGCTGGAATACGATTCCCGGCTGATGATGGGGCGCGACATCCTCTCGGACAGCGACCCGCTCGTGATCTTCTCGAACCGCAGCTGGATCACCGACCGCGGCCGCTACAACGCCCAGACCAAGACCTTCGAGCCCGCCGCGGGCGTCACCTTCGCCGACGACGAGGCGCAGAAGGACTATATCGCCCAGATCAACAAGACCGTCAACAACCGCTTCACCGTCTCGGCGCTCATCCTCGACACCGACTATTACGCCAAGGTGCTCGCCGGGTGGTAAAACCCGAACCGACAAAAAGGGGAGACTTCGCAAGGAAGCCTCCCCTTTTTTTCTGTTTTATTCGCAGGCGTGCCCCCGCTTTTTGATGACGCCGGAAATGCGGTCGAGGTAGGCGCGGCACTGCGCGGGCGTTTCGCTTTCGACCATGATGCGCACGACCGGCTCCGTCCCGCTCGCCCGCAGCATGACCCGCCCCGCGCCGCCGATCTCAGCCTCGACCTCCCGCTCGACGCTGCGCACCGCCTCGTCGTGCAGCGTCGCCTCCTTGTCGGAAACGCGGACGTTTTCGGTCATCTGCGGGTAGAGCCGGACGGGAGCCGCCAGCTTCGAAAGGGGCAGCTTTCGGTCGCGCAGCTCCTCGCAGAGCATGATCGCGGTCAAAATCCCGTCGCCGGTCGTGGCGTATTTTTTCAGGATGATGTGCCCCGATTGCTCGCCGCCGAGCCGGTAGCCGTTTTTGTCCATACATTCGTAGACGAAGCGATCGCCGACCGCCGTCTGCGCGTAGCCGATTTTCGCCTCGTCGAGCGCGCGGAACAAGCCGGTGTTCGACATGACCGTCGCGACGACGGTGTTGCCGTCGAGCATGCCGCGGGCTTTCAGGCGCGAGGCGAGGATATAGAGAATGCAGTCGCCGTCGATGACGTTGCCGTTCTCGTCGACGGCGATGCAGCGGTCGGCGTCCCCGTCGAAGGCAAAGCCGACGTCGAGCCGCTTCTCCTTTACCAGCGAGACGAGCGCCTCGATGTGGGTCGACCCGCAGTCCCGGTTCACGTTGATGCCGTCGGGCGACGCGCCGATCACGTGGGTCTGCGCGCCCAGCGCGTCGAAAACCGCCTTCGCGATCATCCACGCCGAACCGTTCGCGCAGTCGAGCCCGACCTTTAATTCCCGGTAGGAGTGAGAGGCGACCGAGATCAGATACCCGACGTAGCGGTTGCGCCCCGCGACGTAGTCGACGATCCTGCCGATTCTTTCGCGCGTCGCGAGCGGCAGGTCGTCCCCGGAGACGCCGAAGGGCTCCAAATCGCCGTCGATATAGGCCTCGATGAGCGCCGCCGTCGCGTCGTCCAGCTTTTCGCCGTGGCGGTTGAGCACCTTGATGCCGTTGTCGTAATAGGGGTTGTGCGACGCGGTGATCATGATGCCGCAGTCGAATTCGTCCTGCCGCGTGACGTAGGAGACGCTCGGCGTCGTCGTGACGTGCAGCAGATAGGCGTCGGCGCCCGAGGCGGTCAGCCCCGCCACCAACGCGTATTCAAACATATAACTCGACCGCCGCGTGTCCTTGCCGATGACGATGCGGGGGCGGTCACTCGGCGCGTGCAGCCCGGTCAGGGGCGACGAAAAATACCAGCCGAGGAACCGCCCGACCTTGTAGGCCTGATCGGAGGTCAGGGTCACGTTGCCCTCGCCCCGAAAGCCGTCGGTGCCGAAGTATTTGTTCGCGCGCGCCGGTCGGTCGGCGGCGGACTGCCGGCCGGGCAGGTCGCCTGCAAAGGAGACGCTCTCGCGCAGCAGGCTGTCGGCCGTGACGCGGAAAAGGTCGCACAGCAGCAGGATTTTGTCGGTCTGCGGCGCCGCCAGCCCCATCTCCCATTTCGAGACCGACTGGCGCGAGACGTCTAACTTTTCCGCCAGCTCCTCCTGCGAAATTCCCGCCGCGGCGCGCAGGGCTGCAATTTTTTTGCCGATCGTCATAACAAACGTTCCTTTCGTCGTTTCGTTCTTATTTTACACTATACACCGTCCCGCCGTTTTATTCTACCAACCGAACGGAACGGCAAACCGCAACCGCAGGTTGCGCGAAAATGCGAGAAAAAGCGGCGCAGCCGGGAGACTGTGCCGCTTTCTGTTGCAAAAGGCCTTTCGTCAGCGTTCCTTGCCGAGGAAGAAGACCGCCAGCGTGCCGGGGCCGGAGTGGGCGCCGATCACGGGGTCGATGTAGTTGATGTGAATTTCCTTCACGCCGAACTGCGACCGGACGAGCTGCGCGAGGGTCTCGGCATCGTCGGCGCAGTCGCCGTGCGAGATGAAGACGGTCTGCTCGCCGGGGTCGATGGCGGTCTCGGCCATGTGGGAAACGAGGGCGCGGATGGCGTTCTGGCGGCCGCGCGCCTTCGAGACGACGACTAACTTGCCGGCGTCGTCAACGTGCATGACGGGCTTGATGCCCAGCACCGTGCCGACCACGGCGGTCGTCGAGGAGACGCGCCCGCCGCGCTTGAGGAAAAAGAGGTCGTCGACCGTGAACCAGTGGCAGAGGTGCAGCTTGTTTTCCTCGATCCAGGCGACGATCTCCTCCATCGTCTTGCCTTCCTGTTGCAGTTTGGCGGCGTGATAGACCAGCAGCCCTTCGCCCATCGAGGCGCAGAGGCTGTCGACGACGACGATCTTGCGCTCGGGGTAGGCGGCCTGCAGGTCGATGGCGCAGGTCTTGGCGGACTGGCAGGTGCCGCTCAGACCCGAGGAAAAGGCGATGTAAAGCAAGTCCTTTCCGGCTTGCAGGATCGGCTCGAAGGCGTGCTGATAGCGCTCGTATCCGGCGAGGGTCGTCGTGACCTGTACCTTATCGCGCAGCAGGGAATAAAAGCCGGAATAATCGGTTTTCTTGCCCTTGACATAGCTTTCGCGCTCCTCCTCGCCGACGAAATAGGTGAGCGAGACGACCTCGAGGGAAAAGCGGTCGATGAGCTCGTCGGTCAGGTTGGCGCCGGAGTCGGTGACGATTTGGAATCCCATAATGCGGCCTCCTTGCTTTTAAATTTTATCAGGCGTTTGCGTCGGGCGACGGGGCGGGCTGCGGCAGCAGAACCGAATCGCGGACGATCAGCTCGGTGTCGCAGAGAATGGGGGATTCGATCTGCTCGCCGTTGAGCATGCGGTTGAGGGTGGTGACGACCTTTTTCGCAAAGCTCGTGTAGTCCTGGTGGCTGGTCGTCAGCGCCGGGCGGGTGTCGCGAATCTCCTCCGAATCCTCGAAGCCGGTGACCGACAGGTCCTGCGGCACGCGCAGCCCGACGGATTCGGCGACGTCGATGATGTGGATCGCCCAGCCGTCGTTGGCGCAGACGATGGCCTGCGGCAGGGAACTCTGCTCTTTGAGCTGCAAAAACTGCTCGCGCAGCGGCTGATCGGGGTAGACGTAATGGTAATCGCAGATGGGATCCTCCGGCCGACCGAGGCGGAAGAAATGCGCCTCGTGCATCGGCAGCTTCGCCTCGTCCATCGCGCGGATATAGCCCCGCATCTGGGCGACCTCGGTCGTGATGTACTCCGAGGAAAAGGCGAAGCCGATGTCGGTAAAGCCGTTCTCGATCAAAAAGGTCGTCATGCGGTGGGCGGCCTGCTCGTGCGCGAAGGTGATGCAGGGGATGTTGTAATAGGGAATGTGCCAGTCGAGGAAGAGCACCGGAATGCCCTTGCTGCGCAGCCGCTGATAGAGGTCGACGTTGCGGAAGGTGTTGACCGGGACGCTGACGACGGCGTCGATCGAGGCGTTTTCGAGCATTTCGAGGATCTTGCGCTCGCGGCTCGCGTCGTTCTCCGAGACAAAGACGCTGACTAAAATCTGGTGATCGAAGGCCTGCTGCATCAGCTTCGAGAAGATGCTCGAGGTGCCGAGGGCGCTGATGTAGGAGTTGATCAGGGCGATGTGGCAGGTGCCGCGGTCGGCGAAAAAGCTCGTCTCGTCCGCCTCGCTGCGCTTCGAGACAAAGGAGCCGGAATGGCGCACGCGGGTGATGTAGCCCGCCTCCGCCATGGCGCGCAGCGCGTGGGTCGCGGTGATGCGCGAGACGTTCCATTTCTCCATGACCTCGTGCTCGGTCGGAATGCGGTCGCCGTATTTCAGGCGGCCGGAATCGATCTCGGCGATCAGCGCGTCGCGAATCTTCGCATACAAAAAGTTGTCTTTTTTCTCCATGATCCTCACTACCGGCGGCTTCCCGGTCGCGCGCCTGCCGAAAAGCCGCGCGCGGCGAAAAAGCCCTTTTGTTTTATTATATTTTTATTTGCCCTATTTGTCAAACCCTTTTTTCGAAAAATTCCGGAAATCTGTGCGGAAAAGCTGGAAAGAACCGCTAAAATACGGCGTCGTTTCCGACGTTTTCCTGCATGGACTTCCCGAAAACGGCCGAAAAAATATAACAAAAACGCGCCGCCGAACCGGGAAGGCGCGGCGGCGCGATGGGTCAGTCGGCGAGCCGAATGCGCAAGGTTTGCAGCTCAAACGGGCGCAGCACTCCTTCCGGCTCCCCGGACGCGGGCGGCTCGGTCGGGTCCTCGAGCAGGTCGCAGCGCTGCCATTCGCGCACCGGCAGCGAAAGACGCAGCCGGAAGCGGTTTTGCGCGCCGTAGGCCTCGTGCAGGCGGACGATCAGCCCGTCGCCGTCCTCGGCGCGCTTGACGGCGTCGATCTGAACCTGCGGGTTGTCGCAGAAGATCGGGGCGCCGTCGGCGCTGCGGCCGTCGACGCGCAGCAGCGGCCGGTTGAGTGCCGCCGCCTGCGGAATGACGTCGCTGCCCGGCAGGGCGCCGGCGTGGGGCAGCAGGGAATAGGTGAAGCTGTGCTCCCCCATGTCCGCCGTCTCGTCCGGCTCCTTCGGGCTGCGCAGCAGGGAAAGGGTCATCAGGTTCCCCCGGATGCCGTAGCCGTATTTGCAGTCGTTGAGCAGGCCGACGCCGTAGCCGCTGTCCGAAAGGTCCGCCCACTTGTGGCCGACGACCTCGAACTTCGCGCGATCCCACGAGGTGTTGGCGTGGGTCGGGCGGGAGACGTGGCCGTACTGGATGTCGTAATTCGCGCTTGCGGCGCGCACCGCGACGGGGAAGCAGACCTTTAACAGCCGGTGGGATTCCTGCCAGCTCACCTGCGTTCGGAAGTCGATGCGGCGGCTGCGGCGGTAGAATATCGTCTGCTGCGTGATGTGGCAGCGCTCGCCCGTGTAGGTCGTCTCCAACCGCAGCAGCACCTCGCCGCATTCTACCACCCGCGTCGCGTCGGCGGTCAGGGTGACGAAATGCTTCTGATAGTCCTCGTCGAGGTTCCAGGCGTCGAAGGCCTTCGGCAGGTCGTCGTAGAGCCGCAGCAGGTTGCCCGCCTCGCCGGGGGCGAGGACCTCGCGGTCGTTTTCGCGGTCGTAAAGGCGGGAGATCTGCCCCTGCGCGTTCCACTCTATCCGGTAAAAGGGCGTCTCGGCGCACCGCCTGTCGGCAGATACGGTAAAGGCGGCGCCGCCGTCCGGCCGCGTTTCGCCGGGGTGAAACCGCACCGTTTGCAGCGAGAGCGGCGCGCAGGCCGTCTGCACGTAAAAGCCCCCGTCGGTCGCCTGCGCAGGCAGCGTCTGCCCGTTCGCGTCGGTGAAAACGCCGGGTTTGTCCGCGGGGAAAAAGAGCGGCTCGTCCGCGGCAAAGGCGCTCGGGTTCAAAACGGTCGCGGCGTTTTCCTTCGGCTCGGTCAGGTCGGCGCAGAGCCGGTCGATCACCCCGTCGACCGCGGCGAGCAGGGCGCGGTACTGCGCGCGGCTCTCGGTATAGACCTCGCGGATGGAGGAGCCGGGGATGATGTCGTGAAACTGGTTGAGCAGGACGGTCTGCCAGTGTTTGGAAAGGGCGGGCTGCAGGTCCTCGCCGCCCGTGGAAGCGCGCAGCGCGTTGAGCCATTCGGCGACAAACAGCCGGTTTTCGGACAGCCGGTTGTATTTTTTGTTGCGCGCCTGCGTCGTGTAGGTGCCGCGGTGGAATTCGAGGTAGAGCTCGCCGTCCCAGACCGGCAGCTTTTCCGGCTGCGCGTCGACGCGGCGGTGGAGCCGGTCGAAGAAATCCCCGGCGAACGAGGGGCGGACGATCGGGGCGCCCGGCGTCTCGTCAAAGGCGCGCCGCATTTCGAGCATGTCGCGGTTGACGCCGCCGCCGCCGTCGCCGTAGCCGTAGGAGACGAGCACCTCGTCGCTGACGTCCTTGTGGCGGAAGCGCTTCCAAGCGCCGTAGATCGAGACGCCGTCGACGTAGCCGTTGTATCGGGTGTGGGGGTTCGTCATCGCGTCGGAATACCAGGTGTCGGGCGTTGAGGGGAAGTAGGACAGCACCTCGCTGCCGTCGACGCCGCGCCAGCGAAAGACGTCGTAGGGGAAGGGGTTGGTCTCGTTCCAGCTGATCTTCGTCGTCAAAAAGGTGTCGATGTGGGCGAGCTTCAACAGCTGCGGCAGCGCCCAGCTGTACCCGAAGACGTCGGGCAGCCAGAGGCAGCGACAGCGCACGCCGAATTCCCGCTCGAAAAAGCGGATGCCGTGCGTCAGCTGCCGGGTCAGCGATTCGCCGCTGCTGATGTTGCAGTCGGCCTCGAGCCACATCGCGCCGTCGGCCTCCCAGCGGCGTTCCCAAATCCGCGCGCGCAGCCCCTCGTAAAGCGCGGGGCAGTCCTGCTTCAAAAAGGCGTAAAGTTGGGGTTGGGATTGCAGAAAGAGGTATTCCGGGTATTCGTCCATCAGCCGCAGCACCGTCGAAAAGGAGCGCATCGCCTTCTCGCGGGTGTGGCAGAGCCGCCAGAGCCAGGCGACGTCGATGTGGGTGTGGCCGATGCAGTTCACGATCCCGGTATTTTGCTTCGGGTGGGCGGCGTTGTAGGCGGTAAGGCGCGCGCAGGCGCGTTCGGCGGCGTCGTCGTCCTTTGCCCCGGCGGCGTCCCACGCGTCGAGCAGACCGGCGGCGCATTCGGCGAGCTCGGCTTTTTGTTCCCCTTCGAGCAGCGGCAGCAGTTCCGCCATCGCCCGCAGGCGGCAGTGCAGACGAAGCATCGCGCGGCGGCGCAGGCAGAGGTCGGCGCGCGCGAGCGTCAGGGTGCGCTTTTCATGGCTCGGCCCGCCGTTGAGCCCCGTCCAGAGCAGCAATGTCAGCGTGACGCGCAGCCCGGCGTAGGGGGTCAGCACCACGTCGGGGTGGAAGGTGTCGACGCCCTGATAGGGCGCGCCGTCGAGGTAGAGCAGCGATTCAAACCCGCTGTTGAGCCCGTCCCCCGTCTCGCCGAGGTCGAACAGGGCGACGAGGTCGCAGCCGTCCGGGCAGTCCGGCAGGTCGACCTCCTTTTGCAGCCAGAGGTAATCGTCAAAGCCGGTGAAGCGGTCGCCCGCCTGTGCGTGTGCCCCGCTGATCTGCAATTCGGGCGGGATGGCGTTGTGCACCGTCCCGTCGCGGTGCGGCGGAACGTAGCAGCGAAAGGGGAAGAGGTCGGCGACGGCGACGTCGATAGCTTGCGCGACGGCGTCGATTTGCCGCGCGAGGCGTTGCTCGAGGGTTTCCTGCATTCGTTTTCACTCCAAAATGTCCGGGCCGACGGAAAATCGACCCGGACAGAAATTTGACCTGTGCGGTTGTTATGCGTTTGCGGCGGTCGGCGTATCGGAGAAGTCCGCACCGTGCTTTTTGCGCCAAAGCAGCACGTAGACCACGGCGCCCGCCGCCAGCACGACGACGGCGACGATCTCGATAATCAGCCAGACGGGGAAGCCCCGCTCGATGTACTGATGCTCCTCGACCGTCTTTTCGATCGGGTCGAGCTCCTCCGGCACGAAGGCCTCGTCGGCGTCGTCCGGCTCTTCATCGGTCTCCAAATCGGCAGGCGGGGTCGGCGTGACGCTGCCGCCGCTCGGCGTCGTCGGGGTTGTGGGGGTCGTCGGCGTGGTCGGCGTCGTGGGGGTCACCGTCGCCGGCGGGGTCTGCGGCTCATCCGTCTCGCCGGCGTCGGGCGTCTGGGCGTTGAACTGATCGAGGTCGAGCGAGGAGAGCGGGATCTGCTTGACGTCCTTGCCCTTGAAGCCGAGGTATTCCTGCAATTCGTAATAGGCGGGCTTGGGGCCGACGAGCTCGAGGCCGTCGTTCAGCTCGACCAGCCCGAAATATCCCTCGCGCGGGTAGGTGCCGTTGCGCTTTTCCGGCTCGTCGAGAAATTCATAGACGACGTAGCCGCGGATGTCGTTGGTTTTTGCCTTCTTGCGGCAAAGCTCCATGCAGTCGATGTTGTACTGCCCCATGCGGTCGGCGTCCTCGGCGGTGTCGTTGTCCCAGGTGTTGATCTCGCAGAGGATGAGCGGCTTGTGGAACCGCTCGGTCAGGTCGTCGAGCGCGCGGTTCAGCCCCGCGCCGTTCTGCCCCTCCATCTCGGTGTCAATCCCGTAGCTCTTGTCCATGTGGGAGTACCAGTCGAGGCCGATCCAGTCGAAATCGACGCCCTCGTCGACGAGGTAATGGAGGAAACCGTAATGGATCCAGGTCATGTTGATGATGAGGGTCGACTGCGGCGCGTATTTGCGCAGCACCGCCGAAATGTCCTTGGCGGTCTGGACAATCTCCATCATCTTCTTGCGGTTGTACATCTCCTTCGTCGTGCCGTCGCCGTAGGCCAGACCGACCGCGTCGTTCTCGTTGAGGATCTGGAAATATTTGATCTCCTTGCCGTAGCGCTTCGCGACGATCTCCGCCTGCTCGACGCTGGCGACGTAGCCCATGAAATCGAGGCCGTACGCCCGACCGAGGGCGATGTACTGATCGAGGTAGTCCGCCATCGCGAGGTCGGCGATGCTCATGTCGATCCGGACGATCTTCACGCCCATGCGGGCGGCGAGCAGCAGCTGCTCCTCGGGATATTTGCGGTAGGTGTCGGTGATGTGGAAGGCGGCGCCGACGGGGAAGGGCAGATCGGCGTCGGCGCCCGCCGGCACTTCGGCGGCGGCGGGGACAAGGCAGAGCGTCGCCGCGGTCAGCAGGGCGAGCGCGGCTGCCGTGAGCGCGCGTAACATTCGTTTCATGCGGTGTTCTCCTTTTGCTTCGGCGGCACGCCCGAAAAAACCGGGCGCGCCGCGTGTGCCGTCGTTCGCGGGTGGGTTATTTGATCTTGGCGAGCCAGTCCTTCAGCGAGGTGATGCTGGCGTTCTTGCGCTCGTTCACCATCGCGGTGATGGAGACGTTGGGCTTCTGCACGGTGCCGTAGAAGATCTGGTAGGTGCCGGTGTGCACGCCCCAGAGGTTGACCGAGCAGAGGATCGAGGAGACGCGGAATTCCTGCGACTTGTGGGCGAGCTGGAGGTTTTCATAAGACTGGTCGTCGCGCAGATAGCGGGTCTTGAATTCCTGATAGGTCGTCGGCAGGGTCGTGGCGTCGTATTCGCAGTAGGCCTGCAAGAAGGTGCCGGCGTTGGCGGTGTCCTTCTCCGACATGCGCGAGGGGATGGCGTAGGCGGGCGCGCCCCAGATCGGAATGGTGGCGTTCGATTTGCCCGAGACCGAGGGGAAGGGCACAAGGCCGTAATCGTCGTCCATATCGCAGATCGCCGACGCCATGTTCGCCGAGGTGACGAGGAAGAGGCCGTGGCCGCTCATGAAGAGGTTGTAGAGCTCCTGGTCGTTGGAGGAGGTGCCGTAGGTGACGCCGCTATAGGTGTCGTTAGCGAGCTGGATGGCGTTGGCGATCTCGGCGGAATCCATGTTATAGGTGATGTTCATGCCGTTGGCGTCGGTCTTGAGGATCTGCGCGCCCGTTGCGGCGAGGAAGGCCTCCATGCTCGAGCAGTTGACGTCGACGACGAGCATGCCGAGCCGGTCGGAGGGGGTCAGACCCGACTTGCCGTCGAGGTCGAGCACCGCTTCCTTCGCGAGGTCGTGGAAGGCCTGCACCGTCCATTTGCCGGATTTCACGAGGTCGTAAATGTGGTTCTCGCTCTTGTGGATGCTTTTGAGGATTTCCTTATTAAAGAAGACGGTCTTGTTGGAGCCGAAGGTCGAGCCCTCGGCGAGCACCATATAGGTGTGTCCCTTGATCTTGCCGTTCGTCACGCAGTCGGCGAAGTTCATGTAGCTCTTCGAAAGGTCGATCGTGCTGATCCTGCTAAGGTCGGTGATCGAGCCGCCGCCGATGTAGCCCACGACGTCGTAGACCGGCAGGGAAATGACGTCGGCGTATTTTTCACCGGCGAGCTGCGCCTTCGTCAGCGAGGTGTTGATGGTCTCGCCCGTCGTCACCTGCACCGACAGCTTGCAGTTCAGATCCTTTTGCAGCTGCTGCAGGGCTTCGTACCGCGCCTTGCTCGAAAGGGTGTTGCCCTTCGAGGTCGGGAAGTTCGTCTTGCTGGTCGTGACGACTTTGATGGTGGCGCCCTTTAAATCGCCCTTGGTCGTCACGGTGCCGCCTGCCGTGCCGCCGCCGCTGCCGCCGGTCGTGCCGCCGGCTGTGCCGCCGTTGTTCGCGGTCGTCCCGGCGCCCGCGCCGCCGCCGGCCGAACCGCTCGCGTCCGCGTCGCCGCCCGTCATGGTGCCGCTTTGGCCTTCGGTGAAGTTCTGCGACGTCGTCATGACGACGGTGTCGCCGCCGCAGGCGCAGAAGCAGAGCAGCATCGCTGCGGCTAAAAGAAGGCAAATCAGTTTTTTCATGTGACAAGACTCCATTCTTTTTGTTTTTTCTTCGGGTCGGGAATGCGGCTCGCGCAAGGCCGGGGGCGGGCGGTTTTCCGCCGGATTTCCCCGCCGCTTTCCGCGCTTTCTGTTTGCCGTATTTGCATTATATCATATAGTTTTTTGAAAGTCAATCGTTTTTGCAAAAAACTATAAAAAAAGATTGACAAATCGGGTCTTGTAGTGTAGAATGTATCATGAACTTAGATTTTTTTAAGGCGCAATCATGCTTTTTGAGGTGGCAAATGATGACAAAAACAATACAAAAGAGAAGAAAAGCCATTCATTTGCTATATTTTCTGCTCTCCGGCGCCCTGCTTTTCCCCCTGTTTTCCGGTTTGCTATGTCATGCAAATGCCGCCTCCGCTCCCGCGGAGCAGACATATAATACATATAATTATACCGCGCAGCCCGCCCCGTCCGGCGCGACGGCTGCCGCCGCCCTGCAAACCGGCGAAAACGGCGCCGCCGCCGACGCGAACGGCAACGTATCGATCCCCGCGGGCGGCAGGGCGGAATTCCGCGTCGAGCTCTCGCAGCCCGGCGATTTCGCCTTTTCTCTGTGCTATCAGACCATCGAAGGCTCGGGCGACGTCGAGCTGTCGGTGCTGGTCGACGGCAAGCAGCCCTTCGACGACGTGCAGGTCTTCAACTTCCCCCGGCTCTACGAGCAGGACGAGCTGATCGAGAACGACGGCACCCGCGACGACACCCAGCCCGAGACCCGCGAGCTCGCCGCCCTCCAGCAGCGGTACGCCTTTGACAGCACCGGCTACCGCAACGAGCCTTACCTCTTCCCGCTGACCGCCGGGGCGCACACCGTCTCGCTCGAGGCGCGGCGCGGCGGGCTGACCGTCGCCGCCCTCGGCTTTGCGCCGTACGAGCCGCCGGTCGATTACGCGACCTATCGCGCGAGCGTCCCCGAAACGGCGGGGCAGGGCAGCGTCGTGTTGCAGGGCGAGCGGCTCACCTCGAAAACCGACACGACGATTTTGCCGCAGAGCGACCCCGTCTCTGCCGACACCTATCCCCAGTCGTCCTACGCCCGCGTCTTTAACACGGTCGGGGGCGGCGGCTGGAAAAACCCGCGCAGCGCCGTCTCCTGGCGGTTCCACGTCGACGTCGACGGCGTCTATTCCGTCGCCCTGCGCTTCCGCCAGAACGTGACCTCCGGCATCTTCAGCAGCCGGAAATTGAGCATCGACGGGCAGGTGCCCTTCGCCGAAGCCGAACGCCTGACCTTCGATTACAGCGACGACTGGCAGCAAAAGGTCCTCGGCGACGAGGCGGGCGCCTACGGCTTTTATCTGACGGCGGGCGACCACCTGTTGACCCTCGAGGCCGTCGTCGGCGATCTGGCGGAATACCTCTCCGAGATCGACGACCGCCTGACAAAGCTCAACCGCATTTATCGCGACATCGTGATGATCACCGGCGTTTCGCCCGACCCCTACCGCGACTACGGCTTCGACCGCCAGCTGCCCGAGCAGATCGCCGAAATGGGGCAGATTCACGACGATTTCGAGGATTTAGTCGATCGCATCGTCGCCCTTGCGGGGGTCGACGCCGGGTATACGACGATCCTGCAAAAGCTCATCTTCCAGCTCGAGAAGATGACCGAGCAGCCCCGCCGCATTGCAAAATACCTCAAGGCGTTTCAGTCGAACCTCGGCTCGCTCGCGAGCTGGCTGCTGGACAGCACCGCCCAGCCGCTGCAGATCGACTGGATCTACATCGGCGACGACCCGGCGTATCATCAGCCCGGCGGCGGCTTTTTCCACGCCGTCGGCCACTGGGCGCAGCGGCTGCTCTCCTCCTTTGTCAAGGACTATAACTCGATCGGCGTCGCCGACGGCAAACAGCGCGAACAGCTCACGGTCTGGACGCAGCTCGGCCGCGACCAGGCGGAGGTGCTGCGCCAGCTCATCGACACCCGCTTCTGCGCGCAGCACGACGTGTCGGTCAAGCTGCAGCTCGTCGCGGCGGGGACGCTGCTGCCCTCGATCTTGGCGGGCACGGGGCCCGACGTCGTCCTCAACAACCCGGCGAGCGACCCGATCAACTACGCCATCCGCAACGCCGTCACCGATTTGACGCAGTTCGACGATTTCGAGGAGGTCGAAGCCCGGTTCTTCCCGGCGGCGGTCTCGCCCTTCCGCTTCAACGGCAGCGTCTACGCCCTGCCCGAGACCTTCAGCTTCCCGATGTTCTTCTACCGCAAGGATATCTTCGCCGAATACGGCTGGCAGGTGCCCGAAACGCTGCGGGAGATGCGGGTGCTCGCTTCGGAATTGCAGGCGAAAAACATGAATATGTCCTTCCCGGTCGGCCTCGTCGGGTACGGCACCGTCCTGTTCCAGAACGGCGGCGGGCTTTACGAGGGCGAGGGCGTCCGCTCGGCGCTCGGCAGCGACGTCGCGCTGAGCAGCTTCGAGGAATACATGAAGCTCTACACCCTCTACGCCTTCCCGGCGTCCTATAACTTCGCCAACCGCTTCCGCACGGGCGAAATGCCCTGCGGCGTGGAGGATTACACGATCTACAACACCCTTTCGGTCTACGCGCCCGAGATCGAGGGGCTGTGGGAAATGGTTCCCGTCCCCGGCACCCGCCGCGCCGACGGCAGCCTCGATCGCTCGGCGGTCGGCACCGCGGTCGGCACGATGATCGTTCGCAGCAGCGACAAGCAGGCGCTCGCCTGGGAATTTGTCAAGTGGTGGCTGTCGGACGACCTGCAAAGCGTCTACGGCCGCAACCTCGAAAGCATCCTCGGCTCCGCCGCCAAATACAACACGGCCAACCGGGAGGCGATCCGCCGGATGACCTGGTCGTATCAGGAGTACAACGCGCTGACCGCGCAGGCCGAAAACGCCAAAGCGGTGCCCGAGGTCCCGGGCGGTTATTATCTCGCGCGCACCATCACCTTCGCGTTCAACCGCACCTATAACGCCAACGCCGAGCAGAGCGTCGCGGAGGACCCGACCGAGGTGCTGCGGGATTACATTCCGGAACTCAACGACGAGCTGACGCGCAAACGCAACGAATTCGGGTTGGAGGATTGAGAATTTTGGCAAAACAAACTGTCTCCGCCGCCCCCGCCGCGCGGCGCAAGAGCCTGCTGCGGCGGATGTTCGACAAGCGCGTCTGTTACGCCTTCGCGCTGCCGTATATGCTCTTTTTCTTCGTCTTTACCGTGCTGCCGGTGTTGACCTCCGTCGTGCTGAGCTTCACGGACTTCAACATGCTCGAAATGCCCGGCTTCGTCGGCTTCGCGAACTACACCCGCCTGCTTTTCAACGATTCGATCTTTATCAAGGCGATCAAAAACACGATCATCCTCGCCGTCGCCATCGGCCCGGGCGGCTATCTGCTCAGCCTGATCTTCGCCTGGTTCATCAACGAATTGCAGCCGAAGCTGCGCGCCGTCGTCACCCTGCTGTTTTACGCGCCCTCGATCTGCGGCAACGGGTATCTCATCTGGCAGGTCATGTTCAGCTCGGACGATTACGGCTACGTCAACAGCCTGCTGCTGCGCCTCGGCGTGATTCAGGAGCCGATCCTCTTTTTCAGCAACCCGCAGTACATGATGGGGCTGATTATCCTCGTCTCCCTCTGGTCGGCGATGGGCACCGGCTTTCTGTCCTTCATCGCCGGGTTTCAGGGCATGGAGAAAAGCTATTACGAGGCCGGCGCGATCGACGGCATCCGCAACCGCTTTCAGGAGCTCTGGTTTATCACGCTGCCGATGATGCGGCCGCAGATGATGTTCAGCGCGGTCATGTCGATCACCTCGGCGTTTAACGTCGGCCCGGTCATCACCGCCCTTTGCAGCTACCCGAGCACCGACTATGCGGCGCACACCATCATGAACCACCTGACCGATTACGGTAGCATCCGCTATGAAATGGGCTACGCGTCCGCCATCGCGACGGTGCTCTTTGTCATCATGATCGGCTCGAACCTGCTGTGCAAGCGGTTGATCGGAAAGGTGGGGCAATGATGCGAACGCATAAACTCCGCCGCAGGCGCGCCCTGCGCATCAACCGCAGCCGGTCGGGCAACGTCGCGATCTTCCTTTTAATCATCCTCTACGGCGCCTTTATGGCGCTCCCGCTGGTCTACGCGATCTCGAGCTCCTTGAAGCCCCTCGACGAGCTCTGGGCGTACCCGCCCCGCTTCTTCGTCCAGAACCCGACCTTCAAAAACTTCCGCGACCTCATGCAGCTGACGGGCGACGGCTGGGTGCCCTTCTCCCGCTATATTTTGAACACCGTCCTCGTCGCCGTCGCCGGCACCGGCGGGCATCTGATCCTCTCCTCGATGTGCGCCTACGTCTTTGCCAAGCACCAATTCCCGGGCAGGAACCTCATGTTCCAGACGGTCGTCCTCTCGCTGATGTTCAGCACCGCCGTCACCGCCATCCCGAGCTACCTCATCATGGCGAAGCTCCGCCTGCTCGACAGCCTCTTTTCGATCATCCTGCCCGCCTTCGGCTCCTCGCTCGGGCTTTACCTCATGAAGCAGTTCATGGAGACCAACATCCCCGACACCCTGCTCGAGGCCGCCCGTATCGACGGCAGCGGCGAGTGGCACACCTTCTGGCGCATCGTGATGCCGCTCGTCAAACCCGCGTGGCTCACCCTGATTATCTTCTCGTTCCAGGGGCTGTGGAACACCGGCTCGACCACCTTTATCCAGTCCGAGCAGAGCAAGACCTTGAATTATGTGCTCTCGCAGATCGTCACCGCGGGCGTCGCCCGGCAAGGCACCGCCGCCGCCGCGACCATCGTGATGATGCTCGTCCCCATCGTGATGTTCGTGCTGTCCCAGAGCAACATCGTCGAAACGGTCGCCACGTCCGGCATGAAGGATTGAACCGTGCCGGAAAGCCCCGAGGAAAGGATTTGACGCAATGACAAAAGGCAAGCTCCGAAAAGTCCTTTTGATAACGATAGCGGCGGCCTGTCTGGCGTTTGCCGGAATTTCGGTTTCGGCGGAAAGCTACACCTATTCGGTCGCCGGGAAATATCAGTATTCACCCGACGCCTATCAGGCGGCGCGCGCCTACGACAGCTTCGGCGAGGCGGGGACGCTCAACCACCCGTCGGACATCACCGTCGCCCCCGACGGCCGCATTGTCATCACCGACAAGGGCAACAACCGCATCGTGATTTTAAACGAGCGGCTCGAATGCACCGCCGTTCTGCGGGAATTTCAAAACGCCGGTCAGACCGACGGCTTCGACGCCCCGACGGGCTGCTTCGTCGACAAGGACGGCAACCTCTACGTCGCCGACACGATGCACGGCCGCGTCGTCGTCTTCGACCGCGACCTGCATTTTCTGCGGGTGACGGCGCAGTTTTCCGCCGACGTGCTGCCCGAGAATTTCATTTATCAGCCCGTCGCCGTCGCCGTCAACGACGCCGGTCGGATGTATCTCGTCTCGATGAACACCAACATGGGCGTGATGGCGGTCAGCCCCGAGGGCAATTTCGAGGGCTTCATCGGCGCGCAGCGCGTCTCCGCCAACGCCCTCGAGCTCTTCTGGCGGATGTTCATGTCGGAGGAGCAGCTCGAACGCAGCGTCAGCTTCGTCCCGGTGGAATATTCCAACCTGACGGTCGACGACGAGGGCTTTATCTACGTCACCTCCGCCTCGATCGACCCCTACGACCTCTATACCGCCGTCAACAGCTCGGCGAGCACCTACGCCCCGATCAAAAAGCTCAACCCCTCGGGCACCGACGTGCTCTTTCGGTACGGCTTTTTCAGCCCGGTGGGGGATATCGACTTCGACCCCTACGGCACCGACAAGGACTTCACCGCCTCCGCCATCGGCGAGGTCTGCCTGCTCGACCACGGGCAGTATCTGTTGGTCGACACCGAGCACCAGCGCATGTTCGTCTATGACGACGACGGCAACCTGCTCTATGCCTTCGGCGGCAACGGCGAAGCCCTCGGCAAATTCACGACCCTTTCCTCGGTCGCCTACGCCGACGGCACACTCTACGCCCTCGACGAGAGCCGCGGCGAGGTCACGACGTTACAGCGCACCGCCTACGGCGACCTGCTCGACGAGGTCTGCGCCCTGCGCGAAAACCGCGACTACGCCGGCAGCACCGAGAAGTGGAACGAGATCATCGCCTTCAACAACAATTCCGACCTCGCCTATTTCGGCATCGGCAAGGACCTGCTCGATCAGGGGAACTACCGCGAGGCGATGTCCTATTTCAAGCTGATCGGCAACCGCACCTATTATATGAAGGCCTTTGAAAAGGAGCGGCAGGCCTTTTTGAACCGGTACGGCATCTGGATCTTCCTGCTCGCCGTCCTTGTGATCATCGGCATTGTAAAATTGTTCGGCGTCGCCGCGCGTCGCAACGAGAAAAACCGCGCCCTGCCGGCGAACGGCAAACTGCGCAGCGAGCTGCTTTATTCGCTCTATCTGATCTTCCACCCCTTCAAGGGCTTTTACGAGCTCAAGCACGAGCAGCGGGGGAGCGTGCGCTCCGCGACCGTCCTGCTCGCCCTCGCGGCGCTCTCCTTCCTGTGCAACGGCATGATGCAGGCCTACGGGCTGCAAAGCAGCGCGTCGCAGAGCTCGATCTTCGTCTCGCTCGCGAGTCTGCTGCTGCCCGTCGCCCTCTGGTGCGTCTCCAACTGGTGTTTCACCTCGCTGATGGACGGCAAGGGCTCGATGAAGGACATCTACATCTCGACCTGTTACAGCCTGACCCCCATCGTCCTCCTCTATATCCCGGCGACGCTGCTGAGCCACTGCCTGACCGAGGACGAATACGCGATCCTCTCGATGGTGCTGGGCTTCGCGATCTTCTGGACGGCGCTGCTGATCTTCTGCGGCAACCTGACCGTGCACGATTACGAGCTGGGCAAGAACATCCTCGTCTGCCTGCTCACCATCCTCGGCATCGCCATCATCCTCTTCCTCTGCATGGTCTTCTTCAACCTTCTGGGCGATATCGTCGCCCTGATCCAAAACATCTCCGCCGAGCTGCGGTTCCGGGCATAGAAAGGCAGGGTCGCTTCATGAAAAAACTCCGTTCGATTCTCGCTGCTCTGCTCTGCTGCGCCCTCGCCCTGCCGTTCGCCCCCGCCGCCGCCCGGGCGCAGGAGACGGACGACGTTTCGTCGCTG
>CANQSG010000004.1 GCA_947626485.1 uncultured Clostridia bacterium | reverse complement strand
ACGCAAAAAAGCTGGCGCAGGCGATGCGGGACCTGCTGGCGGACCAACAGCAATGCGCGGCGCTCTCGGCGGCGGCAAAGCGGGTCGTCGCGCGGTACGCCTGCCCCGATTTGCAGGACGATTTCGAATACTGCGTCGCCATGTCGATCGTACACCTGCGATCCACCCTCGCCTGCCTCTGGCACACCCCCGCCCGCTCCCTCTCCAATCAATCCCAATTCTGCGCCCTTTATTATTAAAAACCGCCCAAGGGCGGTTTTTAATCATAACGTCCGCGCAGCGGACACCGAAGTTTTTCACTTTTCACTCTTAGTTCTTCACTACCGCGCCAGCGGCGCGGACACGCCTCACGCGATATATCTCTCCGCGCCTTCCACCGCACAAACCCACCCGGACGGAATGCGCATCCAAATTTGATCGCTCGTCTGCGCCAGCGCGAGGCAGCGCACCGACGTGCCGGGCTTCAGGACGCCTGCGGTCTGCTCGTAGGCGTGGCTCTGCCCGTCTGCCGTCAGCTGGGCGCGGGGCTTGACGGCGTAATTCGTGCCGGGGCCGGAGCGGACGTTGAGCGCCGTTTTCGTGCGATAAACGGTGCCGACGTGGTAGCCCGTGGGCGACGCGACGGCGTCGCGATAACCGTCGTCGTAGGTGCCGCGCCGGTTCGGGATGCCGCTGATTTGCGAGACGTTGAGCGGCTTGCCGGCGACTCGCACGCAGTAATGGCAGTGGCTGCCGGTCGCGTTGCCGGTGCTGCCCTCGACGCCGATGACCTGCGTGACCCGCACCCGGTCGCCGACAGAGACGCGCAGCTCGGACAAATGGCCGAAATAATAGCCCTCGTTGCTGCCGTCGCGCTGAATTTTGACGTACCGCCCGAAGCCCTGCTTCGGTTTTTTCGGGTTCTCCCACCCGGCGAAAACGACGATGCCGTCGACGGTCGAGTGAATTTCCTTGCTGTCGACCCCGACGAGGTCGAGCCCGTCGTGCGCGGCGCCCTGATAGGCCTGCGAAACCGAAAATTTGCCCATATAGGGAGCATTCATGCCTTCACCCCCTCCCGCCCTATTCTATGTTCCCCGCCCCCGCCGCGCGCCGAGCCGCCGCAATTTTTGCAATTTTGCGAAAAAAAGATTGACGAACGGGGGAAAATGTGCTATAATGCTTTAGCGTAGTAAAGTAATTACACGCTATACAAATGAAACGAGGGATTCCAATGAAAAAGACAGTCGCATTACTGCTCTCGCTGCTGCTCGTCGTCTTCGCGTTCGCGGGCTGCGGCGGCAAGGACGATTCCGACGTGAGCTATGTCAAGGACAAGGGCACGCTCATCATCGGCATCACGGATTTCGCCCCGATGGATTATCACGAGAGCGACAGCACCGAGTGGATCGGGTTTGACGCCGACATGGCGAAGGCCTTCGCCGAGCACCTCGGCGTGACGCCCGAATTCATCGAGATCGACTGGGGCAAGAAGTCCATCGAGCTCGAAAACAAGACCATCGACGTCGTCTGGAACGGCATGACGCTCGACGACGAGGTGCGCGGCCTCATGGGCACCAGCGACCCCTATTGCAAGAACGCGCAGGTCGTCGTGGTGCAGGCCGACAAGGCGGCGCAGTACAACACCGTCGACAGCATCCGCTCCCTGAAATTCGCCGTGGAAAATGAATCGGCGGGCGCCAAAGCCCTCACCGCGCTGAACATCTCCTTCACGGCGGTCGACACCCAGGCCAAGGCGCTCATGGAGGTCGCCGCCGGGACGGCGGACGCCTGCGTCATCGACCTGCTGATGGCGACCGCGATGGTCGGCGAAGGCACCGATTACGCCAACCTCGCCGCGACCGAGGCGGAGCTGACGAGCGAGGAATACGGCGTCGGCTTCCGCAAGGACAGCGACCTCGTCGCCGATTTCAACGCCTTCTGGAAGGACGCTTACGATTCCGGCAAGGTGACCGAGGTCGCCAAGACCTACGGCATCGAGCGCAACATCATCGAGAAGTAAAAACCGAAAAAAGGTTGCCAGACAAGGCAGGGTTCGCCCTGCCTTGCGCGGTTTTGCGGAGGGAAATCGGATGTCATTCTGGGATGTCACCTTAAGCCTGCTCGACGGCCTCGTCACGACGGGGCAGCTGTTTGCGCTGACCCTGCTGTTCGCGCTGCCGCTCGGGCTGCTCATCTGCCTCGGCTCGATGACGCGCTTCACGCCGCTGCGGTGGCTGGTGCGCACGGTGGTCTGGATCATCCGGGGCTCGCCGCTGATGCTGCAAATTCTGATCGTCTTTTACGGGCCCGGCCTGCTCTTCGGGTTGAAGCCCCTGCCCCGCTTCACTGCGGCGCTCATCACCTTTGTCATCAATTACGCCTGCTATTTTTCGGAAATTTACCGCGGCGGCATCCAGTCGATCCCGCGCGGGCAGTACGAGGCGGGGCAGGTGCTCGGCATGAGCCGGCCGCAGGTCTTCTTCCGCGTCGTCCTGCTCCAGCTGATTAAGCAGATCGTCCCGCCGATGGGCAACGAGCTCATCACCCTCGTCAAGGACACGGCGCTCGCGCGGGTCATTTCGGTTTACGAGATCATCTGGGCGGGCGAGACGCTCATCAAGAAGGGACTGATCTGGCCGCTCTTTTACACGGCGGTCTTCTATCTCGCCTTCAACGGGATCCTGACGCTGCTGCTGAACTGGGCGGAAAAGAAGCTCAGCTATTTCCATTCGTGACGGGAGGAAAACTGCCATGCCGGTTTTGGAAGTCCGGGACATTCACAAGCGCTTCGGCCGCACCGAGGTTTTGAAGGGCATTTCGTTTTCGATGGAGCAGAGCCAGATCCTCTCGATCATCGGCTCCTCCGGCAGCGGAAAAACCACCCTGCTGCGCTGCATCACCCAGCTCGAGCAGGCCGACCGGGGGCGCATCCTCGTCGAGGGCAAGCCGGTTTTCGACGCGGCGGAGGCGCCCAACCTGACGAAGGCGGAAAAACGCGACCGCCAGCTGAATTTCGGCCTCGTGTTCCAGTCCTTCAACCTCTTTCCGCAATACAACGTGCTCGACAACGTCACCCTTGCGCTGCGCTTGCAGGCGAAACGCCGCCCCGATTACGCCGCGAAAAAGGCCGCAATTTTGCAGGAGATCGACGCCGAAGCCCGCAGCCTGATCGAGAGCGTCGGCCTTTCGGAAAAGCTGAAAAACTACCCCTGCGAGCTGTCGGGCGGTCAGCAGCAGCGCGTCGCCATCGCCCGCGCCCTCGCGATGAACCCCCGCATCCTCTGCTTCGACGAGCCGACCTCGGCGCTCGACCCCGAGCTGACCGGCGAGGTGCTCGCGGTCATCAAGGCGCTCGGCCAGCGCAACATGACGATGATCATTGTCACCCACGAAATGGCGTTCGCCCGCGAGGTCTCCGACCAGGTGCTCTTTATGGACAGCGGCGTCGTCTGCGAGCAGGGCCCGCCCGACCAGGTCATCGACCACCCCACCCACCCGCGCCTGCGCGAATTCCTCCGCAATTTTTCGAAATAAAGGCGCATTTTTTGTCCCTTGCAATTTTCCGGAAAATGTCGTATGATAAGGAAAACAAAGGAGTGATCGCCATGCATACTACCGAAATTGCAATCGTCAAGCCCTTCGAGGGCGCGCCGAAGATCAACCTTGCCGACCTGTTCGGCGCGTCGCCGGGCAAGCCCGTCATTCTGCGGGTGCCGGTCTCGGGCGAGCGGCCGGTCGAAATCACGGCGCAAGGCCTGCCGCAGGGGCTGACGCTGCGCGACGGCATCGTGACCGGGTGCGTCGAGCAGGCGGGCGATTATACCGTGCGCTTCACGGCGCGCAACCGGCTCGGCAGAGCCGAAAAGCGCGTCACATTTGAGATCGGCGAAGGCACCCTGCTGCCGACGCCGCTGCTCGGTTTTGCGAGCTACAACGCCTTCGGCGCCGACGTGACGCAGGAACAGATGATCGACACCGCCGAACGCATGGTGCGAAGCGGGATCAGCGAGTTCGGGTACAGCTACGTCAACACCGATTCCGGCTGGCAGTGCTGCTACGGCGGGAAGTACGATGCGATCCAGCCGAACAAAAAATTCCCCGACATGGCGCAGATGTGCGACCGCATTCACGCGCTGGGGCTCAAAGCGGGAATCTATTCGACCCCGATGCTGACGGCCTGGGGCTGCCCGAAGGAATTCAAGTCCATCCCCGGCTGCACCGTCGGCGACCCCGACCCGCGCTATCCCGACACCAACGGCGGCATCGGCGTCGTCCACAAGGAGCAGAACAACGTCCGGCAGTGGGAGGACTGGGGCTTCGACTATCTGAAATACGACTGGACGCCCTGCGACCCCGAAAACGCCGAGTTGATGCGCCGGTGCCTCGCGTCGGCAAAGCGCGATTTCGCCTTCTGCGTCACGGTGCACGCCCTGCCGGAATTCCACGAATATTATGAAAACAACTGTTGCAGTTACCGCTGCAACTCCGATTCCGACGGGAAATTCGGGACGATTCTGGGCGTCTATCGGGGCTACACCGAGCGGCCAAACCCGATTCGCAAGGGGCATTTTTACGATTGGGACATGCTCGACACCGGCTGGATCGTCTGGGGCAGCAGCCTGAGCGAGGACGAGCAGATCGCCGTCTTCTCGCTGCGCGCCTTTTTCAGCTCGCCGCTGCAGATCAGCACCCGCCTCGACAAGGTTTCCGAATTCGAGCTGTCCCTCTACTGCAACGACGAGATCCTCGCCGTCAATCAGGACTGCGCCTTTGCCGTGCCGGTGCTCTGCCAGTCGATCGACGAGGGCGACCGGCGGCTCGTGGTCTACAAAAAAGCGCTTGCCGACGGCTCCACCGCTCTCGGCGCCTTCAACCTCGGCGAGACCGAGGAAAAGGTCGACGAGGCGACAAACGGCGCGCGGGTGCGCGATCTCTGGGCGAAAAAAGACCTCGCGGGCGACCTTTCCTTCTCCATGCCGCCCCACACCGCCCGCATTTTCAAAATCGGATAACAGCTTATTATCACGCAAAAAAGCCCGGATTTTCCGGGCTTTTTGCGTTGCGGGCGGGCGAAACCGTCCGTTTCGCGGCGGCTTATTCGTCGCGCAGCTCGGGCAGACCGGCGACCGAGGTCAGCAGCGAGAGCAGGGCGGCGAGCGTCGCGGCGCTGGCGGTCAGGAGCCAGTCGACCTCGCCGAGCACCGCCGCGGTGCCGACCGTCGCGACCGCCGTCTGCGCGAAGGTTTTGACCGCGCGCACCCCGGCAGCCTTCAGCCAACAGAAAAATCGTTCCTTCATATTCTTCCTCCTTCCCCCCGTGCTCGCGGGCTTAGTCAATATAAACCTGTCCGTTTTCCCGCGCGCAGACCCAGCCCGAGGGAATGCGCATCCAGCGCCGCGCCGTCCCCTCGTCTTTGATTTCGAGGCACCGCACCTGCGTCCCGGCGCGCAGCACGGCGTATCGCCCTGCGTTCGCGTGCCGCTTGCCGTCGGTCGTCAGCTCGTCGCGCGCTTTGACGGGGTAATCCTTTCCGGCGCCCGTGCGGACGTTGAGGGCGGTGTTGATCTTGTAGACAAGGCCGACGACATAGCGGTTCGCGTCCCCCGGAGTGGCGCAAACGCCGCGATAGCCGTCGTCAAAGACGCCGCCCTCGGTGTTCGGAATGCCGCTTAAACGGCAGATGTCCTGATACTTGCCGTTGACCCGCACGCAATAGTGACAATGGCTGCCGGTCGAGCGCCCGGTGCTGCCCTCGAGGCCGATGACCTGCGTGCAGCGGACGACGTCGCCGACCTTGACCGAAACGACCGACAGGTGGCCGTAATAATACCCCTCGTTCGTCCCGGTGCGCAGGATTTTGACGTACTGCCCGAAGCCCTGCTTCGGGTTCTGCGGGTTCTCCCACCCGGCGAAGACGACGGTGCCGTCGACCGTCGCGTGAATTTCCTTGCTGTCGAGCCCGACGAGGTCGAGCCCGTCGTGCGCGGCGCCCTTGAAGCGCTGCGTCACCTTGAATTTTCCCTGATACGGTGCGTTCATGCGGTTCCTCCTTCGCGTCAATGGTGCGCGCTTTCGTTGAGATGGGTCTCGAGCTCGCTGCGCGCCGCCGTCACCGTCCCGTTGCAGCCCATCTGCTTGAGCCCGTCAAGGCAGGCGAACATGCCGCGGCAGACGACGGTCAGCTCCCGCTGGATCGCCTGAATTTCGGCGTCCTGCTCGTGCTGCCGCCGCAGCCACCGCCCCACCGCCGCCAGCACGCCGAAGAGGGCGCCCGCCGCCGTCGCAAGCCCGCCGGCGCGCAGCAGCGCGTCGAAAAGCACTTGCGCGCTCATGCCCGCCGCCTCGCGTCCCGTGCCGCCGCGACGCCGTGCAGCATCCGCTTGATCTCCCGGATGAGCATGCGCTTCATGGTGCAGTTGTTGCAGACCCGGTCGGGGTCGGCGCAGCCGCACCCGCAATACCGACAATGATAATTTCCCTTCATGTTCTCGCTCCTTTCGCGTTTTGCCGGTCAATCCTCCGGCGCCTGATAATCCGACAGCTCGTCCTCCGCGACCGCGCGGCACTCGTCGACGCATTCCTCGCACCAATATTCTCCCTCGATGCGATAGCAGTCGTCGCCCGCATAAAGCGCCGCCCCGCATTGTCGACAGCAGGCGACGGCGACGGGCTCCGGCGCGTTCGGACAGCCGCCCGGACAGTGCACGAATTGACACACCTCACACATACCCTTCTCCCTCCTTTCCGTTCACTTTGTTGCGTTTCGTTTTGCTTTTCATTATTTCCTGCGCCGATTGTTGCATTATGCAATTTTAAGGGTAAAAAAAGAGGTTTGCCCGCTTTTTTCTGTCCCGTCGATTGCGTTTTGCAATCTTAGTGTAGCAGAAAATTTGCCGTTTGTCAATACCTTTCGCAACAGTTCTTGCAATTCGCAAAAAAAGTTGTTGCTTTTTGCAACGGGATGTGGTATATTGAAAGCAGATAACGGCGGCAATTCTTCATTTGCACCGCGCAAAAACCGACGGCGGCGAAAACGCCGGGCGGAAATTTCCTTTGCGCGGGCGGAAAGAGGCGAAATTCATGCAAAAAGCGAACATAGACGTCAAACTTTTCGCGGCGCGGTTCTCCGAGCTGCTGCACGAATCCTCGGAAAACACCTACACCCTGGCGAAAAAGCTGGGGCTGGCGGCGGCGACGATCAGCCGGTATGCCAACGGCCTCATGGCGCCGAAGCTCCCGACCCTGCGGGCGATCGCCGAAATTTTCGACGTCGACCCCGACTGGCTCGCAGGGGACGACGTGCCGAAGGAGCGCAGCACGCCGGGGCGCTGGGCGAAGTTCCCCGCCCCCAACGTGACCGACGCCTTCGTCACCTTTCCCGTCATCGGCGAGATCGCCGCGGGGTACGACAGCGTCGCCCTCGAGGACGCGGTCGGCGAGACCATCGACATTCCGACCTCCTTCCTGCGCGGCCGCGAAAAATCCGACTTTTTCGTGCTGAAGGTCAAGGGGGACAGCATGTACCCGACCTATCAGGACGGCGACCGAGTGCTCATTTTGAAGCAGGCGACCCTCGACCACAGCGGCCAGATTGGCGCCGTGCTCTACGAGGACGACCTCGCCACCCTCAAGCGGGTCGAGTACGTTGACGGCGAGGACTGGATGCGGCTCGTGCCGGTCAATCCCGCCGTGCCGCCCACCCGCATCGAGGGCGAAAAGCTCGAGCACTGCCGCATTCTCGGCGTGCCCCGCCTGCTCATCCGCGAGGTCTGACCCGAATTTCCAACCGAAAACCGCCCGTTCCGCCCGACCGGAAACGGGCGGTTTTTTTTGCGCGATTTTTCCGGCGCGGAAAGGAAAAAAGGCGGGACGCGGGAAAACCTGCACCGATTTGTCCGCGCGGCAATAGAATAAAGCAGGAGGTGTGTTATGAATCCGTTTGTCCTGGCGGCGCTCGCCGCGACGCTCGGCACCTATCTTGTGACGGCGCTCGGGGCGGCGACGGTCGTCTTTTTCAAATCCCCAACCCCGAAAGCGCTCAACCCGCTACTCGGGTTTGCCGCCGGCGTGATGATCGCGGCGAGCTTCTGGTCGCTGCTCGAGCCCGCCATCGAACGCGCCGAGGTCGCCGCGCAGCTGCCGCCCGCCTGCATCGTGACGGTGGGCTTCCTGCTCGGGGCGGTGTTTTTGTGGGGCTGCGACAAGGCCGTATGCTGCGCCCGGCGGCGGGCAGGGCGGGCACAGGGGGCGCCGAACGAGCGGCAAAACCGCATTTTGCTGCTGGTGCTCTCGATCACGCTGCACAACATCCCGGAGGGGCTGGCGGTCGGCGTCGCCTTCGGCGCGCTGCAAAACGGCGGCGGCACGAAGGAAGCGCTCGCCGGCGCGATCTCGGTCGCCGTCGGCATCGGGCTGCAAAACTTTCCCGAGGGCGCCGCCGTCTCGCTGCCGCTGCGCCGCGAGGGCTGGTCGCGCGGCAAAAGCTTTCTCGTCGGGCAGGCGTCCGGCATGGTCGAACCGGCGGCGGGCGTCGTCGGCGCGCTGCTCGTCGTCTGCACCGAGGCCGTCCTGCCCTATGCCCTCGCGTTTGCGGCGGGCGCCATGATCCTCGTCGCCGTCCACGAGCTCATCCCCGAGTGTCAGCGCGAGCGCGCGTCGAAGCCCTATTTCGCCACCGCCGGCATTCTCCTCGGCTTCGCCGTTATGATGCTGCTCGACGTATTGTTGGGCTGAAAACACACAGACAGGGCGCCCGCTTTCGTCGAACGGCGCCCTGTTTGTTTTTTGCCGCTTGCTTTTTGCGCCGCTTTGCGCTAAAATGAGAAGGTATAATAGAAAAAGCGACGCGCCCGGGCGGCTTTGTCCCCTGTTTGCCGGGTACGGTTGTTGTATTAAAGGAAAGGTGCGGGAAATCGGAATGTTGGCTTTGTGTATGACGTATCTCGACGCACAGGACGACAAGCGGCGCTTCGAGGAGATTTATCTTGCCTACCGAAAGCAGATGGCGGCGCTTGCGACGTCGATGCTGCACAACGCCGAGGACGCGCAGGACGTCGTCGCCGACGTCTTTTTGAGGATCGCGCAGCGCCGGTGGGAGGTCGTGCGGGACATCGAGGACCCGACCGACCTGCGCAACTATCTGCTGAAGGCGACCAAGCACACGGCGCTCAACAAGCTCAAGGCGGACAAGCGGGCGCGCCCCGTGGAGTCGGTCGACGAGATCGACCGGCTTCCCGACTGCTCGGAAGCGGAATTTCTGGACGCGGTCTGCAACCGCCTCGCATACCGCGAGGTTGTGCGGGCGATTTCGTCGCTGGGTGAAACCTACCGCGACGCGCTCTATTACCGCTACGTCCTCGAGCTGTCCGCGCCGCAGATCGCCGAGGAGCTCGGGCAGTCCCTTGCCGCCACGAAAAAACAGCTCGTGCGCGGCAAAAAGCTGCTGCTAAACCTGCTTGCCGAGGAGGCGGAACACCATGACGACCGATAACTCCGTGTTACAAAACGCGCTGCGCGAGGCGGTCTGCACCGAGTTCGCCGCCGTGCCGACCGAGGAAGAGATCGACTTTTCCTTCTCCGCGCGGTTCGAGCAGAGACTGGCGAAGATCGTCCGCATGCAGAAAAAGTCGTACTGGAAGCTCGTCAACACGGCGTCGAAGCGCGTCGCCCTCGTCTGCCTGTCGGTGCTCGTCCTGTCCGCCTCGGCGATGAGCGTCAAGGCCGTTCGCGAGCCGATCGTCGCCTTCTTTAAGGAAATTTGCGAGGGCTTCAACGCCTACTTTTTCAAGGGCGACCTGACCGAGACGATCACGCGGGAATACCGGATCACCCGCCTGCCGGAGGGCTACGTCCAAACGGGGCAAATGGACGGCGCCTCCCTTTCGACGGTGTATGAAAACGGCGAAGATCAGATCGACCTGATGCAGGCGCCGACGAAGCACATGGGCTTCGTCCTCGACAACGAGCACGGCACCGTCACATCGCTCTCGATAAACGGTATACCCGTCGACCTCTACGAGAACGAGGACTACAAAATCGCCGTCTGGACATACGACGGGTACTTCTTCCAGCTGACCTGCCCCGAAAAGATCGACACCGCGACCGTCCAAGACATGATCGCATCGATCCGATAAAAAAAGCCGTCTCACCCGAGGCGGCTTTCCTTTTGAAACTGCTTATTCCGTATAATCCGTATAATTTAAGGGCAAAAGGCCTTCGTCCATCTCGATTTCTTTGCGGGGCAAATTGTAGAGGAACACATAGGTGACCGCCTTTTCGCCGTCGTCGACCAGCGCGTATTCCCACCGCCCCGCGTCGCCGAGCTGCAACGGGTACGCCGCAAGCCCTTTTTCGGCGAAGTGCGCCGTATCAAGCGCCGCGCATTCGGAAATTCGCTCCCGCTCCGCGGCAAAATCCTCTTTTGCATACAAAACGCGCAAAAAGACCTGCACCCCTTCGCCGAGCGGAAGCTGCTCGTCATAGCGGCAATAAAATTCGTCCACGTTCAAATCGGAAATCCGCGCGGGAAACAGCGGCGACTGCGCCGCATACCCGTGTTCAAACCCCGTCAACTCCCAGATTTTCTCATAATCCGCCGCGTCCCGGAAATAGGTCTTTGCGGCGGAATAAGCGCAGCCGGAAAGGCAAACAAGCAGCAACCCCGCCGCCAAAATCATCCGTTTTTTCATGAAAAATCCGCTCCTTTTTCGCCGGATTCCGCAGAGACCGGCGTATAGGTTTCGGTGCTTTCCCCGGGCATTTTGAGCCGCCTCGCGAGGAAAGAGACCACCCTTCCGCGCACGGTCTCGTCGGAAAGGGGGACCCATTCTCCGGCGTCATTCCGATAATAGGTTTTGACGGTCAGCTTTCCCTTTTCAGCGGTCGTCACCGTTTTCACCGTCCGCCCGACGCGCCGGGCGATATAATCCGAAATCGCCGCTTCAAATTCCGCCGCGCTTTCGAAATCGTCCTCCTGCCACGAGACCTCGTCATCTACCGAGGCGTATAAAAAGCGCTTTCCGTCCCCGCCCTTGACCGTGGACAGCTCCAAAAGCAATTTTCTGTTTTCCCGCGATCCGGCGAAGGCGACGGCGCCGTCTTCCGCTTCGATGACCCGAGCCGTTCCCGCCCTTTGGGCGACCGCCGCTTTGATACGGGCAAGACATTCCGCCCGCCGCCCGGAATCCTCCGCCTCTGCTTCTTTCTCCGGACGGAGTTTTAACCTTTTTATAAAATTCATTTTATCACCCCCGGTAAAAGTCACACGTCGTGTCAAAATTGCCTTCGCGATTTTTCCTTACCGCAATTCATACAGCGACGCTCCGGTTCGGGATGATATGAGGATTTTGCCCTTTGACAGCTCGTGAATTTTTTCGACGCCGAAGCCGAGGGTCACCTGGTCGATGATTTTGCGGGCGGAGACGTCGTAGGCGATCGCGCGGCTGTCCGTGGCGATGTAGGCGACGTTCGGGTCGCGCGAGCGCACGACGTCCCGGACGCAGTCCGAAAGGGACAGGTGCTCGAGGCCGAGCGCGCCGGACAGGGCTTTCAGCTCCGTTTTCGCCTCGTCGTCGTCGAGCGCGTCGCACACCGCGTCCGAAAAGGAAATTTCGTATTCGCGCGTTTTGAGGTTCTTCACGTCGAGCAGCCTGCCGCGAAAATCGTAGAGATAAACCGAATCGTCGGTCGTGCTGAGCCCGACCCACCCATGCGCCGCGTCGCAGGTCGTGTAGAGGACGGCGTTTTCGCATTCCTTAAGCGCGTATTCCTCGAAGCGGTCGCCGTCGCACCAGATCAGACAGGCCTCCGAATCCGTCGGCCGATAGCCGATCATATAATATTTTCCCAGCTCGGGCACGGGGTGCAGATCGCCCAGCCGGTATTTTTCGGCGAGGAAATCGGTGAATTCGGAAAAATCGGCGGCGTTATAGACCCGCAGCGCCGAACCCAGCGTTTCGCCGTTGCTCACGCAGGCGAGCACCTGCCTGCCGTCGAACGACCAGCAGGCTTCTCCGTACAGCCCGTAATTGTACGGCGCGCGGACGGTCACCCGCGCGAGCGGCTCGAGCGAGGGAAAGGCGTGGACGTGAAACCGGCTTTCTTCGGACACAAGCAAAATCCTGTCCCCCTGCGGCGACACCGCGCCGGTGTAAACGTAAGAAAAGCCGTCGCGGGCGCAAATCGGGCGCAGGTCGGCGTCGAAGAGCAGGACCTGCCTCCCGGTGAAGCCGACGAGATAGCCGTCGGCAAATAAGATGTCCTTGCAGCGGTGCAGCTGCGCGTTTTTGATGCGGGAAAGCTTCATGCGGCGTTGCTCCTTTTTGTCGTTCTGCGCGTTCGCGGATTTTTGACGGTCTATTGCGCGACCCATGCGGCGAGCTTTTGCTTGATTTTATTCTTCTCCCGGCATAATTTTCGCAGCAGAAGCAGGTCGCAGGCGGCGCCGATCCCGGCGACGAGCCATTTTCCCCACCCCGGAAAGAGGAGCGACAGCAGCAGCTCCGCGACCGCGCACAGCAGGACGATCAAGCAAATTTGCAGCGCGCCGATCCTGTTCCACAGCTTCAAACTCGCCGGGTCAATCCGCAGCAGCTTTGAAAGGCAGACCTCGCGCGTGTCAGCGTCCGGTTCGACGCGGCAGGAAATCGAGAAGGGCAGGTTTTCGGAATCCGAGAGGTTTTCGCAAAAGCCGAAGATCAGGTCGAGCGTATAGACCGCCAAAAACAGCCTGCGCAGGCCGCCGTCGGGCTGCCAGATATTTTCTTTGCACAGCTCGAACCCGGCGCCGTTCGTCTGCACCGGGACGCGCCGATTCGCCTTCAGCTCGACATATTCCGGCTTTTCACCCTCCCGGTTGAGAAAAAACCCGACGTCCAGGTCGGTGTCGTTCACGATCGTGCAGTTCGCAGGCATGTTATGTCCCCTCGCTTTTTCTGCCGCATGTTCCGTTCACACATACAACAACCGGGGCGCAAAAGCGGTGACAAAAAAATAAAATTTCGTCGAACCGCCGGACGCGCCGCACCGGGCGAGGGCTGCCGTTCGACGCAAAAGCCCGGCGGGAAGTGCATTTTTCCCACTTCCCGCCGGGTTTTTTATCTGTTTTCAAGCAACTATTGATAGCACCGTTTGCAGGGCTCGTAGCCGTCTTTGATCGCGGTTTCCTTGGTGACCTGTATAGGATTGTCCATGTTGCTGCACTCCTTCCGGCGGTGGTATTTTTTCCCGCCGTTCACCGGCACCCAAACGAGCTCGCCGACGGTTTCCGATTGGCTCGGGACGGTCACGCCGCCCGCGGGGGCTGTCGAGGTGGTCGTCGAGGGCTTCGTCGTCGTGCTCGGCGTCGTCGACGGCTTGGGCGCCGCGGAGGTCACGGTCGGCTTCGAGGAGGGCGTCGGTTTCGAGCTGTTCGCCGGTTTTGAGGTGCTTGTCAGCTTCGAGCTGCTTTCCTCTTTGGAGGTGACCGCCGGTTCGGAGGACGAGGCGGGGCGGCTCGACGACGAGACCGCCGAGCTCACCGCCGGCTCCGACGACGTCAGCGCGGAGGACGACGCGGCGGGGTCGCCCTCGCCTTCCATCGCGGAGCTGATCGCGCCGATTCCGAGCAAAACAGCGACGACGATGACCCAGAACCACCAGAGCTTATAGAACGGTTTCTTTGTCTGTTCGGTCGTATCCATTTTCAAATTCTCCCCTCGCGCCGGAATGTTTTTCCGTCGTTCCACGACGAAAAAATTTTTCCATGCGCCGAAATTCTGATCTTTAACACAATTATAGCAGCATAATATGTTAAAGTCAAGAAAAATGCGAATCTTTCGCACGGGCATTCGGGAGGGGTGCGGCATGAAGATCTACGATTTCGGCGGGCGGAAGAACCTTTGCGGCGAGCGGGTGCGGCAGGCGCGGGTCACGCAGCGCATTTCGCAGGCCGACCTCGCGGCGCGGCTGCAAATTCGCGGCGTCAACATCGAGCGGGACAGCGTCTCGCGCATCGAAAGCGGCGCCCGCTTTGTGCCCGATTACGAAATCCCCGTCCTCGCCGAGGTTCTCAAGGTCTCCCCCACCTGGCTCCTCGGCCTGACCGACGAACAAAACTAAGGCGGCAAGGAATCCCTGCCGCCTTTTTTCACGGTTTCCGTGTGCCTGCAGGCACGCATCATTTTATGCAATCGGTTTTGTGTTGATTTTCAGACCGGATAAAACATCAACAATAACCGCAAAAAAACAACCTATATGTATCCGCACTCATCTTCCATATAGTCACATGTCCAAAATACTCATAGCGGTCTTCGGAATCCTCGGCGCCAAACAATAACCATTCGATATTCGTAGCTTTGTCAACTTCCGCTTTGGTTGCCGATTCTACATCTTCCCGAGACCACATCTGTTCATCAAAAATGCGATATAATTCATCGGCATTATCAACGTGAACAACAAAAGCTAACGATGTAACCGAATCTTGATGTCCCACCATATATTCATTAGCAATTTCGGCGGTGTCGGGTAAAAATATCCCATATTGCTCTGACAACTCGTTTGTCAATTCGGAATATGTTTTGTCACCGGAACAGGAACAGCAAAAAATCACAGCAAGCAAAACGGCCGAAATACATAGGAAGTAATTTTTAACCTTACGCATCCGTTCAATTCTCTCCTTTGCCGAATGTTTGTCTGGCATTCCTCGTTACCCTAACCGAAGCGTTGCCGACGATTTTAATACGCTCTTGCCATACCCGCTTTCGGAAGCGTGTGCATTCAAAATCAGTCATCCTTAAAAAATCGCGAAATCAGGCCATAACCTGTAAAATCCACTCTGTATGTATCTACGCTCGTCTTTGTTATCGTCACATACGCTTCATAGCAATCGGTTATAAAATTTTCATCATAATGGGTTTCGGGATAATGGGTCGTGGGATCATCATACTTAAATGTATCGGGATACACCCCACGAATATCCGTATCTTCACCGACTTGCGATTTCCATGCCGTTTCTATATCATCCCAAGACCACAGCTGTTCATGAAAAATCTGATGCAAGTCGTCGGCGTCATCCGCGCGAATATCAAAAACTACTGTTAGGTTCGAATTTTTAAAAGAATCCTCATACTTACCTTCAACAAATCCTGCCGTATCGGGTATAAATATCCCATATTGTCTTGACATCCCGTTTGTTAATTCTGCATTGAATTCGGAACAGGAATATGTTGTCTCGATCCACGCTCCAAATAAGAGCCAAGCAACTATCCCACATAAAATCAAAACAGACAAAACGACCGGAATACATAGGAGGCAATTTTTGACCTTACTCATACGTCCGACTCGCTCCTTCGCCGAATGTTTGTCCGCCGGGGAAACATGCATATTCGCTGACAAATTCGGCTATATCGGGTATCTCAAATTTTTGCCGCGCATTTGTTAAATCGATTTTGATTTTGAATTATGTTTTGTCGCCGCTATTGTCCAATAAAGATCGGTGGAATTTCCTTCGGAATCGACGGCGAGGCCTTGGAATTGATACACCGGTTGAATGTACGCCAGCTCCGGCTGGTTCACGGGCGAATCATAATACATGATTTTTAAATCTTGTATTACAACCTTTTCCACCTCGCCTTTTAGTTGCGTTGCGTCAAAAACGATTTGTCCCTCCGTCAGGGGGTCGATCTCCATGACGTCTTCGTAGGATAAGCAGCGAACGTCCCTGTCGAATTCATAATCGCTGTATATACTGTATATTGCTTTGATGCCGTCCGAATCGACTTCAACAATGATATCGGATCTGCCGCAGACTTCATAACCGTCGATCTCTCGATAAAACCCTACGCTTTTCATGCAGGGCGTTCCGTCATCCCTGTATGTGCCGCCGAGGCTTTTCCCGACGAAAAAATCATCCGGCAACAGCGCGTTGCTTTTCAAATATTCCTCTGCAAGAGCGATGATCTCGTCATCGGACATATTTACGGTATCCGTGCCGCTCCTGTTATGGTTGAAAATAAAACAACCGTTATCGTATATTTCGAGCGTATCGCCATCATTGCAATCATATTTCGTAAACCGATCGTTCTCGGAAATATGATTGATATTACCGGTAAAAACTTTAAATAAACACCCGTCATAATACGACGCATTTTTTGAGGTTCTGCGCGGCGCTATTCTGTATAAGGGAAGCTTGTCGCCCATCCTGTCCTTTTGGTCTTCTAATTCAAAATAAAACGGGGTCTTTTCGTTTAATTCCTGCGTCGTCTGCGGAAACTTGATTTCGCCCGGCGTATTTGCGCCGGCTCCGCAACCGCACAGAACGCCGAACAGTAGGAGCGCGACAAAGCAAGCACGATATTTTTTCACGACATTTTCTCCCTTCTGCGATTTTTCGGGGCGTTTGCCGGCCGCTCCGGCAGCAACATCATAAGCACCGGCGGGAATGTAAAAAAGAGTGTTCTTACAGCAAACCTTGCGATTACCATAAAAACACTCTTGTATGGTCCGAGTGGCGAGAATCGAACTCACGGCCTCTTGAACCCCATTCAAGCGCTCTACCAAACTGAGCCACACCCGGATACCAATGTTATTCTATCATGTCCGTGCGAAAAAATCAAGTCTTTTTCGCACAAAAACGCGAAAAGGTCTTTCGACCCTTTCGCGTTGCTGCGCAGAACGGCTTAATACTGATCCGAAAAACGGGATTGCACAAGGGCGACGAGCTCCTGCACCGCTTCCTGTTCGTCGGATCCGTCCGCGATAATGCGGATGGGGGTGCCGCCGAGGATGCCGAGCGACAGCACGCCGAGCAGGCTCTTGGCGTTGACGCGGCGCTCGTCCTTTTCGACCCAGACCGAAGACTTGAATTCATTCGCCTTCTGGATGAAGAAGGTCGCCGGGCGCGCGTGCAGCCCCGCCTGATTTTCCACAACAACATCTTTTACGCACATAGAAAATACCTCAAACTTTCTTTTGTTGCGCGGGCGACCCGTCGGCGCACCCGCCGGCAGAGCGTCGCCTGCCGTTTGGTCTTGTCCGCGCCGCCGGGCAAAGTCGGAAATGTGCGCGCAGGGCGGGACAACTGTGTCGAGCTTCTAACCGTATCTAACCTTTCCTCATTATACCACAATATATCGTGGTGTCAACGGATTTGCCACGACAATTTGAAAGTTCTCGCTTCTTAACAAATATCGCCGCGTCGCAAATCGGAAGTTTGTACAAATCGAAACAAGAAAATTGTGGAATGCTGACGAAAAAAGGGCAAAATTCAATCTATTCGTCGGTGTTTTTCGCAGGTTCGCCGGTTTCTTCAAGAGACGCCAGAAATTTTTTGTCGCTTGCGTCTAAATCGGCGGTCTGCAAAAGGGCGGGGCGACGGCGGGCGGTCTCCCGCAGGGACTGCTCCCGCCGCCAGCGGGCGATGTTGGCGTGGTGGCCGCTGAGCAGAATTTCGGGCACGGCGCGGTCGCGCCAGACCGGCGGCCGGGTGTACTGCGGGTATTCGAGCAGGCCGGTGAAATGGCTTTCCTCCTCGAAGCAGGCGGCGTCGGCCAGCACGCCGGGCAGCATGCGGCAGACCGCGTCGGCGACGAGCAGGGCGGGCAATTCCCCGCCGGTGACGACGAAATCGCCGATCGACAGCTCCTCGTCGACGATCTCATCGAGCAGGCGCTCGTCGACCCCCTCGTAATGCCCGCAGAGCAGGACGAGCCGGTCGAGCTGCGCGAGCTCGACGGCGCGGCGCTGGGTGAAGGGGGCGCCCTTCGGCGAGAGGTAGATCAGGTGCGGCTTCTCTTCGCGCGCGGGGTCGTAAAGACTTTGATAACAGTCGAAGATCGGCTGGGGCGACAAAATCATGCCCATGCCGCCGCCGTAGGGCGCATCGTCGACGTGGCCGTGCTTATCGAGTGTAAAATCCCGGAAATTGACGCAGCGCAGGTCGACCTTGCCCGCCTGCCGCGCGCGGCCGATGATGCTCTCGCCGAGCACCGCCTCGCACATTTCGGGAAAAAGGGTCATCAGGTCAATCCGCATCGTCAAAAATTCCTTTCAGGGGGCGCAGGACGATCACCTCGGCGTCGGGGTCGACCGAGACGATGACCTCCTCGATGGCGGGGACGAGGTAAATCTTCCCGTCGCGCTCGACGTGCCAGACGTCGTTGGCGCCGGTCGCCGAGACCTCGCAGAGCGTGCCGAGCAGGGCGCCGGTGTCGGCGTCGTTCACGCGGCAGCCGAGCAGGTCGTCGATCAGATAGCGCCCTTCCTCGAGCTTGAGATCCCGCCGCGCCGCATAGAGCGTGCGCCCCCGCAGCCCCTCGGCGGCCTCGACGGTTTCGACGCCCTCGAGCTGCAACAGGACAAGATTGCCGTGCTGCCGGGCGGCGCAGACGCGCACCGCCGCGCGTTCTTCGGGCGCGGTGTAAAGGGTGGCAAATTCGCACAGAACGGCCGGCGTATCGCACCAGGGCTGCACGCGCAGCATCCCGCGCACCCCGTGGGTGCCGACGACACGGCCGGTCGGTAAAAACGGTTTTCGCATGTTGGTTCCCCCGGTTCGGCGATAAAAAAGCTCTGTCCGGCCGGCCGCCGGCGAGGCGTTCCAGGGTTGGACAGAGCGTTTTGCCGCGACAGGCGCGATCAGTCGATCTCGACCGCGACCTTCTGGCCGTTGCGGTTGGCCGCCGCGCGCATGACAACGCGGATCGCCTTGGCGATGCGGCCCTGTTTTCCGATGACGTGTCCCATATCGTTCTCCGCGACGTGCAGATGATAGACGACGACGTTTTCCTCATCGGGCGCGTCGACCGTGACGGAGACCGCGTCGGGTTGCTCCACCAGGCCGGCGGCGATGGTCTTGAGTAAATCTTCCATGCCGGTTTTTGTTTCCTTTCAGCGGCGCTTACAGCACGCCGTTTTTCTTGAGCAGCGCCTTGACCGTATCGGTCGGCTGGGCGCCGTTCGAGATCCATTTTTTGGCCTTTTCCCCGTCGATTTGGACGACGACCGGGTCTTTGGTCGGGTCGTAGTAGCCCAATTCTTCGATGAAGCGGCCGTCGCGCGGGCTTCTCGAGTCGGCGACGACGACGCGGTAAAACGGCGCCTTTTTCGCGCCCATGCGGCGCAGACGGATCTTGACTGCCATGTGGTTCCACCTCCTGCAAAAAAATCCATTTCAGGCGTTTGAGCCGGAAAAGCGATCGGGTGCCGCGGCGCGGCGGGGTCGGACGTTAGGACGGAAAGCCGGGCGGCAGGGTCATGCGGCCGCGCTTGCCCTTTTTGCCGGACATCTGCCGGAACATTTTTTTCATCTGCTCGTACTGGCGCAGCAGGCGGTTGACGGCCTCGACCGAGGTACCGGAGCCGGCGGCAATGCGCCGCTTACGGGAGGCGCCCAGCAGGTCGGGCTTGGCGCGCTCCTTCGGGGTCATCGAGGTGATGATCGCCTCGATGTGCAGCAGCTCGCGGTCGTCGATATCGACGTCGCGCAGCTGGCGCTCCATGCCGGGCAGCATTTTCAACAGGCTTTTGAGCGAGCCCATCTTCTTGATGCTCTGAAACTGGGCGAGCAGGTCGTTCATATCGAATTTATTTTCTTCGAGGCGGCGGGCGGCCTCGGCGGCTTCGCGCTCGTCGATCTCGGTCTCGACCCGCTCAATCAGCGAGAGAACGTCCCCCATGCCGAGAATGCGGGAGGCCATGCGGTCGGGGTGAAATTCCTCGAGGTCGTCTAACTTTTCGCCCACGCCGGCGAACAAAATCGGCTTTCCGGTCACGGCGCGCACCGAAAGCGCGGCGCCGCCGCGGGTGTCGCCGTCGAGCTTGGTTAAGATCACGCCGTCGATCTCGAGCAGGTCGTTGAAGGCCTTGGCGACGTTGACGGCGTCCTGTCCGATCATCGCGTCGATGACGAGGAGGATGTCGTTGACCTCGACGGCCTGCGTGATGCGGGTCAGCTCCGCCATGAGGTCGTCGTCGATGTGCAGGCGGCCGGCGGTGTCGAGCAGGACGAAATCGTGCCCGTAATCGCGGGCGTAGCGCACCGCCTCGCGCGCCGTCTGCTCGGGCGCTTGGGTGCCCTTTTCGAAGACCGGGACGCCCGCCGCCTTGCCGACGACCTGTAACTGTTCGATCGCGGCGGGGCGGTAAATGTCGCAGGCGACGAGCATCGGGCGGTGCCCCTGCGCCTTCAGGAATTTGGCTAATTTTGCGCTGTGGGTCGTTTTACCGGAGCCCTGTAAGCCGCACATCAAGATCACGGTCGGGATTTTCGCGGCGGTTTTCAGGCGGGTCTGCTGCCCGCCCATGAGCTCCGTCAGCTCGTCGCGGACGATCTTGACGACCGTCTGCGGCGCGGTCAGGCTGTCCATCACCCGCTCGCCGATGCACTTTTCGGCGACCGAGGAAGTGAAATCCTTGGCGACCTTATAGTTGACGTCGGCTTCAAGCAGCGCGAGGCGAACCTCCCGCATGGCCTCGCGGACGTCGGCCTCGGTCAGCTTGCCTTTCGAGCGCAGCCGTTTGAAGGCGGCGGCGATTTTATCGGATAATTGATCGAAGGCCAAATCCATTCTTCCTTTCCGGGTTTGCCCCGTTTACAGCGAGTCGATGCAGTCGAGCAGGGCGCGCAGTGCCGCGCCGTCCGGGTCGTTCCGGCAGTTTTGCGCGAGCGTTTTCAGCTCCCGCGTGCGCGCGCAGACCTGCAACAGCGCTTCGTACTCGGTCAGCTGCGCTTCGGCGCGTTTGAGGGCGTCGTGCACCCCCTGCCGGGTCATGCCGGTGTTCTCGGCGATCTCGGCGAGGGAGAGATCGTCGTTATAATAGTATTCCATCAAAAGCCGGGGCTTTTCGTGCAGCACCGCGCCGTAACAGTCGAGCAGCGCGCCGAAGGTCAGATCTTTTGCCATGCGTTTCCCGTCCATACTTTTTCGGTTCCCGGTTAGTATACCACACCGACGCGGCCTTGTCAAGTATTTTTCTTTACAGACAAATTCGTTTCTTTTTTGCGCGCAAAATTTACCCCGCGCGCGCGAAATTCAGGATTGCAAAGCGCGGCGCGGTGCGCTATAATAGCAACGGGACGAAGCGGCATTTTTCGCCGCTTTTGCGCCGCAAAATTTTTGAAAAAGCCCTAAGGAGGAACCCGTTATGAACGCATCCGCATCCGGCGCAGACCGGCTGACCTTTTCGGTGTTTGCCGACCTGCACTATAAAGAAGCCATGTACGCCTCTTCCGTCGCCGACCTCGAACAGATCCTCGACCGCGCGCACGACGCGCAGGCGGAATTTGTCATCCATTGCGGCGATTTTTGCAACCATTACGCCGGCTCGCCCGAGCTGACGAACGCCTATCTGCACAACCGCTACGGCCTGCCGGTCTACGGGCTCTACGGCAACCACGAGCTCGAAACGGCGGAAAATTCGATGCAGGTCGTCACGCCGCTGCTCACCAACCGCGACGTCGTCTGGGGCACGGCCGACGGCAAGATCGGCGACGGGTCGATCGGCTATTATTATTTCGATCATAACTCCTTCCGCATCGTCTGCGTCGACACGAACTATTCCCTCTCGCCCGACGGCGTCTGGGAGCACAACCGGCAGGGCAGCTTCGGCCCGCCCGCCGAAAACAGCCGCGGCGGCAGCCTGAACCCGACGCAGCTCGCCTGGCTCGAGGACGTTTTGACCGACGCCGCGCACAAGGGACTTTGCTGCATGGTTTTCGCGCATGAATCCTTCAGCACCCACTGGACCGCGAGCGCCGACCGCGACGCCGTGCGCGCGCTCTACCGCAAGGTCAACGCCATCCGCCCCCACACCGTCCTGCTCTCGGTCAACGGCCACCTGCACTCGAACCACTGGGCGATCGAGGACGACGTCCTCTTCTTCGACGTCAACACGGTGCGCAACGGCTACTGGATGCTGACGGGCGGCCAACACCATTATCTGCCCGGCCAGACCTACATGCTGACGAAATACGACGACGCGGGCAAGGAGATCGAGACGACCGAGATCGAGGTGCGCAAGATCTGGCAGAGCCCCAACACCTGGTTCTTCAACGACCCGCTCAACGCGATCTTCACCGTCTCGACCGACGGCGAGGTCACGATCGACGGCATGAAGACCTCCTGGATGTTCGGCATCGGCCCGGGCGAGGACAAGGAGGCCGGCGGTTACGTGCCCGAGATCTCGAGCCTGCACGTAAAGCTTTCGTGACGCGGCGGTTCTGCTTCCTGCGGGCGGTCGCGGCGGCGCTGCTCGCGCTGCTGCTCTGCGCGTCCTTCTGCGCCTGCGGGTCGGACGCGCAGGACGCCGCGCTGGCGTTTTTGCTGCCCGAGGTGCCGACGACGCTCGACCCCCAGCTGGCGTCAAGCGACAGCGAGCGGCTGCTCGTTCGCAACCTCTTCGAGGGGCTGATGCGCGCCGACGAGACGGGGAAAATCGTGACGGGCTGCGCCGAACGGTATGAAAAGGACGGCCTGACCTATCGCTTTTACCTCTCGCCCGACGCGGTCTGGAGCAACGGCGACGCGCTGATCGCCGACGATTTCGTCTTCGCCTTCCGGCGGGCGCTCTCCCCCGAGACGAAGGCGCCGGCGGCCAACACCCTCTATTGCATCGCGGGGGCGGAGCCTTTTGCCACGGGCAGGGCGAACGCCGCGGCGCTGCAGGTGCGCGCCGCCGACCGCACCACGGTCGAGATCACGCTGGCGCGGGAGGACAGCGAGTTTTTGACGACGCTGACGACCGCCGTCTGCATGCCCTGCCAGCGCGCCTTTTTCGAAAAGGCCAACGGGAAATACGGCCTCGATCAGGAAAATGTGCTCGCCAACGGCTCCTATCGCCTCCGGCTTTGGGACCCGCCCGGCGCGCCCTCCTTCGCCATCCGGCTGACCCGCAACGCCAAATACAACGGGAAATTTCCGAGCCGCAACGCCTCGGTGCGCTTCACCGTGCCCGCCGAGGACGAGGACGCCCTGACCCGCGTCACGGAAGGGTATGCCGACGGCGCCGCCGTCAGCGGGATCGCCGCCGCCGCGCCGCCCGAAAGCCTCAACGCGACGCTCTATTCCGACGTCGCCTGGGTGCTCGCCCTGCCGCAAAGCATGCCGGACGCGCTGCGCCGATCGTTCTGCCTTTCAATCGACGCGTCGCGTTACGCCGGTCTGCTGCCCGAGGGCGCCGCCCCCGCCGACCACCTGCTGCCGCCCGACCTGCGTCCGAGCGGGGCGCTCGACGGCCGCAGCACCCACGTCGACGCCTATCAGCCCGCGCAGGCGCGCGCCCTCTTTTCGCAGGCGATCACGGCTTTGCCGAACGCCCGCCTGCCCGAGACGACGCTGCTTTATTACAACACGCCGCTGCTGCGCGACGTCGCGACGGCGCTCGCCGCCCACTGGCAGCAAAACCTCGGCGCCTATCTCAACATCAAGCCCGCCGACAGCCTTTCTTCCCTCGTCCCCGGCGCGAACGGCGGCTATCAGCTCGCGCTGCTGCCCGTTACGGGCGGCGCCGACCGCTTTGCCGCCCCCGCCTTTTTCGAGCGGTGTCTGCGCTGTACCGGCCACACCGACGAGGCGGCGACCTCCGCCCTTGCCGCCCTGCGCAGCGCCTCGCCCGCCGCGGCGGGCGACGCCATTGACCGCCTGCAATCCGTGCTGCTCTCCGACCGGACGCTCGTCCCGATCTTCTACTCCCGCACGGTGCTCGCCTTCGACAACGCAATCTCCACCGGCGCGACCTCCCGCAGCGACGGCTGGCTCGACTTCGCCTTCGTCACCAAGCTGGATTTTTAGCAGTCGATAAAAAAGCGCCTGTTTTCCATTCCGGAAAGCAGGCGCTTTTTGGTTTGAAGATCGGGGTCAGGGTTCGAGGTGGTTGATGTCGCGGGGAAAGAGGGAGGCCTGGCGGATGTTGGGCAGGCCGAGCAGCTGCATCACGACGCGCTCGAGCCCGAGCCCCAGCCCGCCGTGCGGCGGCATGCCGTATTTGAAGATGTCGAGATAGCTCGCGAAATCGTCGGGGTTGAGGTTCATGCGGCGCATTTTGGCGACCTGCTGCTCGTAATCGTGGATACGCTGGCCGCCCGTCGTGATCTCGAGGCCGCGGAACAGCAGGTCGAAGCTCTCGGCCGTGCGGGGATCGTCGACGCTGTCCATCGCGTAAAAGGGGCGCTTGGCGGCCGGGAAATGGGTGACAAAGACGAAATCGCTCCCCCGCTCGCGGAAATAGTCCCCGAGCTTGACCTCGTCGGCGGGGTCGAGGTCGTGCTTATTTTTGCCGCCGCCGATGAGCTCGATGGCTTCGAGGAAGGTGACGGACGGGATCTCGCCGACGCTCGGCAGCACCGCGCCGGTCAGCTTCAGCTCGGGCTCGTAATAGGCGGCGAGGTGGTCGACGATCGCGCGCAGCAGCGCGGTCTCCATCTCCATCACGTCATACATGCTGTCGATGTAGCCCATCTCGAAATCGAGGCCGGTGTATTCATTCAGGTGGCGGGTGGAGTTGTGCTTTTCGGCGCGATAGACCGGGTCGATCTCAAACACGCGGTCGAAGACGGCGACGCAGGTCTGCTTATAGAACTGCGGGCTCTGGGCGAGGAAGGCGTCCCGCCCGAAGTATTTCAGCTTGAAGATGTTCGCGCCGCCCTCGGCGCCCGCCGCCGTCAGCTTGGGGGTGTGGATCTCGGTGAAGCCGTTCGCCATCAAAAAGCGGCGGAAGCCCTCGCAGACGCCCTCGGCGATCTTGAAGGCCGCCCGCTCGTGCGGGTTGCGCAGGGCGACCGAGCGATATTTGAGGTTGGCGTCGATCGAACAGCCCAGCTTGCGCGCCGAAACGTGCAGCGGGTAATCTGCGACGGGCTGGGAGAGGAGGGTAAAGCCGGTCAGCACGAGCTCGAACCCGTAATTCGCGCGCGCCTCGGCGCGCACGACCCCCGTCGCGGTGAGGTAGGCGCCCTCGCGCAGGGCGGACAGGTCGTTTTCGCAGGTCTCGGGCGTGTAGGTCGCCTGTAAGACGTAGCGCCCGGTGCGCAGCATGACAAAGGCAAACGCGCCCATCGGCTTGATCTTATGGACGCAGGCGGAAAGGGTCAGCGTCGCCCCGTCGTGCAGGGAATCGAGGGTGAAGGGCGCCGTGCGGCGGCTCCCGTCGATTGTTTTCATGGTGTTCTCTCCTCTTTTACGTTCAGGCTTCGGGTCGCTCGAGCGCCTCGGCCAGGCACTGGCGGATGATCTGCGGGTTGGCGGACTTGCCGAGCTTTTTGCACATCTGCCCCATCAAGAAGCCGAAGACCTTCTGGCTGCCGCCGCGGTATTCGGCGACCGCCTTGGGGTTGGCGGCAAGAATTTCCGCCGCCGCCGCCTCGACCGCTGCGGTGTCGTTGTTCATCAGGTAGCCGTTCGCTTCGGCGATCTCGTCCGGGTGGCCGCCCGCCTCGAAGAGGGTGCGCAGAATTTCCTTGGCGGCGTTCTTGCTGATCTCGCCCGTCTCGCTGAGCCGCACGAGGGCGGCGAGGTCGGCGGGCGCAAAGCGCAGCTCCCCGACGGTGCTGCCGGCGTCGTTCAAACGGCGCAGCAGCTCGACTAAAATCAGGGAAGCGACCGGTTTATACGCCGGATAGACGGCGATGACGGCGTCGTAAAAATCCGAAAGCGCCTTGTCGGCGACGAGCTGGCGCGCGTCGGCCTCGGGCAGACCGTAGTCCGCCGTGTAGCGCCGCAGGCGATCGGCGGGCATCTCGGGCATATCGTCCCGAATGGCGGCGAGGTCGGCGTCGCTCAGCAAAATCGGCGGAATGTCGGGCTCGGGAAAATAGCGGTAATCGTGGGCCTCTTCCTTCGAGCGCAGCGGCTTGGTCGTGCCGTGGTTCTCGTTGAAATGCAACGTCTGCTGGATCACGGGGCGCCCCGCGTCGAGCAGGTCGGCCTGCCGGGTGTACTCGTATTCGATCGCGCGGACGATGGATTTCAGCGAGTTGAGGTTTTTGATCTCGGTGCGGGTGCCGAATTTCGTCTCGCCCGGCTGGCGGATCGAAATGTTGACGTCGCAGCGCAGCGAGCCCTGCTCCATGCGGGCGTCGCAGACCCCGGCGTATTTCAGCCGCAGCGCGATCTCCTCGACGAGCGCGCGCGCCTCCTCGGCGGAGCGCAGGTCGGGCTCGGTGACGATCTCGATGAGCGGCACGCCGCAGCGGTTGTAGTCGGCGAGCGAGACGTTCTCGTAATCGTCGTGCACCAGCTTGCCCGCGTCCTCCTCGATGTGGATGCGGTTGATGCGCACCGTTTTTTCGCCGATGTCGACGGCGCCGTCGGTGCAGATGGGGTGGGCAAACTGGGTGATCTGGTAGGCCTTGGGCAGGTCGGGATAGAAATAATTCTTGCGGTCGAAGGCGCTGTATGGGTGAATTTCACAGCCCAGCGCCAGCCCCGCCTTGACCGCCAGCCGCACGGCGCCCTGATTCAGCACCGGCAACGTGCCGGGCAGACCGGAGCAGCGCGGACAGACGCGGGTGTTTTCTTCGCCGCCGAACTCGGCGGTGCAGCCGCAAAAGACCTTCGAGTGGGTCAGCATTTCGGCGTGGATCTCCAGCCCGATCACGGTTTCGTATTTCATAACTGCGCCTCCCTGCGGGAAAAGTCGGACTCGAACGCGTCTGCCAGCGCGATGAGGGTCGCCTCGTCAAAGGCGCGGCCGGTCAGGCACATGCCGATGGGCAGCCCCTGCGCGTTGTAGCCGCAGGGCGTCGAGAGGGCGGGCAGCCCGGCGATGTTGGCGGTCACGCTGCAAATGTCGGCGGAATACATCCGGACGGGGTCGTTTTCCTGCTGCCCGATCGGGTAGGAAACGGTCGGCGCCGTCGGCGTCAGAATGCAGTCACATTCGCGCAGCAGCGCGGCGTATTCTTCCCGAATGCGGCCGCGAATCTGCACCGCGCGGTTATAATAGGCGTCGTAATACCCGCTCGAAAGGGCGTAATTCCCGAGGACGATGCGGCGCTTGACCTCGCTGCCGAAGCCCTCGCGCCGGGTGTTCTTGATGAGCTCCTCGTAGGTCTCGCCCGTCTGCGCGCGGTAACCGTACTTGATGCCGTCGTAGCGCGAAAGGTTGCTGGCGGCCTCGGCGGAGGAGATGAGATAATAAGAGGCGACGGCGTAGCGCAAACTCGGCAGCGAAACGGTTTTGAGCGTCGCCCCGAGCGAACGGAAGTGCTCGGCGGCAGCCTGCACGGCGGCGCGGACCTCCTCGGAGACGTAATCCTCGAAAAATTCCTGCGGCAGGCCGATCGTCACGTCGCGCAGCGACATGCCGACGCGGGCGAGATAGTCGACGTCGGGCAGGGCGCGGGAGGTGCCGTCGTTTTCGTCGCGCCCGGCGACGGCGGAAAGCAGCAGCGCACAGTCGCGCGCCGTGCGGGCGATCGGTCCGATCTGGTCGAGGGAGGAGGCAAACGCCACCAGCCCGTAACGCGAAACGGCGCCGTAGGTCGGCTTCAGCCCCGTCACGCCGCAGAAGGCGGCGGGCTGGCGAATCGAGCCGCCGGTATCCGACCCGAGCGAGGCGGCGCACAGCCCGGCGGCGACGGCGGCGGCCGAACCGCCCGAGGAGCCACCCGGCACGCGGGAGGTGTCATACGGATTTTTGACCCCGCCGAAATAGGAGGTCTGGGACGAGCCGCCCATCGCGAACTCGTCCATGTTGAGCTTGCCGAGCAGCACGGCGTCCTGCGCTTTCAGGCGGGCGATGACCGTCGCGTCGTAGGGCGGGACGAAGGTCTCGAGCATCCGGGAGGCGCAGGTCGTGCGCACGCCCGAGGTGCAGATGTTGTCCTTGATGCCGAGCGGGATGCCGGTCAGCGCGTCGGCCTGTCCGGCGTCGATGCGACGCTGGGCGGCCTCTGCCTGCCGCATGGCCTCGTCGGCGCAAACCGTGATGTAGGCGTTGAGCCGGTCGTTTAACGCCGCGATGCGGTCGAGATAGGCCTGCGTCAGCTCGGGCGCCGAAAAGGCGCGGCTTTGCAGCCCCGCGGAAAGCGCGGCAACGGAAGAAAAAGCGTCAAAACCCGTCATACTCACACCACCTTCGGAACCTGGAAGCAGGCGTCGGTCCGCACCTGCGCGTTGGACAGCACGTCCTCGCGCGGCATCGACGCCGCCACCTGATCGGCGCGTAGCGCTTCGTACGCCGTCGGGTCGACCGCGAAGGCGTCTTCCCCGCTTTGGAACTCGGCGACGGTGTCCATCAGGCGGATGATCTGTTCCATCTCGTCCGCCAGCGTTTGCAGCTCCGCCTCGGTCAGCGAAATTTTGCTGAGCTCGGCCAAATGTCTTGTCTCGTCTAAATCCAGCACTTCGATCCCTCCAAAATGCGTTTCCAAAATCATTCCAGTTTATCTTACCACACTTCGGCGGGAAATTCAAGGAAAAAAGCGCGTTTTTGCCGATTTTGCCGACGGCACGCACTTCCCCGCCCCGGCGGCGGGAAACGGGGCAAAAAACAGGCGCCCGGCGGCGTTTGCCCGGGCGCGAAACGTTAAAACAGCAGAAAGGCGAGGCCGCAAAGCGCCGCGACGGCGAGCAGCAGCGCCCCGCCGAGCAGCAGCAGGCGGCGGCGTTTGCGCCTCCGGGCGGCGAGCAGGCGCAGCGGCGGCCGGCGCAGATGCGTCCGGTCGAGCTGCCGCAGCAAGCGGTCGGCCTCGGCGGCGAGGCGGCCGCTGTCCGCCTGCCCGTAGGCGGGACTGACGAAAAGCAGCACCCGTTCAAAATAGCGGCTGCCGGTCTGATTGACTTCAATAATGGTCTTGTTGACGCCCTTTACCATTCGTTTTGCACTCCTTTATGTCTCACGCAGAATATCCTGTCGCCTTAGTTTGGACAAAAAAGGCGGGCGCTATACCATAGGTTGACATAAAAAAGTGGATAACTCGGTGTATAAGTGGAAAAACCCCGCCGGCGACGGATAAAACTTATGCACCGCCCGGATTTTTTGCCGGATTATGTCAATCAAATCGGAAAAACCCGGCAAAAAAATTCCGCCGGGCGGCTAACCCGACGGAAAATTTTTTTACGGAAAAGGGCGTTCACCAGTCGCGCGGCAGGCCGAAATAGGCCGTTTGCGGCAGGTCGTCGGCAAGCGGGCGGAACAGGCCGAAGGGGACGCGGTCGCGATCCTGCGTCGGCACCCCGCGGACGACGGCGTGGGTCGTGCCGGTCTGGCGCAGCAGGCGGGCGACGGCGCCGTCGGTCGCGCTGCCGAGCAGCTCCTCGACCAGCAGGCAGTCGTTTTGCCGCGCACAGAGCGCCAGCACGCCGTTTTGCACGTCGGCAAAGGCGCCGCCGCCCGAAGCGACGGCCTCGGCGACGAGCAGCTGCAAAAAGGCGCTGTCGGGGCTGAGGGCGGGGTTCGGCAGCAGCGGCTTGCGCAGCCGCCGGTAGGACGCCGCCGAGATCGGGTTCAGCGGCGCGCCGGTGGGCAGCGGGGCGCAGCGGCGTTCGGCGTGATACAGCCGGCCGGTAAAGCCGCGTTCGGCATAAAACGGCTCGAGCGACGCGTCGGCGGGCAGCAGGAAAAGCGCCTTTGCGCCCCGTTCGCGCGCAGCGTCGGCGGCGCGTTCGAGCAGGCGGGTCATGTACCCCCGGCGGCGGAAATCCGGGTGGGTCGCCGCGCCGTAAACGTAGCAGACCGGCAGGCTTTTTCGGCCGCAGAGCAGCTGCTGATCGAGCAGGAACAGCAGGCTGACCGGCACGCCGTCGACCGTTTCATACAGGCAGTTGTCCGGGAAATAGGCGGCAAAGAGGGCGGCGGCAGCCGTCGGCGTTTCGTCGGGAAAGGCCGCAAGATACAAAGAAATCAACAGTTCGCGCAAGGACATCAAAGGCACCCCGCTTTCGGTTTAACGGTAAATTTTTCCGGCAAAATCGCCGGAGGATGGGAGAGCTTTGCGCAGGTAAGACGGCGCGAAGGGCGCTCACGGCTTCGCCCCGTCCTTCGGGACAAAGGAATCGAAGATGACGTAATCGAAGATCTGCCGCGCCTGCCGCAGCTCCTCTTCGCTCTGCACCGTCCAGCCGAAGCAGACCGATTTATAGAGCCGGCGGCAGAGCTGAAACGACCAGCGGCCGATGCTGCGCAGGCGGTAGGAGATGAAGTCGGGCGCCGTCAGAAAATTGAAGACCATGTGGGTGTGCAGAAAGCCGAGAATGCCCTTTTTCTCGCCCCGATAATCCGAGGAAAGCTGGCCGCGGATCACGTTTTTGCGGCGGAAGCGCAGCCAAAAGAGCGCCAGCGGGTTGAAGGATTCGACGCAGTAAACCCCTTCGTACCGGTCGAGCAGCGCCATCGCCGCGCGGCAGAGGGCGGTGCTGGCGGATTCCATTTTGAACTCGATGAGCAGCGGCACGCGGCCGGCGACGAGGTCGAGCACCTGCTGCATCGTCGGGATGCAGGCCGTCGACCCGCAAAGGGGCATCTGTTGCAGCTGCGCCGCCGTAAAGGCGCGCACCGGCTTGTCCACGCCGCAGACCCGCAGCAGCGACGGGTCGTGGAACACCATCGGCACGCCGTCGGCGCTCAGGCGGACGTCGAACTCGATGCCGTACCCCGCCTCGAGGGCGCGGACAAAGGCGGGCAGGGAGTTTTCGGGCGCGTCGGTCGCGTTGTCGTGCAGGCCGCGGTGGGCGAACATCCGGGTCGAAAAAACCGAAAAATCCCGCCGCCCGCGCAGGCGGGGCATGACCATTAAAACATAAAGCAGGGCGAGCAGCGCGAGCGCGCCGAGCAGGATCCAAAGCCAGAGCATGGGACGCCTCCGTTTTTCAAAATGCAGCGGCGGCAAACGCCGCCCGCACAGACGCGCCGGCAACCGAAAACCGCGTCTGTACGTTTCAGCATACTGCATTATACCACAAATTTTGCAAAACGGCAAGAGCCGACGCCCGGATTCCTGTTTCGCGGGCGGCGGCTCTTGAAAAAAAGCGGCAAAAAAGCGGGTTACTGCACGGGGATAAGCAGGGCGGCGGGGGCTTCGAGGGCCTCGCCCGAAAGGGTGTTGAGCTCGGAAATCGCCGTCGGGCTCGCGTTGTAGCGCCGCGCGATCTCCCAGAGGGCTTCCCCGGCGTCGGCGTAGTAGATCACGAGGGCGCCGTCGGCGCGGGCCTTGCGCGGGGCGCCCTCGTCGATCGAAAGATCGGTGAGCAGCGGCAGCCGCCGGACGTCGCAGACCGGCGCGAAGAACCGCAGCTCGACGCGCACCTCCATCGCCGACGCGCCTTGCAGCGTAAAGCCGGGCGAGACGACCTCGATGCGCGGGTCGCAGCGCATGTTTTCGGGTGAGGCGGACAGCTCGCAGTGATAGGTGAAGTCGATCGGCCGCTCCTGATAGCTCGGGTGGCCGTCGGCGTCGGCGAGCAGCAGGCAGACGAGCACCGTCCCGCTGACGGTCAGGCGGTTCCCCTCGTTACGCGCCGCGCCGGTCTGCACCTCGCACCAAAGGTCGAGCACCGTGCCGAGCGCGCCGTCCGAAAATTCGAGGGTCTTTTTGCACTGAAAGCTCTCGTCGACGGTGCAAAGCCGCGTCTCCAGCGCGATCTCGTCGCGGGTCAGTTCGGCCTCATACCGAGTCGAAAAGGCGTCGTAGACCACCGGCAGGTCGCCGTCGCGGCCCGCCGAAACCGACGCGCAGAGCTTGCAGCTCAGCAAAAACGACCGCACGCTCCCGTCGCCGCCGGCGCGGGGCTTCATTTCGAGCGACGCGACCTCGACCGTCACGTCGCAGTCGCAGCCGTCGTCGAGCCCGTCGACGTCGACGATCTGGCTGAAGGGCAGCGTGCTCTCGAGCAGCTGCGGCCGCCCGCCGCCGACCGCCGCGTAAAGGGCGCAGACCTGCAATTCCCCCTTGACGACGGCCTTG
>CANQSG010000003.1 GCA_947626485.1 uncultured Clostridia bacterium | reverse complement strand
CTCCTGCGCCATCGTGTCGCGGTCGCGCACGGTGACGCAGCCGTCGGTCTCGGACTCGAAGTCATAGGTGATGCAGAACGGCGTGCCGATCTCGTCCTGGCGGCGATAGCGCTTGCCGATCGAGCCGGCGTCGTCGTAATCGACCATGAATTCCTTCGCCAGCTGCGCGTGGATTTTCCCGGCGGGCTCGGCGAGCTTCTTGCTCAGCGGCAGCACGGCGGCCTTGAAGGGAGCGAGCGCCGGGTGCAGCCGCAGGACGACGCGGGTCTCGCCCTTTTCGTCGACCTCCTCGTCATACGCGTCGCAGAGGAAGGCGAGCAGCACGCGGTCGGCGCCGAGCGACGGCTCGATGACGTAGGGCACGAAGCGCTCGTTCGTGTCGGGGTCGAAATAGTCGAGCGTCTTGCCCGACTGGCGAATGTGGGCGTTGAGGTCGAAATCGGTGCGGTCGGCGATGCCCCACAGCTCGCCCCAGCCGAAGGGGAAGAGAAATTCGAAGTCGGTCGTCGCGTTGGAATAGTGCGAGAGCTCGGCCTGCTCGTGGTCGCGCAGCCGCAGATTTTCCTCCCGCATGCCGAGCCGCAGCAGCCAGTCCTTGCAGGTCTGCTTCCAATAGGCGAACCATTCGAGGTCGGTGCCCGGCTTGCAGAAGAATTCGAGCTCCATCTGCTCGAACTCGCGGGTGCGGAAGACGAAGTTGCCCGGCGTGATCTCGTTGCGGAAGGATTTGCCGATCTGGCAGACGCCGAAGGGCAGCTTTTTGCGGGTCGTGCGCTGGATATTCGCGAAGTTGACGAAGATGCCCTGCGCCGTCTCGGGGCGCAGAAACAGCTCGTTTTTCGCGTCCTCGGTCACGCCCTGGAAGGTCTTGAACATCAGGTTGAACTTGCGGATATCGGTGAAATCGCAGGCGCCGCAGTCGGGGCAGGTGATGTGGTGCTCGCGGATGTAATCCGACATCTGCTCGAACGACCAGCCGGCGGGGTTGACGCCGGTGTCCTCGATGAGCTTGTCCGCGCGGTGGCGGGTCTTGCACTGCTTGCAGTCCATCAGCGGGTCGGAAAAGCCGCCGACGTGCCCCGACGCGACCCAGACCTGCGGATTCATCAGAATCGCGCTGTCGAGCCCGACGTTGTAGGGGTTTTCCTGCACGAAGCTCTTCCACCACGCCTTTTTGACGTTGTTTTTGAACTCGACGCCGAGCGGGCCGTAGTCCCAGGTGTTGGACAGGCCGCCGTAAATCTCGCTGCCCGCGTAGACAAAGCCGCGTCCCTTCGCCAGCGCGACGATCGTTTCCATGCTTTTCTTTGAATTTTCCATTCAGCTTCCTCTTTTCCAAAGCGCGGCGGGCGCGGGATTTTTGCGACCCGAACGGCGCGCCGCGGTGTGCGGATAGCCCGCATTCCATTTTATATTACTGTATGCCGACCGCCGTTGTCAAGCGTTTTCGGGATTTTTTTCGCAGTTTGCGCGGCAAGTGCGCAAATTTGCCCCTTGCGCTGCGGCGGCGGGTGTGCTAAAATGGGGAAGCACGCCGGAAATGCGAGCGGAATTTTTCAGAGAATAACCGCGAGCATCAGCATTTCCCGCAGGCGGTCGTAGAGCGCGGGCAGGTCGGACGCCGGCAGCGGGTTTTCTCCCCTGCCGACCTCGACGGTGAAGCCCGGGCGGTCGAAGGTCTCGATGAACCAGTCCTTGAAGCCGCCGCCCTCCGCCAGCCCGACCGGAACGTCGAGCGCATAGCCCGAGGCGGTCGCTAAAATCTCCGCCATTTTCGCGGCGCGGGCGGGCTGCTTTTCGCCCGCCGTCCAGTAGATCACCTCGCCCTGCGTGTGAAAGGCGACGACGTGGCGAATGCGGCCGTTCCAGCAAAGCCGCGTTAGGGCGACGGTCTCGGGCTCGCTTTCGGGGCGAAAACCGCCGAAGCGGGTGGGGCCGGGGCCGTAGATGCCCGCCGCGCGCTCCCGCTCGCGCAGCGCCTGCCAACCCGCGTCGAAGTTGTGATTGAGGTCGACGCCCCGCAGGTTGGCGTTCCAATGCCGAAAATCGCCCCGGCAGAGCCTCGCAAATTCCGGCGCCTGCCGCCCGCAGGCGATCGACCCGCGCAGGGCGATCTCGCAGCCGTCGGGGTTGACGAGGGGGACGACGAGGAGCCCCCGCCCAAACATGGCGTTGCGCGCCCGCAGCCCCGCGATCTCGCCGTCGGTCTGCAGCGCCTCGCAGAGCTCCTCGAGGAAGCGCAGCAGCAGCGAGCAGGTGATGCGCTCGCTGCCGTGAAACGCGGCGGCAAAAAGCACGTATTCGCTCGCCCTGCCGACCCGCAGCGCCCAGAGGTCGCGCCCCGCCGCCGACCTGCCGATGACGTAGCTTTGCAGCGAGCCGTAGGCGCGGCAGAGCGCCTCGATTTGCCTGCGATAGCCGAGGTAATCGTATTCCACGGGTCTTATCCTGCTTTCTTCCATCCGCTCCGGCTCCTTTTCGTTTCCGTTTTCTTCCCATATATATGACGCAGGAGGGCGCCTTCATGAATCTGATCGAACAGCAACTGTCCGGCGAAACCTATTATCACGGCCGCATCATCGACCTGCGGGTCGACCGCGTGCGCCTGCCCGACGGCGGTGAAGCGACGCGGGAGGTCATCGACCACCCCGGCGGCGTCGGCGTTGTGGCGCTGACCGACCGCGACGAGGTCTTGTTTGTGCGGCAATTCCGCTACCCCTACCGCGAGGTTTTGCTTGAAATTCCGGCGGGCAAGCGCGACCGGGGCGAGGACCCGCTCGCCACCGGGAAACGCGAGCTGCGCGAGGAGACCGGCGCTGCGGCGGCGCATTACGAGCCGCTCGGCGTCCTCTACCCCTCGCCCGGCTACTGCGCGGAGGTCATTCACCTGTTTCTCGCGACCGGTCTGACCTTCGGCGAGACCCGCCCCGACGACGACGAATTTTTAGAGCCCGACCGCATCCCGCTCGAAGAAGCGGTGAAGATGGTGCTGGCGGGCGAGATCAAGGACGCAAAAACCCAGGTTGCGCTGCTGAAGGTCGCCCTGCTGCGGCAGACGGGCGCGCCGGGTCATACAGGAGGAGATCAATCATGCTGACGAACGTTTACCATCCGACGAACGACCCGGCGGTCACCCTGACGCGCTTCCAGTTCAACAACCTGGATCGCGGCCCCGAGCCCGCCCCCCGTCCGACCGTGCTGGTCGTGCCGGGCGGCGGCTATTCGATGTGCTCCGACCGCGAGGCCGACCCCATCGCCATGCCCTACCTCGCCGCCGGGTTCCACACCTTTGTCCTGCGCTATTCTTTGGGCGCGGACGCCGCCTTTCCCCGCCCCCTGCTCGACATCTTCGCGGCGATGCGCTTCCTGCGCGCGCACGCCGAGGAATTCGCCCTGCTGCCCGATAAAATCGCGGTCTGCGGCTTTTCGGCGGGCGGCCACCTCGCCGCCACGCTCGGCACGCTGTGGAACCGGGAGGAATTCCTCGCCCTCGGCGGTTTCAAGGCGGAGGAGGTGCGCCCGAACGCCCTGATCCTCGGCTATCCGGTCATTTCGACCTCCTGGATCAAGAATTCCGGCAACCTGCAGCGTCTCATCGGCGACGGCGACGCCGAGACCGTCACCCGCCTGCTCAACACGCAGGAGCAGGTCGGCCCCCACACGCCGCCGACCTTCCTGTTCCACACCGCGCGGGACACCTCCGTCCCGGTGGAGGACAGCCTGATCTTCGCCGCCGCGCTGATCCACGCCGGCGTGCCCGCCGAGCTGCACGTTTACCCCAACGGCTGCCACGGTCTGGCGCTCGCGACGGTGACGACGGGGCTTGTCGACGCCGACGCGGCGGGCTGGATGCCGCTTTCCATCGCCTGGCTGACCCGGCTGTTCGGCCGTCCCGAAGAGGCGGGCGCGCCCTTCAAAAAGGCGCGGTTCACCGAAACCTTTACCGTTTTGCCGACGGCGCAATAAACGCAAAAAGGAGCGCCCCGACCCTGCCGCAGCAGAGGATCGGGGCGCTGTTTTTTTTCGTCTTTATGCGGATCGTTTTTCGCGTTTTCGGGGGAAAAACGGGTGCTCGCTTTCGCCGTAGAGCCCGTTTCGACCCGACGCGAAGAAGCTGAGGGCGCAGACCGGCAGGAACCAGAGCGCGCCCGCGCCGGAAAAGAGCTCGAGCGCCATCAGGAAGGAGGCGAGCGGGGTCTTGGTGGCGGCACAGAAGCAGCTCATCATGCCGAGCGACGCCGCGAACCCCGGCGGCAGGCCGAGCAGGCCGCCGAACGCCGCGCCGAAGGTCGAGCCGAGGAAAAAGACCGGCACGATCTCGCCCCCGCGATACCCCGCGGCGAGGGTCAGGGCGGTGAAAACCAGCTTCAGGGCGAAGGCCTCGGGGCGGGCGTCCCCGCCGACGGCGCGCGCGATCACGTCGGCGCCCGCGCCGTTGTAATCCCCCGAGGGGCAGCAGAGCGACAGCCCGACGAGCAGCAGCCCGACGACGACGATGCGCAGCGCCGCGTTGGGGATCAGCCGCCTCGCTCCGCCGTGCGCGATGCGCAGAACCGTGCAAAACAAGAGTGCCAGCGCGACGCAGCCCGCCGTCAGCACCAGACGCTCTGCGGTGAGAGACCGGGCAGGGTCGGAATTTGATACCGCACGGGGGCGACGCCGAGCAGCCGCGCGACGCCCGCCGCCGGCAGCGCGCCGACGAGCCCCGCGACCAGACCGGGCAGCGAGAACCGGCGCACACACAGCACCTCGGCGCAGAAAAAGGCGGCGGCAAAGGGCGTGCCGAACAGGGCGGAAAAGACGGCGCTCATGCCCGCCGTCGCCGCCAGAGAGCCCCATGCGGAAGGCAGGCGAAACAGCCGGCTGAGCGCGCTGCCTAAACTCCCGCCGAGCTGCAGCGCTGCCCCCTCCCTGCCCGCCGACCCGCCGCACAGGTGGGTCAGCACCGCGCCGCCGAAGATCGCGGGGGCGAGCGCCGGGGCAATCGGTTTTTCGCCCCGGACGGCGGAAAGCACCTGATGCGTGCCCGTCGAAAAGGGCACGCGCAGCAGGCGGTAAAGCCCGACGATCAGAAGCCCGGCGAGGGGCAGCGCGAAGAGAAGCGGCCGAAAGGACTGCCGCGCGCGCGTCGAAACGTCGAGGCTGAGGTGGAACAGTGCGCCGAGCAGCCCGCCGCAAAGCCCCGTCAGCAGCAGCGCGCACCAGGCGACGACGCGTTTTTTAACCTGCAAGCAAAATCCCTCCCGTCCGCGTAAACGCGCCCACGTCGAAACGTGGGCTTTGGAATGTGCTTTTGTCGAATTTCGTCGAATGCCGTCAGACCTCGTCGTCCGGTTCTTCGGCGGGGTGCGGCGGCGGCGCGAGGGGCAGCAGCTTGCGGTAAACGCAGGTGTGGCGCGGCGTGACCCGCCTGTCCTCGTGCATCGCGCCGAAATACCAGTTGCGGTATTCGCAGGCGCGGCCGATCTCTTCGAGGTAGCCGTTGAGCTTGCTGACCGATTCCGGCTCGCCGAAGCGCATGAGCATCGCGCTTTTCACGAGCGACGGCGGCTCGTGGGTCAGAATGTAATCCACGCGGCAGCCGATCTCGTCGAGGCGGCGGGCGCCGTCCGCCATTTCGGTCGGGGAGGGCATTTCATCCTCCCACCAGAAGCCCTGTTCGAGCCGCATTTCCTTGTCGTCGCTCTCCCCGCCGCCGAAGGTGAAAAGCCGCATGCCCTCGATCGTGAAGACCTGCCCGCGCATCAGGTGCAGCAGGTTGCCGCGAATGCGGTGCACCATGCCGCCCTTCCAATAAGTCGTGCGGCATTTGCGGATCGCATCGTAATTTTCGTGGGGGCCGTCGAGAAAGGCGACGGTGAATTTCCGGCTGCCGAGCCATTCGACGGTGCTCTTTTCGCGGGCGCTGCCGTTCCAGAGATAGCCGAAGTCCCCGAGCGCGATGAGGGTGTCGCCCGGTTTTAATTTGCGCCATTCCCGGTCGAACAGGCGCGCCTCGTCGCCGTGCATATCCCCCGTTACATAGACCATGTTTCGTTCCTCTTTTCCGACTGCGCGAAAAAAAATTATGCCGTCAGCCAAAAGAATGTCTTTTCATTTTGCGAGTTTTAAGGTATACTATAAGAAAGCCCTTCGACTTTTTTCACGCCAAAGTCGCTTCCAGCGTTATTATACTATATATTCGGAGAGATTTCAATGAAAAAAAGGCTCCTCTGCCTCCTGCTCGGGCTGTTGCTTTTCACCGCCGTTCCCGCCTCGGCTTATCAGATCACCGGCTTTTCGCTCAACGCCCGGCAGGCGCTGCTCGTCAGCCTCGACACCGGCGACGTGCTCTATACAAAGGGCGCGGACGAGCGGGTCTTTCCCGCCTCGCTGACGACGGTCATGACGGCGGTGCTGCTGCTCGAAAAGGTATCCGACCTCGACGGCACGACCGTCACCGTCTCGAAAAACGCCGTCAATTCCCTGCTCGGCACCGGGCTTGCCGTGATGGAGTTAAAGGCCGGCGAACAGCTGACCGCCCGCCAGCTGCTCTACTGCCTGCTGGTGCCCTCGGCTGCCGACGCCGCCAACGTCATCGCCGAATACTGCGCGGGCAGCAACGCCGCCTTTATCGACCAGATGAACGCGCGGGCGCAGGCGCTCGGCATGACCGGCACGCACTACGCCGACGTTTACGGCTCGCACCACGCCGACCATTACACGACGGTCAACGACCTCGCCTTATTATTCCGCCACGCGCTGACCTTTGACGCCTTCTGCGAGGTGACCGCCGCCGCGCGCTACGAAATGGCGGCGACGAACCTCTCCCCCGCCCGCACCCTCGTGACGACCAATTTCCTCATCGACCGCTCGACGGCGTATTATTACTCCTACGCCCGGCAGGGCAAGACCGCCTACACCGACGAGGCGGGGCGGTGCCTTGTCAACACCGCGGAATACGGCGGGTATCACTACCTCTGCATCGTCATGGGCTGCCCGCCGACCGACGACAAGGGCAACACGGTGCGGCGGGAGTTCACCGACGCGCGCAACCTCTTCCGCTGGGCGTTCAACAGCTTCGAATACAAATCGGTCATCGACCCCCAGACGCCGGTCGGCGAGGCGCCGGTCGCCCTTTCGCGGGACGTCGACCACGTGCCGCTGCTGCTCGAAAACGGGCTGTCCGCCGTGCTGCCCGTGGAGGCCGATTCCTCGACGGTGCGCGTCGAGCCCCACCTCGACCGCCCGACCTTCGACGCCCCGATCCAAAAGGGCGACGTCCTCGGCACGGCCGACCTGTATTACGCCGAGGAAAAGCTCGGCAGCGTCCGGCTCGTCGCGGCGGAATCGGTGCCCGCGAGCTTTTGGCTGGTGCTCTGGCGCCGCGTGACCGACCTTGTTTCCTCGCGAATCTTTCTGCTGTTTGTCGCGCTGGCGCTGCTCGCGATCTTCATTTTTCTGCTGCTTGTGCTGCTGCTCAACCGCAAGGGGCGCAAAAAGACCCGCAAGGTCGTCTACCGCCCCATCCCCGAGGACAAACCCGAAAAACGGAAAAAATAAAAACCCAGACAGGGAGGACACCCCCATGCAAATTCAGGAATCCGGCGAGATGTATCTGGAAACCATCCTCATTCTCTCGCAGACCCGCGAAGCCGTGCACGCCATCGACATCGCCAACCGCACCGGCTATTCCAAGCCGAGCGTCAGCCGGGCGGTCGGCATTCTCAAAAACGGCGGCATGATCTCGGTCGCCGAGGACGGCGCGATCCGGCTCGAGCCGCCGGGACACGAGATCGCCACCCGCATCTACGAGCGGCACCTGGTGCTTTCGGATTTTCTCGAACGGCTCGGCGTCCCGAAGGACGTCGCGGCGCAGGACGCCTGCAAGATCGAGCACGACATCAGCGACGTCAGCTTCGAAGCCCTCAAGCGCCACATCGCCGCGCAGGGCTGACCCCGCAACGCAAAACGCCCCGCACATCCGCCGACCGAACGGCAGGGATGCGCGGGGCGCTTTTTGTCGGGATTTGCCGCGGCTTACTGCGGCGGGGGATTGCCGTCCGCCGGGTCGTCCGGCGGGGTCGGCGCGGGGGGCTCGGACAGATCGAGCCGCACCTGAAAGCCGCCGTGGAAGCCGCTGCCCGCCGGTTTTGCCGCGGACGGGGCGCCGGAAGCGGCGTTCGGCGGCTGCGGGAACTGCTCCTCCATCTCCCGCGCGAGGGCGGCGCGGGCGTCTTCCGCCTCGTTCTCCTGCCAGAGGCAGAGCAGCTCGTTGCCCTCGGGGTATTCCTCGACCGTCCGGCGGTTTTTCAGCCAGACCGCACAGATGATGCAGTACAGCAGAAAGACGACGGCGGCGCCGCCGGTGATGGAAAGGCCGGTCAGCAGGCCGGGCGTGCGGTATTCGAAGCGAATGCGGTTTCGCCCTGCGGGGGCGCGCACCGCCATAAAGCCGACGTTGACCTTTTCGATCTCGGCGGGCACACCGTTGACCGTCGCCGTCCAGCCCTCGTCATAGGGGACGGCGTAAAAGACGAGATTGTCCTGCGAAAGGGTGATGGTCGAGGTGAAGCCGCCGTTGTCCCGCTCGAAGCCGTCGGCAGCCGAAGCCGCCCGGGCGGCGCAGTCGGCGGCGTAGGCCTCGGCGGTCATGTCGGGGATATATTCGCCCACGGTGCCGTCGGGCAGGGTCGTCCCGGCGTCGAAGAGGTTGGGCAGCAGGTCGCCGTAGCGGTTAACCTGCTCATCGTCGAGCAGGATGGCCTTGAGCATCAGGTTCGCGCGGTAGCCGTCGGTATAGGCGTCGCACTGGGCGCGGGTCATGTAGGCGTCGTAGGTGAAGCCGTAGGGAATGTAATTCTCGTTTTCATAGACGTAGTAGCCGCCGCTCGTGCTGCGATAGGTGAAGCCGGGCATGCGCGGCTCGCGGTTTTCGAGGAAATCGTCGCCGTTCGTGCGGTTGAGCAGGTATTTGACCCCGAGCAGGCTGCGGGCGGCGTAGGAATCGGTCGAGGGTCGGCTCGCGACGCCCCGCTCCTCCCCGACGTACTCCCAGAAATCGGTCACCGAGGTCGGGACGATGGAATGGAAGGCGTTGATCGAGGAAAGCCCCAAAAACATGCCGGTGTTGTCGACGCCGCTGTAAACGTCGATGCGGTAGTTGTCCGGGTCGTCCGGCAGGTCGACGTGCCCTTCGATCAGCTGCGGGATCATGACGTCCTCGACGCTGTAGGAATGGGTCTTACCGGTGCCGACGAAGACCGCCGAATAGAGCAGCGAGAGCACGCAGACCGAGACCGTCGCGGTGCGGTAGAACTGGGCGCGGTTGGTGCGCAGGCGACTCAGCAGCAGCCAGAGCAGCAGCAGCCCGCCGAGCGCGATGGCGCAGGTCGTCCAGAACCGCACGAGGTACATCGCCGAATCGCTGTTGGTGTAAAGCCCGAAGCGCAGCGACGTCCGCTTGCCGCTCTCGTCGGTCTGATAGGACGGGAAGAAGCCGATGACGAGCGAGACGGCGAGGGTGATGCCGGCGACCCAGTGGAAGGCACTCTTCCATTCGACCGAGCGATCCTCGATCGCCATCGCCGTCGCGAGGCAGAGCATCAAGATCGGCATATAGAACCAGCGGGCGTAATAGGCTTGATTAAAGGCGTAAAAGGCGCTGTTGAGGATCGGGACGAGCGCCATAAAGGCGGAAATGCCGATCAGGCGGCGCAGCCAGTGCCCCTTCTTCGCCTGGAACCAGGCGAGCACGCCGACCATGCTGAAAACAGGCAGCCAGCCCCCGAGCGACGACCACTTGACGTTGGCTTCGGGGAAAAAGACGGGGCGCGCCGGCAGGTCGGGCGGGAAGAAGAAGCATTCCAGCACGTTGGGGTAAATCTGCTCCTTGCCGTAGAGGATCGCGCTCCAGCCGAGGTTGATCTCGCTCAGGCGGGAGTTGCCGATCAGCGCGCGGTAGGACGGCAGCAGCAGCACCGCCGCGAGGGCGACGCCCAGCACCGCCTCGAACAGCAGGACGAAGAAGCGGGAGAGCCGCAGGCTGTAACACCCCGAGAGCAGCCGCACGATCCAGTACAGCACCGCGAAGACGACCATGCCGAAGAAGAAGAAATAATTGACGAAGGCGCAAAGGAACACGGCGGCGGCAAAGACGCCCCGCTTGTTTTCGGTCAGCAGCAGCTCCATGCCGAGCAGCAGCAGCGGGAAGCAGATGATCGCCTCGTGGAAATGGTTGAAGAAGATATTATAGACCGAGAAGCCCGAAAAGGCGTAGAGCAGGCCGCCGAGCTTCGCCGTCTGCGCCGACTGGGTGAAGCGCCGCAGATAGCAATACGCCGTCAGCGCCGCGCAGGCGAATTTCAGAATCAACAGCGGCCCCATCAGATAGGGCACCCAGGCGTTCGGGAAGGGGATCGTCAGCCAGAAAAAGGGGCTGCCGAGCAGGTAAAAGCTGTACGACCCGATAAAGTTGACGCCGAGGTCGGTCAGCCAGTTCCAGCCGATATTCCCGCTGCGGATCATCGCGTGACACATCTTGTAAAACGGCACCTGTTGGACGTTGAAATCGCCGTAAAACAGGAAATAGCCGTGTCCCAGAAACTGATAGGGCAGGAACAGCAGCGCCGCGGTGAGCAGCGCCGTCAGGAAGGTGGCGAGCTTCTGCTCCTTCTGCGGGCGCAGCGTCGTCAGCTTTTTATACGAGAATCCCATCGGTCGGTTCCTCCTTCGGCGTTGTGGATTCGGCGGGCGGGGCGTCGGCTGCGTCGGGCGGCGCGGTCAGGAAAAAGCGGACACAGACGGCGACGCTCCAGACAAACAGCAGGAGGTTGACCGCCGAAAACAGCTGCATCCAAACGTCGTAAGTTTTCGTCAAAAAGGGGCTGAGCTTCTGGTTCAAAAAGAGCAGCAGCGCCTGGTTGACAAGCGTCATCCCCGTCAGCGCGGCAAACAGCCGCAAAAAGGGGCGTTCGCGGTGAATCAGCCACGCCGCGAGCGCGAAGGGGAGGACGGCGTATTGATACCGCTCGTGCATGCGGGTCGTCAGCAGAAAGAGGCACTGCATGAGCAGCAGTCCGCCGACAAATCCGCAGGTGCGCCTGCCCCGCAGGAACAGGTAGACGATCAGCCCGAACGACAGCACCGTGAAGACCGCGCCGAGCGCGCCGATGGGCAGCGAGCCAATCAGCGGCTCGCTCTCCTTGACCCAGTTCAGGCCGAACAGACCGTATAGATTGAAGGCGTTGAGGGTGCAGTAAGGGTATTTGCCGCCACCGTTCAGATAGACGTCAAAAAAGAGCAGCGGGGCGCGCGAGCCGATCATAAAGGGCAGGAAGACGATAGCGACGCTGATCGCCGCCGCGCCGCAGCCGATGAGCACGCGTTTGAAATCCGTCCGGCGCCAGAGCTCGAGCAGCAGAACCGGCGTAAAAAACAAGCACTGAAATTTCGTCATGCCCGCGATTGCGAAGACGACGCAGGCGGTTTTCGCCTTTCCGCTGCGGCAATACCAGAAGGAGAGCAGGAGCAGCAGCGCCATGACGCCGTCGGTCTGCCCCCACATGGCGGAGTTGAAGAAGACCGAGGGGTTGAACGCCCAGAGCGCGGCGGCGACCAGCCCCGTCCCCGCCGAAAAGGAGGCGCCGACGCGGTAAAAGGCGACCGTGCAGAGCAGGTCGAAGAGAATCGGCCAGAATTTGAGCAAAAACATTTGCAGCGCTTCGCCGCAGTTTTCGCCGAACAGCCGGTAGGCAAGGCCGGTCAGATAGAGGCAAAACAGATAGAGCGGCGGGTAGTCGAGGGTGATGTCCTTGGCGCGGGCGTAGACGCTGAACAGGCCGTTCGGCAGGTCGAACGCCCACTTGCGATACCAGAAGGTGTCGAAGTGGTTGGAGTAGGCGACGCCGACCGTCAGCCGCAGCAGCAGCGAAAACCCGAGCAGCGCCGCCAGCAACAGCGTTACATCCCGTTTGCGAAGTTCGAATTGCATAAGCCCGGTTCCCTTTCCGCGCGAGCGCTCGCGCCGGATTTTTTCGCCCGGGAAATTTCGCGGCGAAAAGATTCCTATTGCTATTATACCAGCAGATGGTATAATAAAACAAGCCCCCAAAATGCCGAATTTGAAAAAAGGAAGTGATTTTCGCGTGAACGCTTCGTTTTACGCCATGCTTTCCCGCATGAAATCCATCAATCGCTGGGGTCTGATGCGCAACGTGCACACCGAAAACCTCAGCGAGCACTCGCTCGAGGTCGCCTTTTTGGCGCATGCGCTCGCCTGCATCGGCAAGGTCCGCTTCGGCGGGACCGTCGACCCCGAGCGCGCCGCCGTCGTCGCCATGTTCCACGACACGAGCGAAATTCTGACCGGCGACCTGCCGACCCCGATCAAGTATTACAGCCCCGAGCTGCGCGACGCCTATCGCGCCGTCGAGGACGAGGCGACCGACCGGCTGCTCGAGCTGCTGCCCGCCGACCTGCGCGAGACCTACGCCGCCCTTTACCGCGCGCCGGACGAGGACGAAAAACTACGCCGCATCGTCAAGGCCGCCGACAAGCTCTCGGCGCTCATTAAGTGCATCGAGGAGCGTCGGATGGGCAACCTCGAATTCGAGGCCGCCGAGCGCTCGACAAGAGCCGCCCTCGAAGAAATGCGGCTGCCGGAGGTCGACTGCTTCCTGGCGGAGTTCCTGCCGAGCTATTCGCTGACCCTCGACGAGCAGCGGTGAAAATTCGGTTACAATCTTGTTGTTGACAGCTATGGTATAATGGTAGTGTGAAGGCGCAAAAGCGCCGGAGCCATCGCGGCGACCCCAACAACGAACCGCCCGCGCGGTTCGACAAAGAGAGGTTTCTCTATGCGAAACACCGACCAACTCTGTATGAACTGCATGAACGACAACGGCGGCGAGGCCGTCTGCCCCATCTGCGGACACGACGCCCAGACCCAGAACAACGCCGACGCGCTGCCCGTCCGCTACTGGCTGGCGGATCGCTATCTCATCGGCTGCGAGCTCGACCGCAACGGCGAGGGCATCACCTACATCGGCTGGGACAACGAGGAGGACGCCGTCGTCACGGTGCGGGAATATTTCCCCGCCGGGCTTGCCCAGCGCAACGGCGACCACACCGTTTCGATCCTGCCCGAAAAGGAATACAGCTACAACGAGGGCATTCTCGAATTCCTCGAGCTCTCCAAAAAGCTCTACACGATGTCGTCCGACCTGCCCTGCCTGCTGCCCGTCGTGCAGGTGATGGAGCACGGCGGCACGGCCTACCGCGTCACGAAGTCCATTTCGTCGATCTCGCTGCGGGAGTTCCTGCTGCGCAACGGCGGCACGCTGAAATGGGAGCAGACCCGCCCGCTGTTTTTGCCGCTGATCACCACCCTCAAAAATCTGCACGCCGCGGGCGTCATTCACCGCGGCCTCTCGCCCGAGACCATCATGGTCGGGCGGGACGGCAAGCTGCGCATCACCGGCTTCTGCATCCGGGCGGCGCGCACCTCGCGCAGCGATATGACGGCGCAGCTCTTCCCCGGCTTCGCCGCGATCGAGCAATACGGCTTCGATCAGGCGACGAAGGACGGCCCCTGGACCGACGCTTACGGCCTGGCGGCGACGCTTTTCCGCGTGCTGATGGGCAACCCGCCGGTCGAGGCGAACCAGCGCGTCACGAACGACACCATGTCGGTGCCGGCAAAGCTGGCGGAATCGCTGCCGCCCTACGTTTTGAGCGCGCTGGCGAACGCCCTGCAAATCCTGCCGGGCGACCGCACCGCCAACATGGACGAATTCCGCCGCGACCTGATGCAGTCGAACGACACCGCCCCCGTCCTCTCCTCCTCCTCCGCTTCGAATGAAACGAAGGGCAAATCGAAAAAGGGCAAGGACGGCGCGCCGAAAAAGCCGAAGGGCAACCGCCGCTACGGCCTGATCGCCGCCGGCGTCACCACCGGGGTTTTGCTGCTCGGCGCGCTGCTGATTATCCTGCCGATCTATTTCCGCGGCGGTCTGTTCGGCACCGCGCAGAACGAGAGCGGCGACACCTCCTCCGTCATGAGCATTCCGAGCGAGCAGCAGGTCGGTTCAAACGACGGCACCGGCAACTCCTCCCGCCCCGAGCACAGCTATCCCGTGCCCAACCTGCTCGGCAAGATGTATTCCGACGTCACCGCCAACCTCGATTATCAGGGCACCTTCACCTTTAAGGTCGTCGGCAAGAAGTTCAGCAACCGCTATGCGCGCGGCATGATCTGCGAGCAGAGCCCCGCGGCAGACACCGGCGTCAAGCGCGACACCGAAATTCAGGTCTATATCAGCCTCGGCAGCGAGACGGTCTCCATCCCCTCGATCGCCGGGCTCGACCGCGACGACGCCTATATCCGCCTGCTGGAAACCGGCTTTTTGAAGGACAATATCCATTTTATCGATCGGTATGACGACACCAAGACTCCCCAGGTCGTCATCCAGACCGAGCCCGCCGCCGGGTCGAAGGTCAGCCTCGACGATTCCGTCACGGTCTATATCAACTCCTACAAGGCGCCCGAGTCCTCCTCGAGCGGCGAGACCTTCACCAACAACGCGCCCAACACCAACAGCCCGACGACCGTCGTCCCGCAGAACTGACCCCGTCGGCAGGAAAAGAGGAACCAGTATGCGCAATCAGGCGGGGATCTCCGATTCCGTCATCCGGCGGCTGCCGCGCTATTACCGCTTTCTGGACGATCTGCGTTCATCGGGCGTCACGCGCATCTCGTCGCGGGAGCTCGCCGCGCGCATGGGGCTGACGGCGAGCCAGATTCGGCAGGATCTCAACTGCTTCGGCGAGTTCGGCCAGCAGGGATACGGCTATCAGGTCGAGCAGCTCAAAACCGAGATCGGCAAAATTTTGGGGCTCGACAGCCTCAAAAAAGCGATTTTGATCGGCGTCGGCAACCTCGGCCGCGCCGTCACCCAGCATATTCGCTTTGAGACCCGCGGCTTTCAGCTCATCGGCCTGTTCGACCAGAAGGAATCGCTGACCGGGCAGGTCATTCGCAGCCTGCCGGTGCGGCACATTTCGGGGCTCGACGAGTTCTGCCGCGAAAACCGGCCGGAGGTCGCCGTGCTCTGCATCCCGCGCGAGGCCGCCGAGCCGCTCGCCGCCCAGCTCATCGCCCTCGGCGTGAAGGGCTTCTGGAATTTCAGCCATTCCGACCTCGCCCTGCGCTTCCCCGGCGCCGCCGTTGAAAACGTCCATTTCGGCGACAGTTTAATGACGCTGTCCTACCAGCTTACCAACCTGCCGTAACGACTAATCCCAACCGAAGCACCCGCCCGTTTTTGCAGACGGGCGGGCTTTTTTGCGCATAAATTCCGCGCGGCGGCGCACACTAAGGCGCGGTGATATTCATGATCGTTACGATTCTGCGCACGGCGGTGCTTTACCTTTTCGTCACGCTCGCCATCCGGCTCATGGGCAAGCGGCAGATCGGCGAAATGCAGCCCAACGAGCTCGTCGTCACGCTGCTGATCTCCGAAATTGCGGCGATCCCGTTGCAGGACAACACCCAACCCGTCCTCAACGGCGTCGTCGCCGTGTTCGTGCTCGTCATTCTCGAAATCGGTGTCTCGGCGCTCGCGCTCAAGAGCTTTCACGTCCGGAAATTCATGAGCGGCGCGTCGGTGCTTTTGGTGCGCGACGGCGTGCCCGACCAGAAGGCGCTGCGGCGGGTGCGCATGACGGTGCTCGACCTCATCGAGCTGCTGCGGGCGCAGAACGTCTTCGACATCGCGACGGTCGCCTTCGCGGTGCTCGAGGTCAACGGCGGGCTGAGCGTGCTCTTAAAATCCCCCGACCAACCCGCCACGGCGCGCGACGTCGGCGCGAAGCCGGAAAGCGACGGCCTGCCCCTGCCGGTCGTCAGCGACGGCAAGCTCGTGCCCGATTCCGTCCGCGCCCTGCAAATCGCGCCCGCCGCCGTCGAAAAATTGCTGGCGGACGACGGGTTGACGGTCGACCGGGTTTTTTTGATGACCCTCGACCGGTACGGCAACCGCCGAATCGTCCCAAAGGAGGTGCCGTAAGATGCGGCGACTGCTCGCGGCGGGCTGCCTGCTACTCTGCATCGCGGCTGCCTGCCTGTGCGGCGCATTGTCGACCCGCGCGGCATGCGACCGGCTCGACGATTTGGTCGCGGCATGCAGAGCGGCCTGCGAGGCCGGCGACCTGCCCCGCGCCGCCGCTGCCGCCCGCGCCCTCGAGGCGGATTGGGACGCGCGCAAAGAGAGCCTCGCTGTCTTTGTCAACCACGGCGTGCTCGACGAGATCGACGCCGCGACCGCCCTGCTCGAGCCCTACGCCGCCGCGAAAGACGCCGCGCTTTATCGCGGCGAGTGCAAGCGGTTGCAGACCCTGCTCGACCGCCTGCGCGCCGACGCGTCGCTGCGTTGGCACAGCTTATTTTAAAAAAACCGCTTCCCCACAGCCGGGGAGGCGGCTTATTTTTTCCAGTTGATGCCGTAGGCATAGCAGAAATCGCCCAGCCAAACCCGCCGCCAGCCGGCGAATTTGTAATAGCGGGCGTAGCAGTCGCGATAGCGCAGCAGCCCGAGCCAGCGAAACGGGTTTTTGCCCTCCAAAAACCGCAGCCGCCCTTCCTCGCAGGCGATCTGCCGGGCAAAGGCGCGGCGTTCGGCGGCGGGGATGCGGTCGGCGGCGAGCTCAAGCAGATAGCGGTGCGCCTCGATCGACTCGCGCAGCCCCTGCTTGCGCTGTTCGCGGTCGCCGAGCAGCGTCCGGCGGGACATGGCGGACAGCGAGACATTGTCGCCGTGATAGCGGTAGTGGGTCAGGATGTGATTGAGAAAACAGCAGCGGCCATTGATCGCCGCCAACATACAAAGATACCAGTCGTGCGAGAGCATGGATTGCAGGTCGATGTGCCGCATATCCCGCCGCAGCGACGCGCGGAAGCACATCGAAAAGCCCCGGACGTAGGAGCAGCCGATCAGGGAATCGACCGAGATCGGCTCGAGGCTGCCGTCGTCCTTCGCACTGAGATAGGTCACGCCCGAATCGGGCAGCGGCTCGCCGTCCGAGTCGATGACATCGTACCGCGAGGAGAGCGCCAGCACGTCGGGCTGCCTTTCGAGCACCGCGAGCATCTTTTCGATTTTTTCGGGCAGCCAGACGTCGTCCTGATCGGAGAGGAAAATGACCTCCCCGCTCGCGCGGTCGATGCCGCCGTAAAAATTCCGGCAATAGCCGACGTTGACGGGGTTGCAGATCAGCTGCCAGCCGGGCAGGTCGTGCCGCGCAAGATACGCCCGCACAAGATCGACGGTGCCGTCGGTCGAGCCGTCGTCGCAGAGGAGGACTTCGTCGGGCGGGCGGGTCTGCGTGCGGATGGATTCGAGCTGCGCTTCGAGGTAGGCCGCGCCGTTATAGGCTGCCAGAACGACCGAACATTTCATTTCTTCACCCGGAAAAACAGATTTTTCAGCTTGTATTTCAAAAGATACACGCAGCGGCAATAGGCAGCCGTCAGCCGCGCGCTGCCGCTGCGCGCCACGCAGACGGTCCATTTGTCCTGCAGCGCTTTTCCCCGCGCGATCTTCGCCGCCCGCCGCACGCTCTCATCGGCGAGCGCCTCGCGAATGCGGGCAAGCCGCGCCTTGCCGGTGAGATTCGCCGCCGGCAGGAAATCGTCCGCCAGCGCGGAAAAGGTCGATTTGACGCGGTAGAAGGCGCAATATTCCGCAAGCCCCGGCGCCGGAAACCGCTCGGCGCAGGCGTCGAGCAGGTCGGCGCGGCGCAGCAGCACCGCGCGCTTTTCGGGCAGGAAGCGGCGGGTGATGTTGCCGTTCTGGCGCTGCATATAGTGGTAAAACGCGGCGTCGCAGAGGGCGATTTTCGGCTCCGCCAGCAGCGCGCGCAGGTTGAATTCCGTGTCCTCGAAGGGCTCGCCGACCGGCATTTGCAGCCCGGCGTCGCGCAGAAAGGCGGCGCGGTAAAGCTTGTTCCAGGACGGGTCGATCAGGTTTTTGGACTTTAATTCCGCAAGGTGCGCACCGTAATCCTGCGGCAGCAGCAGCCCGTCGGCCGTCGAAATCCGCCGCAATCCGGCGCCCGGCGCGTCGAGATAATACCCGCAGAGCACGAGGTCGGCATCGGTCTCGCGCGCCCGACGCAGCTGATAGGAAAAGGCGCCGGGTTCGAGCCAGTCGTCGGCGTCGAGAAAGGCGAGATATTCCCCGCTTGCAAGTTTAAGGCCCCGGTTGCGCGCCGCCGACATGCCGACGTTTTCGCCGTGGATCACCCGCACGCGCGCGTCTTCCGCAGCGAATTTGTCGCAAATCGCGCCGCTGCCGTCGGTCGAGCCGTCGTCGATGAGGAAGAGTTCAAAATCGGAAAAATCCTGCGTCAGCACGGAGCGGACGCAGGCTTCGAGGTACGCTTCCGCCTGATACACCGGGACAATCACGCTGAGCGCTCGCATGGCAATCCTCCGGTCGTTCCCGCGCGCCGCGCGCCGGGTTTTAATAAATCAGCTTCCCCTCCGCGACCTTTTTCAGGTGGGCGCCGTAGGGGGATTTGCCGTATTTTTCCGCCGATTCCAGCAGCTTTTCGCGCGAGATCCAGCCGTTGATAAAGGCGATCTCCTCGACGGCGGAGATCTGCACGCCCTGCCGCCCCTCGATGACCCGGACGAACTCGGTCGCCTCGGCGAGCGCCTCCATCGTGCCGGTGTCGAGCCAGGCAAAGCCGCGGCCGAGGGTGATGACGTTCAGGCTGCCGTCCTCGAGGTAGAGGCGGTTTAAGTCGGTGATCTCGAGCTCGCCGCGCGCCGAGGGGCGCACCTGCTTGACGAGGTCGCAGACCCGGTTATCGTAAAAATACAGGCCGGTGACGCAGTAATTGGACTTCGGGTGCTGCGGCTTTTCCTCGATCGAAACGGCGCGACCGTTCGCGTCAAATTCGACGATGCCGAACCGCTCGGGGTCGTCGACGTAATAGCCGAAGACCGTCGCGCCGGTCTCGTTGGCGGCGGCGCGGCGCAGCTGCTTGCCGAGGCCGTTGCCGTAAAAGATATTGTCGCCGAGCACCATCGCGCAGCTGTCCCCCGCGATGAAATCCTCGCCGATCAGAAAGGCCTGCGCGAGGCCGTCGGGCGAGGGCTGTTCGGCGTAGGACAGGCGGATGCCGTAGCTCGAGCCGTCCCCGAGCAGCCGCTTGAAATTGGGCAGATCCTGCGGCGTCGAAATCAGGAGAATGTCCTGAATTCCGGCGAGCATCAAGGTGGAAAGCGGATAATAGATCATCGGTTTGTCGTAAACCGGAAGCAGCTGCTTCGACGTGACCATCGTCAGCGGATAGAGCCGCGTGCCGGAGCCCCCGGCGAGAATGATTCCCTTCATCGCAATTCCCGTTCCTTTCTGCGGCGCGTCAGAGCGTCTTTACTTCGATCGAGGTGATCTTCACGTCCTCGACCGGTTTATCCTGCGCGTCGACGGCGACGGCGGCGATGGCGTCGACCGTTTCCATGCCCTCGTAGACCTGGCCGAAGACCGTGTGGCGGAAATCGAGCCAGGGGGTGCCGCCGCGTTCGGCGTAGGCCGCGGCGACCTCGGGCGGGAAGCCGCTGTCGGCGAGCGATTTCATCTGTTCGAGCATCTGCGCCGGCACGTCGGACGCCTGCACGAGAAAGAACTGGCTGCCGTTGGTGCCGGGGCCGGCGTTCGCCATCGAAAGCGCGCCGCGCAAGTTGTGCAGCTCGGGCGTGAATTCATCCTCGAAGGGTCTGCCCCAGATGCTCTCGCCGCCGGTGCCGTTGCCGCGCGGGTCGCCGCCCTGGATCATGAAATCGCGAATGACGCGGTGAAAGCACAGACCGTCATAATACCCGTTCTGCGCGTGGGTCACGAAATTTTCCACCGCCTTGGGCGCGTACTGCGCAAAGAGGCGAATGCGGATCTCCCCCATTGTCGTGTGCAAAACCGCGACCTGCTCCCCGGCTGCGGGCGGATCCAGTTGACGAAAGGCCATGCGACCAACTCCTTTTTGTTTCGCGCTGCTACAGCGTTTGCTCTTATTTTACCAAGTTTATCCCGATTTCGCAACTGTTATTTTCCGCGCGGCGGGTCACAGGGCGTATTTCTGCCGAAAACGATCCAAAATCCGCCAGATCGGGCGGGCGAAGAGCAGCAAAAAGAGCAGGTTCGAAAGGGCGTAGACCGCCGTAAAGGGCAGTGAGGAAGCGAGCGCGGCGAAATAGCGGGACAAAGAGAAGCCGCCATCCGCCCAGAGCACCGTCCAGACGTCCATGCCGCAGGAATAGGCGACGCCCGAGAGCACCGCGCAGACGGCGAGCGCCGGCGGCGAACGGCGCAAAATCCCCGAAAATCGTCCGGCGGCGAGGCCGATGAGCCCCCAGCAGAGCATCTGAAAGGGCGTCCAGGGGCCCTGCCCGAAATAAAAATTCGAGAGCAGCGCCGAAAACGCGCCCGTCAGAAAGCCCGCCTCGCCGCCGAAGGCCACGCCGGTGATCACGACCATCGCGGTCACGGGCTTAAACCCGGGCAGCGGCGCGAAGAGCATGCGGCCGGTCACGCTCAACGCCGTCAGCGCCGCGAGGAGCACAAGGCGGCGGACGTCGAGCGCGGCGCGTTCGAACCGCAGGAAAAAGGCGAAAAGGGCGAGCAGCGCGACGGCGAGCGAGACAAAGGCGTAATGCCGTTCGCGAAACAGCAGGGCGCCGCCCACGACGACGGCGGGCAGCGCCGCGCAGAAAATGCAGCGCAGCATCACGCGTTTCACGGCTTTGCCTCCCGACAGCGGGCGACGACCTGCGCGCAGGTGACGGCGTCCGGCCAGAGCCCCCGCGCCATGCGGTTGGCGGCGGTCGTGTAAAAATGGTTCTGCGCAAAAAAGGCCTGCGGACGGTCATCGGAGAGCAGTTCCCCGTCGAAAAAGAGGCCGCAGCGGTCGGCGTTTTCGGCGGCGAATTCGACGTCGTGGGTCACGGCGAGCAGCGTCACGCCGTCGTCGCACAGCCCCCGCAGCAGGGCGGTCAATTTTTGCTTTGCAAAGGCGTCGAGCCCCTTGGTCGGCTCGTCGAGCAGCAGGATTTCCGGCGCGCTCAGCAGGAGCTTTGCGAGGGCGCATTTCTGCAGCTCCCCGCCGCTTAAATCGAACGGGTGCCGGTCGAGCAGCGGTTCGACACCCACCCGCGCGGCGACCGCTTTAACTTGCGCTTCGCGCGCTTCTTTTTCGACCCCGCGCAAGGCGAGCAGCTCGTCGAGGTCGGCGCGCACCGTGTCCTGCAAAAAGAGGGTCTGCGGATTTTGGGGCAGCAGGGCGAGCTTGCCGCGGTAGAGCGCGCCGCCGCCGTAGGCTTTCAGCGGTTTGCCGTCGATGCGCACCGCGCCGCGATAGGGGCGGCGCAGCCCGGCGACGACCTGCAACGCCGTCGTTTTGCCGGTGCCGTTCGCGCCGAGGATGCAGTAAAATTCCCCCCGCCGCACCGCCATCGTCACGCCGCGCAGCACGTCGGGCAGCTCCTTTTCATACCGGAACCAGACGTTTTTCAGCTCGATCGCCGGGGCGGCGTCGTCCGGTTCGGGCGGGATTTCCGGCTGCGTTTGCGGCTGTGCCTGCGCCGACGCGGCAAAGCGAGCTTCGAGAAAATCCCGCCCCTCGCGCACCGTCAGCGGGCTTTGCTCGACGGCGCCGAGCGCGTGGGCGATGCGCATGGCGCTCGGCAGCGCGCAGCACATCGGGTGGGTATGCTCCCGCGTTTGCAGCGCCCGCCCGAGCCGACGCGGCGCGTCGCAATCGAGCACCCTGCCCGCTTCCAGCAGCACCGCCCGGTCGGCGAGGGGGAAGGCCTCCTCGAGCCGGTGCTCGACGAGCAAAATCGTCAGCCCCAGCTCCCGGTTGAGCTTATAGAGGGTCTGCAAAAATTCCGAGGCGGCGATGGGGTCGAGCTGGGCGGTCGGCTCGTCGAGCAGCAACAGCTTCGGCTGCATGACGAGCACCGACGCGAGGTTGAGCAGCTGCTTCTGCCCGCCCGAAAGGGCGTCCGTCTCCCGCCGGAACCAGTCCTGAATGCCGAAATAACTCGCCATCTCCCCGACCCGCCGCCGAATGACGCCGGTCGGCAGCCCGAGGTTTTCGAGCCCGAACGCCAGCTCGTGCCAGACCTTGTCGGTCACGATCTGCTCGTCCGGATTTTGCAGGACAAAGCCGATCTGTGCCGCCGAGGTGCGCGCGTCGAGGGCTTCGAGCGACCGGCCGCGATATCGAATTTCGCCCCCGCGCTTGCCCGCCGGGGCGAGCTCGCGCTTGAGCAGCCGCAGCAGCGTCGTCTTGCCGCAGCCCGATTCGCCGCACAGCACGAGAAATTCCCCCTGCCGCACGGTCAGCGTGATCCCCCGCAGCGCGTCGGCCTCGGCGCCGGGATAGCGAAAGGTCAGATTTTCGATTTGCAAAAGCTCCATGTCAGCCACTCCTTCCCTTCCAAAATCGCGGGCAGCGCGCAGAGCACGGCGAAGGCGCACAGCGCGAGCAGCCCGAGCGGCGACGCGGGCGGGGCGGTCAACCGCGGATAATACGCGAAGCGGGTCGCGCCCGTCGCCATGCCGGCCAGCGTCAGCCCAAACAGGGCGAGGCTGACGCCGAGCAGCACCCCGTCGCCCGGCGTGAACCGAAACAGCGAGAACTGTGTTCTTCCTTTGAGCCCGTAACCCCGCGCCTTCATCGCGGACGAGAGCGCCATCGCGTGCTCGAGCGACCAGGAGATCACGGCGAGGAAGACCCGCATTTCGCCCCGAATGCGGTCGACCCGGCTTTTCGCGGCGAGCAGCCCGAGCGTCTTCTGCGCCCGCCGCACCTCCCGCGCCCGGCGGAGGAAGAGCGGCAGAAAGCGCAGCGCCATCGAGAGCACGAGGGCGAGCTTCGGGATGACTCTACCGAACAAATAGAGGAATTTGTCGGTCGTCATGACCTTACTGTAGCATTTGCACCAGAACAGCACCCCGACGAGCATTAAAGCGATCTGCACGCCGTACAGCAACGCTTCGAGGGTGACGGGGTTGCCGTTGAGGAAAAAGAGGGGCGTTACGCCGTTGTGGGAAAAGAGGGGGTTCGTCACCGCGATGAGCAGGAAAAGCGGGAGGTAAAAGGCGAGGTCGGCGGCGGTGCGGCGGCGGCTTTGCAGCAGCGCGCAGAAGACCAGCCCGCCGAGCAGCGCCGCGGCTTGCAGCACCGGGTGCAGGGCGAACATCGAGACGACGAGCACCGACAGAAAATAGGTCAGCAGCACCGTCGGGTGATAGGCGGCAAAGGCATTCAATTCAATTTCCCCACCTTCCAGGCGCAGCCCACGTCGCGGCCGAGGTCGCAGGTGTAGAGCCATTCGACGGTCTGGCCGTCGTGCAGCAGATAATTCGAACAGCCGTACTGCGGAAAGACGCCGTCCACGCGGTACATCCAGCCCGACAGCGGCCCGCAGGAGAATTCGTAGAGATACCCGATCCCCTGCACGTAAACGCTGCCGAAGGCGCTGCGGTCGGCGCCCTGATACTCCATCTGAATCCGCCGGCTGCGCACCGCCCGGCGCAGGATATCGAAGACCGAATCCCCCGCGCGCAGGACGTACTGCGTCGGCGGCAGGATCACGCCGTCGGCGGGCAGGACGTCGGCATCACGCAGCGCGGGGTCGAGGTCGTCGCGGGCGGCGAGCGCCGTGTCGCAGCGGATGCTCAACGTCACGGTCTCGCTTTCGGGCGTGATATCGTCGAGGTGCAGCAGATAGTATTCCTCGACCGACTGAATGCGCGTCCCGTTGACGAGCACGGCGAGCAGCAGGAACACGGCAAAAAGCGCCAGAATGTCCTTTTTCATTCCGTATGCGCCCCCTCGTCCGGGTCGTCGGGCGAAAACGCGTCGGCGTCTCGCAATGCCCGCGCCCGGCGTCTTCGGCGCAGGTCGAAGATGAGAAAAACGCCGAGCCCGACGGCGGCGAGGCAGGCAAAAATTCCGACGAGGAGCGCCCGCAGGCTGCCGTCGAGCTTTGCCGCCGCCTGTTCGAGGATTTGCGCGTTTTCGATCTGCGCGCGGTCGGCTTCGTCCAGCGCCCGGTAGCGGGCGAGCAGGGCGCGCACCCGCGGGCGGTCGCGCAAGGAGAGTTTCTCGAGCGGCGGCAGCGCGAGCAGGTCGGCGTTCAGGGCGTCGATCGCGGCCTGTCGGGCGGCGGCTGCCGCGCGGTCGGCTTCGGAGCCGATTGCCGTATCAGAAGTTTTTTCCGCCCCGCGGAAATCGTAGAGCGAAGAAAGCCCCTGCGCCCGCCGCCAGAGCGCCGCGAGGGCGCAAAGCGCCTGCTCCGACGCCATGCTGTTCGACTGCCCGGGCGCCGCGTCGGGGTTTTCGGGGTCGAAACTATAGGCGTGGGCAAAGCCGCCGTCGGCCTGCCGGTAGCGCAGCAGCCCGTCGAGCAGCGTCTTGCCGGTCGGCGTCACAAAGCGCGGGTCGGTCAGCGGGTCGACGCTAAGGCAGCACAGCGCGATGATCACCTGCGCGGTGCTCTCGGCGTTGCGCCTGCCCCAGCTGACAAAATCGCCGTCGGCCTCCTGCAATTTGGACAGGCAGGCGAGGGCGGCGTCGACGCACTGCCGCACCGTCCGCCCCGCCTGCGCCTCGGCGCGGGTCAGCTCGGCGTTGTTTTCTTTGTAATAGGGCGCGAGCGCCTGCACCGCCATGGCGGTCAGGTCGACGTCGGCGACCGTGCCCTGCAGCGCGAAGCCGCCGTCGGGCAGCTGGCGGCGCAGGATTTCGCACAGCATTGTCTCGCGCGTGTCGGCGGCGTCGGTCGGGACGGGGCAGCCGGCGGCATCGAGGGCGAGCAGCCCCCAGAGGTAGGCGTTGATGCCCTGCCTGCCGAGCGGCGTCGTCTTGCCGCGGTCATAGACCCCGTCGGCGATCAGGTCGATGGGTCGCCCGTCCGCGTCGTCGCCGAAGGCCGTCGGGTCGCCGCCGGTCGCCAGCACCGCGAGGGCGATGCGGTGCCATTCCGTCGCCTTCGCCGCGCTGAGCTTGCCCGGGCGGCGGTAGCGCGCCTCGACCTGTTCGCGCAGCGCGGCGCGATAGGCGGCAAAATCGTCCGAAACGCAGAGCCGCCCGAGCGCGAAGGGGAACCAGTCCCCCGCCGTCGACCCCGCCGACGCGAGAAAGTCGCCGGACAGCAGGTTTTCGTCGGCCGCCAGCCCGAGCTGCGCCTTTTTCCATCGGATGATCCCCTCCGCAAGGGCGCGGAAGGTCGCCGCGTCGGGCGCGGTCTTGCCCTGCCCGGTCGGGGCGGGGGCGGTCGCCGAGGATTGCGCCGGGCGCGTCCCGGACGTCGTGCTCCCGGTCACCGCAGAGACAGTCGACCCGCTCGCGGCGGATGGTTTGGAAACCGTCGTCTGTCCCGCCGGGGTCGTCAGGGCGCGGGAAAGCGCGTTTGCCGCCGCGTCCACCCGGCTCTGCTTCGCGTCGAGCGCCGCCATGGCGTCGAGCGCCTCGCGCAGCGGCTGCCCGAGGGCGTCCCGCTCGGCCTGCGGCAGGGCGTAGGCGCGGCAGAGTTGGCGGGTGAGGGCGTCCCGGTCGGCGACGGCATAAAACGCCCCGACCGACCCGCCGGACAGCTGCCCGACCGCCGCCGCGCCGCCGATATCCGCGCCGTAGGCCAGCGTGAACTGCACCCGCACGACCTCGCCGTCCGCCGGCTTTTTGTCGGCAAAGCCGACGTTCGGAAAGGCGTTGTTCACGCAGTACATCCAGCCCGACCCGTTTGTAAAGACGAACTCGCCGAGCAGTCCCGGCCAATTTTTCGCGTCGTCCGGCGCGAAATAGGTCATCGTCCGTTTCAGGTGCGGCGTCAGCAGGGCGGGGATCGCGGGGCGCAGCCCGAGCGCGCGGGGATTCGGCGGGGTCTCGCTCTTGCGATAATCCGGCGCGTCGGCGGCGGACGCGTCGCCGTCGGCGAGGTAGGCGAGGTAAAATCCCGCCTTCGTCGTGCCGCCGTAAAAGGCCGCAAGGCCGTTTTGCCGCAGCAGCCGCAGCAGCAGGTCAGCGTCGGTCTCGCCCGCGTAGAAGGACAGCCGCGTCGGCTCGACGAGGTAGCCGCAGCCGATCGAAAAGGCCTCGACGCTCATCGTCACTTCACCCACCGCCGCGTCAGCCGCGGCAGGCGCGCAAAAACTCCCGAACAGCACGCCGCACAGGCACAGGAAAATTTCGATTTGCTTGAAAATTCGCATTCCGCGCCCCTCCTTTCGTCCCGTTTTCGCAGCCGATTCAGCGCGTCCGCAGCCCCCTGCGGCAAAGCGCCAGCAGAACAAGGCTCGCGCCGAGCAGCACCAACCCGCCGACCGGCAATTTCTCCCCCATCGCCGGTATTTGTGCGTCCGCGCTATCGGTTTGATTCTGATTCTGGCTTTGATTCAAATTTTCGCTCCCGCTCGCGCCGGAATTCGTTTCGTCCTTTTCCGGCGGGGTTTCGCCCTCTTCGCCGGTTTCTTCCGGCGGCAGCGCCGCGAAGGTCGCCTCGGCGGCTTCGAGCGTTTCGTAATTTTCGACCGCCGCCCGCGCCGCTTCCGGCAGGGCGTCATACGCTTCCCGCGCCACCTGAATGGCGGGGGCGCTTTCGCGCGTCACGACGCCGATGGCGGCGATTTTGGCGATCACGTCGTCGACCGCGTCGGCGGTTTGCGTCGTCTGCCAGTAGAGCAGCGGATAGCCGCCGTTTTCAAAGCCGTAGCGATCCGCCCGAAAAGCGCTGCCGAGCGCCGCGCGGAAATCGTCGGTGAAAAACGCGGCGGTCGCCTGCCCGACGGTCGTGTCGTCGCCCCGCGTAAATCCGATACCGGTTTTGCAGCCGTCGGACGAGAAATAGCAGGTTTCGACCGTCACCCCTTTGGTGCATAAGCCGAGGACGCCGCCGACTTCAACGCTGTCGGACGAGCTCGCGATCGCCCCGACCTGATAGCAGTTGCGCAGCGTGTGGCCGTCCTGCGCGCGACCGACGATGCCGCCGACGAAGTAATCCGCCGTGATCGCCCCGGTGCTGTAACAGTTTTCGATCGTCACGCGCGGGGCGTCTGCGCCGTAACCCGTGCCGAGGTGGCCGACGATGCCGCCGATGTTGCCGCCGCCGGTCGTGATCGCGCCGGTGTTGTAACAGCCGGAGATCACGCTGTCGCCGCCGAAACGCACCGTGCCGACGATACCCCCGACGTAGTTGCCGTCGAAGAGGTCGGCGCCGTTGCTGCAATTCACAAAATCGGCGCCGTCGCTCCAGCCGGCGATCCCGCCGACAAAGCTCTCGTACGCCGCGCGGATCTCCCCGCTGCGCAGCCGGATATTTCGCAGCACCGCCGCGTTCGCGACGTACCCGAACAGGCCGCCCGTCGTGGAATGCAGATTCTCAATGGCATAGCCCTGCCCGTCGAACACGCCTGCAAAGGCGCAGGTCTGCGTCCGACCGGCGGGGATCCAGTCCTCGATCTCGCCGAGGTCGATGGGCGCGGTCAGCCGGACGGTGCGCCCGGCAAAGGATTCACCGCCGTTGACCCGCGCGGCAAAGGCTTCGAGCTCCGCCGCCGTGCCGATCGAAAGGTCGTCGGCAGCCGGGGCGGGACGCACCGTGACGGAAAGCGTCGTCTGCAGCGCCCCGTAGGTCAGCGTGATTACCGTGTCGCGCTCCTGCAGGGCGTCAGCGGGGGCAAATTGCCAGCCGTCGGTAAGGACGCGGCGGCTGCCGTCGCTGAAGGTCGCCGTCAGCTCCATGCCGGCGGGGTCAAAGGTCTCGCCCGCCGTGTAGTCCGTTTTCGTCGGCAGCACCGTCACCGCGAGCGAAACGGCAAAGGGCGTCGTGCCGGTCAGGGCGTCCTCCCCGCCGACCTGTTCGATCGCGGCGGCGAGGGTTGCGTAGTGATAGATGTAGCGGCGTTCGGACTCCGGCACCGCGCGGCAGCGGGTCAGGGCTTCGCGCAGCGCGGCGCGGTAGGTCGGGTCGGTGGGGGCGGGCAGGGTCGCGATGGCTTCCTTGGCCGCCGCGACCGCTGATTGCACTTCGGCCGTCGGGGCGGGGCGCATATCATAGAGGGCGCGCATGCCGTTCTCAAGCCGCCAGCAGGCGACGAGCGCATAGGTCGCCTGATCGGTCGCCATCGCGTTCCAGCCGCCGCTCGCCACATGGCGGAAGCCGCCGTCGGCAAGCCGGTATTGCAGCAGGGCGTCGAGCGGCGTCTTGCCGGCCGGCGTCACAAAACGCGGGTCGGTCGCGGGGTCGATGCCGAGGCTGCACAGCGCCGTCACCACCTGCGCGACGCTCTCGATGTTGCCCGAGCCCCAGGAGGTGAAGCCGCCGTCGGCGTTTTGCAGCGCCTGCGATTTGGCGATGGCGTCGTCGACGCTCTGCCGCACCGTCCGGGCAACCGTCTGCCCGGCGGCGTCTTCATAGGTATAAACCGTCTCGTCGTTGTAATAGGGCGCGAGCGCCTGCAACGCCATCGCCGTCAGGTCGGGGTCGGCCGTCACGCCGCCCAGCGACCAGCCGCCGAAGGGTCGGCCGTCCGCGCCGTCCGCCGTCTGATGTGCGAGAATTTGCGTGATATAGTCCGCCCGCGTAAACCGCGCGTCGGCGGGAACGGGGGTAAGATGCGCGTCGAGGGCGAGCAGCCCCCAGAGCCAGCCGTTGATGCCCTGCCCGCCCGGTCCGGCGGACAGGCGGTCGCATTGATACACCCCGTCGGCGAGCAGGTCGATCGGCGCGCCGTTCCATTCGCCGCAGGCCGTTTCATCGCCGCCGAGCGCCGCGACCGTCAACGCCGCGCGGTGCCATTCCGTCGCCTTGACGCGGTGCAGCAGGCCGTTTTTTTCGGCATAGGTTTGGGTCAAAAAGTCGCGCATCGCGGCGAGATACCGCGCGTAGCCGTCGCCGTCGTCGAGGCAGGGCGTGCCGTCCGCGCGCGAAAACCGCGCCATCGCCATCGCCATCCAATCGGTGTCGGTCGAGCTCGCGCCGGCGCAAAACGCCTCGCTGCCGAGCAGCGAATCGCCGGACGACAGGCCGTTGTGCGCCTTCGCGCTGTCGACCGCCGCCGCGATCCAGTCCTCGAGCGCCGCCGACTTTGACGCGTACCCCGCGAAAACCGAGGCGTCCGCCGCATTCGATGGCAAAATCAGCGTTCCGGCGGCCAGAACGAGGGCGACGGCGGCGGCGAGGGCGACCCGCAGACCGCGCCGCGCCGCGAATTTTATTCTGTTTTGTTGCATGAAGATTCCTCCCGATCGTGTTTTTCCCGGCTCTCGTTGTGCGTGTCGGACGGACGGCGTTTGTGCCGATGCGTCCGCTCCGCCCGGGGTTTGCGAGCCGGTTTGAGCCCCGCCGCTTCGAGCGCGCGCGGCCAGGGACCTAAAAACGCTTTGATGCGCGAGCGCGTGGGCGCATCAAAATCCTCCTTGCGCGGCAGCCGACCCAGTTCTGCCTGTTTCTGCCGCAAACACGCTGCCGCCCAGCGCGTTTTTTCCTCCTGCGTCATCTCCCGCACACCTCTTTTCCGCAACAAAAAAACGCTTTCAACCCTTCGGTCGAGAGCGTGTAACTGATGATTTCGCGTGTGGCAAAGCTCGGCGGGCGGACTGCGTAAAAAAAGCGAGAAGCGCAATCCGGGCGCCGTTTTTTGCAGCGAACATCGGTTACACGCTTCTCACCAAAGTTGTGAAAAACCCAAGAAAATACGGCAGGTATCCTGACTTATGACATGGCGGCGCTTACCGCCGGCGAACGCTCCTTCTCAGGCGGCCGGCATCGCTACCGCGTCCGCCCAATGGATTTTTGCGCCCGTCGTCCGTCAAATACAGTAATGGCGGTTGTTCCGGATTCGAACCGGATTCCCTTTTACATCTACTCAGCGTACAACTTTTCAAACCGTATTTTCCGTTCGGATTCAGTTGTCCGGCAGGCACCCAGATCGGCAGCCTGTCCACGGTTATTATACCAAAGCCGCCGCCGGATTGCAAGCCCCCAAAAACACACCTGCCTTTTTCAAAAACATACATCATAAAAACCCGGGCGCCGGAACGGGTTGCGTCCGGGCGCCCGGGAAAGGGTCGGGTTGCGAAAACAGGTCAGTCCTTGACCGCCGCAAAGGCCGCGTCGAGCGCCGCGATCAGGTCGTCGACCGCCTCGATGCCGATCGAAAGCCGAATGGTGCCGGGGCGAATGCCCTGCTCGGCGAGCTCCTCCTCGGTCAGCTGGGCGTGGGTCGTGCTGGCGGGGTGGATCACGAGGGACTTCACGTCGGCGACGTTGGCGAGCAGCGAGAAGATCGCCAGGTTGTCGATGAACTTCGTCGCCGCCGCGCTGCCGCCTTTGATCTCGAAGGTGAAGATCGAACCGGCGCCCTGCGGGAAATATTTTTGATACAGCGGGTGGCTCGGCTCGGTCGGCAGCGACGGGTGATGCACCGCCTCGACCTGCGGGTGGCGGTTTAAATAATCCACGATCTTCAGCGCGTTTTCGACGTGCCGCTCGACCCGCAGCGAGAGGGTCTCGACCCTTGCAGGAACAAAAACGCGTGGAAGGGCGAGAGGGTCGCGCCGGTGTCGCGCAGCAGAATCGCGCGGATATAGGTGACGAAGGCGGCCGGACCCGCGACTTCGGCGAAAGAAACGCCGTGATAGCTCGGGTTGGGCTCGGAGATCCACGGATACCTGCCCGACGCCTTCCAGTCGAAGCTGCCGCCGTCGACAATCACGCCGCCGATGGCCGTGCCGTGCCCGCCGATGAATTTCGTCGCCGAATGGACGACGATGTCGGCGCCGTGCTCGATCGGGCGGATGAGATAGGGCGTCGCGAAGGTCGAGTCGATGACGAGCGGAATGCCGTGCTTGTGGGCGACGGCGGCGACGGCCTCGATGTCGATGATATTGGAATTCGGATTGCCCAGCGTCTCGACGAAGATCGCCTTGGTGTTGGGCTGCACGGCGGCTTCAAACGCGCCTGCCTCGTCTGGGTCGACAAAGGTCGTCGTAATGCCCGCGGAAAGCGGCAGGGTGTGGGCGAGGAGGTTATAGGTGCCGCCGTAGATCGTCTTGGCCGCCACGATGTGCTCGCCGGATTTCGCGAGGGCTGAAATGGTGTAATGGATCGCCGCCGCGCCCGACGCCGTCGCCAGCGCCGCAGCGCCGCCCTCGAGCGAGGCGATACGCTGCTCGAAAACGTCCTGCGTCGGGTTGGTCAGGCGGCCGTAAATATTGCCGGCGTCCTTGAGCGCAAAGCGGTCGGCGGCGTGCTGCGCGCTGTGGAAAACGAAGGAGGTCGAGGCGTAGATCGGCACCGCGCGCGCGTCGGTCGTCGGGTCGGCCTGCTCCTGTCCGATGTGGAGCTGTTTGGTTTCAAAACTCCAGTTTTTGGAATCGCGAATGTCTGCCATAATACAAAATCCTTTCTGCGGACGAGCCGCCTTAAATTGATCGGTTTTCGCACCCGTCGGGCGCGGTTTGCGGGTCGGGAATCAACCCGGCGGTCAGGTCGCGGACGACCTCGCCCGCTAAAATCAGTCCGACAACGGACGGGACAAAGGCCGTGCTGCCGGGCACCGGTCTGCCGCCGTCGGGCGGCGGGGACGGCTTTCGCGGCGGCTCGCGCGAGGAGACGACTTTCAGCTTCACAATGCCCCGGCGGCGCAGCTCCCGGCGCAGAAGACGCGCGAGGGGGCAGACCGAGGTGCGCGACAGATCGGTCACGGCAAAGGCCGTCGGGTCGAGCTTGTTGCCCGCCCCCATCGAGCTGATGATCGGTGTAGAGGCGCGGTCGGCGTTGACGATGAGCTCGATTTTGCCGCGCAGGTCGTCGATCGCGTCGACGATGTAATCGTAGGCGGCGAGGTCGAACCGGTCGGCGGTGTCGGCGCTGTAAAAAATGCGGTGCGTCGTCACCCGCAGGGCGGGGTTGATCGTCCGCAGGCGTTCGGCCGCCGCCTCGACCTTCGCTTGGCCGATGGTCTGAAACGTCGCGTGCAGCTGGCGGTTGAGGTTCGTCGGGCTGAAAACGTCGCCGTCGATTAAATCGAGCGCCCCGACGCCGGAGCGGGCGAGGGCTTCGACCGCGTACCCGCCGACGCCGCCGACGCCGAAGACCGCGACCCGCGCCGTTTGCAGCCGCCGCATCGCCGCGCAGCCGAGCAGCAGCTGTGTGCGCGCAAAGGGG
>CANQSG010000002.1 GCA_947626485.1 uncultured Clostridia bacterium | reverse complement strand
CGCGGTAGGCGTGGGCGATGAGGGGCAGGGGCTTCTGGAAGAGGTAATACCGGTTTTTCGCGTCGGGCGAGAAGGACGCCGCCGCGTCGCCGCGGGTGCGGTAAAGCTCCTCGTTGTCGCTGGCGTAGCCGGTGTACGGGGTGTTGGAATACCAGTTGGAGATGAAATAAATGTTGCCGGTAACAGGGTCGCTGTGGCTGGTGATGTACTCGCCCGAAATCTTCGAGACGTCGACGCCGGTCTGGTCGCCGTTCGTGTCACGCAGGATGAGATCCTCGGACAGACCGACGGCATAGAACAGCCGGACGGGCGTGGTCTGCTGCTTGTCCGCCAGATTATCCTTGTAGGAAATGGCGCCCTCCTGTCCGAGGGTGATCTCCGCCAGCTGGGTCGGCGTCGCCGCCACGGGGATGTTGACGCAGAGCGTGTCGTCGTAGCCCGCCTCCTCCTGGGGCGAAAGGGAGCTGGTCTTGTCGATGAAGTCGCCGGTGTGCTCCGTCCAGACGCGGATGTCCGAAAGGCGGTATACGCCGGAATAATCGCTGTAAAAGTCCGTGCCGGCGGGATAGGAGCCGTGCGCGTCGTAATAATCGTTCCAATCCTTTTGCAGGCTTTCGGGAACCTCGCCGAAAATCGGGTTGCGGCGCAGCTGATTGCGCTCGCTCTGCGGGTCGGCAAAGCGATAGCAGGTGTAGGCGGCGTGCTGAATCTGCTCCGGCACCTCGGTGGGCTTCATTTCGTCGGTGATGCCCGAAATCGGGACGAACTCCGCCAAGGTCTTGTAATTGAGCCGCAGCACCCAACCGTCGTCCCACGCCTGCTTGGCGGTCGTGTAGCCTTCCGGTAAACCGTTATCCTCATAGCTGTAAACAGCATTCAGCGCGTCGCCTTTATACCAGCCGATAATCAGCGGCTCTTCGTCGGGATTTACGTCTTTATCTAATTTCGGATAGTCCTTTTTCGTGTGGTTGTTGCGCATGTAGTCGTTGTTCCACTGATAGTCGTAAACGCCCGCGCGCACAAGGCCGTGCATCTCGCCGAAGAGCAGCATCGTCATGTCGAAGGTCTTCTCGTCGGTCGAACCCGTCACCGTGCCGCTGTCGACCGTGACGGCGCCGTGCTTGATCTCCATGTACTCGCCGAGGGGGTCTTTATAGGTGATGGCGTCCCGCGCGCCCGTATCGTTGTCGCCCGAAAGCGGCGTAAAGGCGAGGCCGCGCACCTCGTTGAGCATATTATCAAACGTGTCTGCCAGCGCGTCGCTTTTGATGTCCGCAAAGCTGCTGTTATAGTTGATGTTTTTGATGACGTCGCTCTTCACCACGTCCATCGTGGCTGCGGAGTCGGTGTCGGGAATCTGGTTGAAGGTGACGGTTTTGGTGGGGGGATCCGAATCGTTGAATGTGATGGATACCGCGCCGGAAGACGCCTGCCAGCTCTCAAAATAGCCGTAAGCGTCGATAACGTCCTGCTTTTGCGTCCATGTGTCGGGGTCGATTCCGTTGTTTGCCTTTAAATCCTTGCTGAAGAAATGCACGGGATCCAGCGCCGCATAGACGCGCGGCTTCTGCCACTCGCTTTCCGGGGTATCCACACTGACGGTCAGAACGCGCAGATCGGTTCCCTTAAAGCGATCCTCTTCCAGCTTGTTGACTTCCCGGCTTTTGGCTTCCAGAACGTATTTTTCATACTTTTTCTGCACTTTCGACTTTTCATAGGCAGCCGTCATCAGAATATCCAGGATCGTCGCGTCGCCGCCGCGTCCGACCCCTCCGGTTTCGGTGCGGTATTTTTTCAATGCGCCTCCATGAGCGGTTACGTTCTTGTCGTAAATCGGCACATCGTACCATTCGTTGCCCGTGGCGTTTCCCGATTCGGGCTTCAGCGCATAGTTGGAGCCGCCGTCGGTCATCACGATGGCGACGGGGATCCGCTGGACGACGGTCGTCTTGCCCGTATCCGGGGACTTATAGGCCTTGGTGACCTCGTCCGCGCTGTTATAAAATTTGTAAAGCTCCTCAAAGCCCTGATAAATGCCCGCCTGCAAATCCGTGTGAAAGCCGATATTCCGCGTTCCGTCCGGGTCGCATCCGAATTTGGTGCTTTTATAGTCGTTGCGGGCGTACCTTCCGTAGCCGGAATAGGTTCCGGTCGTTTCGTCCATTTTTTGAAGCCCGCTGACCGTTCCGACCATATAGGACGCCGACCCGGTGGTATTAGGCTTGCGAGTGTCACTATTGTAGTCACCGTAATAGGCTCGGAAATTTTTAACCTCCAAATATTTGCCGTCCGCCGGCTTATAATGCCCGAGCTCCATCAGGGTGTACGCCGTGGCGCCGTATGCCACCACCGCCACGCGGCTGGCGTCGCTGATATCCATGACCTGCTGAATGGATTTGTTGACGGATTCCAGAACGGCGTAAATCCGGGAGTGGGAAATCCGTTCGCTTTTTGTGCTGTTATTATAATCGTCATGCGGCGTGTTATCGACGATATCCGTCGCCATCGAGCCGGACATATCGATCAAAATCAGCAAATCCACGGGGGACGGCGGGTATTCGTTGATCCGCTGCGAGCTCGACAGGGCGGAGAAGACCGTCCCGAAGTCGGAATCGAAGTGGACGGTTCCGTTGTAGCCGTCCTTGTCTTCCCCGAGCGTGACGTCGTCGCCGTAAGCAAACACGCTCTTGTCCGTCCAAACGCGGCCGGCATAGCGACTGCCCCAGTCGTCGGACAGCAGCTTGCCCTCGTAGGTCTCCATCGTGTTGCCGTCGGCGATGCGGCTGTCCGCCACGATCGTTTTCGTGTATCCGTTGTCGTCGGCGGCAGCCAGGCAGTCGAGATTGCACAGCAAGGTCGCCGTCATGCTCAGGCACAACAGCAGAGAAACGACCCGTTTGAACCGTTTGCCGGAAAACGGGGAACGGAATGCGCTCGCCCGCGTTTCGGCAGGATTGAATTTTGTGATGATTCTTCTCATGAAAATCCTTCCCTATCTATAAAGGAGCAAAAACCTTACTTCGGCAAAAATTCGTTGACAAGCCCGTTGAACCTTCGGAAGCCGTATTCCGAAGCCCCCGCCCCGTCCGGCCGCCAGCCCACGCAGACGGGATAGATGGCAGAAGCGGTCGCCTCAAGCGCCATATAGACGAGGGATTCGGCGTCAACGTCCGGCGCGAGCGCCCGCAGACGGTCGGCGATGGGCTGCCAGGTTTCGCAATAGCCGCGCTTTGCGATCTCGTCAAACGAGGCGGAATAATAATATCGGATCATGAAGGCGGCGGCGTCCTTGTGTCGGCTCAGCCACCCCCAGACCGAATGCCAGAGATAGCGCAGCCGCTGCTCGCGGGAAATGTTCCTTTCCCAAAGCACCGGGAAAAGCACTTCGACCTGCCGCATAAAGGCCTCGCTTTCGCGCAGAAAGGCCTTGTGCAGCAGCTCTTCCTTGCCGGAAAAGTGGCGGTAGATCACGGTATCGGTCATGCCGTTGCCCGCTTCGGCGGCGATGGCCCGGGTCGAGGCGCCCTCGACGCCCTTTTGCGCGACGGTGCGGACGATGGCGTCGAGCAGCAGCACGTCGGTCGGGGTCTTCGTCAGCGATTGCCCGCCGTTTCGATGTCGATACGTTCTGCCGCCGCTGTGCGCGGTCATATTTGTCATATCGAATTCCCCTCCGTTCCGCATCTGCTGATTTTGACGGCGAGCGCCGACATTTCCGAAATTTTCCGCCGTCGCCCGGCGCGGCGACCCCCGCCGGTAAGCCCGCGAAAACTTGTTATTCCCCCGAATTTTTGCACGGAGTTCTCCACTCTGCGGCGCTCGCAACGCACTTATTATAGCGCGTAGCCCCGACTTTTGCAAGAGGTTTTCACAAAAAATTCGAAAAATTTTTATGACGTAATAAAGTCACTTATATGTTTCTTGCAAAGGCCACCCGCCGATCGGGTTGTTTTTGGCGGAATTACATAGCATTCGCCGTCAAAGCTGCCGTCACGCAGCCGTCAAACGGCCAAAAAAAGAACAGCGTTGTATTCGAACGCCGTCAACCGTGCCGCCCGCCGGGTTTTCGCCCGGCTTTTTCTTACGACCGTCACCCTCAGCCGTCAAATCCGCCCCGATCGGCGGATTTTTTATGTTATAATCCTGTTGTCAACGCTCTATTTCCCGTCCGCGCAGCGGACACCTCACTTCTTCACTCTTAGTTCTTCACTATATCACTCCCGCGCAGCTCGAAATTTTTCCGTAAGATTCGCCGGGCGGGCGATAAATACAAAAATTCGTTCAAAAGGTGTACCTTTTGAACGAATTTTTCGGTTTTGCTTGGTGCTATAAATATACCATAACTTTTTCCGAAAAGCAACTGTTTTTTGCAAAATCCGACGTTTTTCCCCGAAAATGCCGCCGCTTTTTTAAAAGGTACACCTTATGAAAGATGCGGTTTGAAGGAGGAATCGGCATGGAACGGGCAAAGACTACGAGCAAAAAACGGGCGGCGATCTTCGCGGCGGTCGGCGTCGTGGCGATCCTGCTGCTGGCGGCTCTCGCGCTGGGCTGCGCGCGGTGGGTGCGGGAGGACGCGACCCTCCCGGCGGCGGGACAGGACGGCCTGTCGGCCTATGAACTGGCGGTCGAAAACGGCTTTGCCGGTTCCGTCACCGACTGGCTTCATTCCCTCGCGGGCAAATCGGCGTATGAAATCGCGCGCGACCACGGCTACACCGGCAGCGAAGCCGACTGGGCGGACGCGCTGACCCTGCGGGCGTCGCAACCCGCCGTCGGTTTGCAGGCCGCCGCCTTCAACGCGCAGGGCGAGCTGCTGCTGACCCTCTCGGACGGCAGGACGCTCAACCTCGGCAAGGCCGTCGGAACGGACGGAAAAGACGGACTTGCCGGCAAAGACGGCGTCGACGGCAAAAACGGCGCGGACGGTCAAAACGGCGTCGCCGTCACCGACGCTTCATGGTCGGCGAGGAGCTGACCCTCGCCTTTTCGGACGGGCGGCAGGTCAACCTCGGCAGGGTCGTGGGGCGCGACGGGCAGCCCGGCGTCGGCATTCGAGACGTCGCCGTCGCGGACGGGCAGCTGCGCCTGACCCTGACCGACGGCACGGCGCTCGACCTCGGCAATGTCCGGGGCGAAGCGGGCGCGCAGGGCGCCGACGGCGTCGGGATCACTGGGGCGGCGCTTGCGGGCGACGACCTCGAGCTGACCTTTTCGAACGGAAACCGCGTCACCGTCGGCCCCGTCGTCGGCGCGCAGGGCGAAAAAGGCGAAAAAGGCGACAAGGGCGAAAAGGGCGAGCAAGGCGTCGGCATTTCGCAGGTGACGATCTCGCCGGAGGGGGCGCTGACCGTCCGGCTCAGCAACGGCGTCGTCGAGGCGCTCGGCAACATTCGCGGCGCGGACGGCGTCGGCATTCTGCGGGCGGAGATCGACGCCGACGGGGTGCTGCGCTTCACCAAAACCGACGGCGAGATCCTCGAGGTCGGCCGCGTGACCGGGGCGGACGGCGTCGGCATCGAGACGGTGACCCTCTCGACCGACGGCGATCTGACCGTCACCCGCACCGACCATTCCGTCCTGTCGCTCGGCAACGTCAAGGGCGAAAAGGGCGACAAAGGCGAAAAAGGCGACCGCGGCGAGCCGGGCGCGCAGGGAGAGCCCGGGCGCGGCGTCGCGAAATGCGAGATCGTCGACGGCAAGCTGAAAATTTCCTACACCGACGGGACGAGCGAGACGCTACCGCTCGAGGAAGAAGACCGCGTCGAGACGACCCTCGCCGTCCTTCACTACACCGACCTCGGCGATTCCTACAGTGTCGCGCTCAACCCGCTGTTTACCGACCGCGTCGCCACCGTCGCCATCCCCGCCTACCACAACGGCAAGCCGGTCACGCAGATCGCCGACAACGGCTTCGCGAACGCCGCCGAGCTGACCCGCGTTTCCATCCCGGACACGGTGCAAAAAATCGGCAGCAACGCGTTTCTCAAATCCGGCCTGTCGGGGACGCTGACCCTGCCGGACAGCGTGACCTCGATCGGCGCCGCGGCCTTCCGCGAATGCGTCAACCTCGAACGGGTCGATTCCCTCGGCTCGATCCCCGAAACGCCGCTGCAGCTTTTCTTCGGCTGCACCGCACTGCGCACCGTCACGCTGCCGGACACCCTGACAAAGCTCGGCGACCGCACCTTTGAGGACTGCGCCGCCCTGACCGACGTCACCATCCCCCGCGCCGTCGTCAACATCGGCTACTGGGCGTTCCACGGCACCGCCCTGCAACGCGCCGTTTTCGAAAATCCGGACGGCTGGAGCTATTACAAGCGCGACGAATCCGCGCAGACCCCGCTGCCCGCCGAAACGCTGCGCGACCCCGCCCGCGCCGCGCAGGAGCTGCTGAACGAAGAGCACGACGTAGCCGGCGACAACAGCAGATTCTACCGCCGCTTCCGCCGCGCATAATCCCTCAAATCACAACCCCGCCCGCGCAAGCATCCTGCCCGGGCGGGCATTTTTTGCCCTTCGTCGAAGCCCCGGCGGGGGGATTTTTTCTGTATAAAAGCCGACCGCCCGGACAAATTTGCCTGTCCGGGCGGTTTTTTGCGAAATGCGGCGGGTTATTCTGCGCCGGATTTTTTCAGGTTGCAGTCGCGGCAGAGCATTTGCAGGTTTTCGGGGATGGTTTTGCCGCCGGCGTGCCAGGGGGTGATGTGGTCGGCGTGCATTTTTTCGTATTCGAAATACTGCTTGCAGAGCGGGCAGACGCCTTTTTGCCGCTCGTAGGCCGTGCGCTTGTCCTCCTCCTCGAAGCGGCGCAGGCTCAGCAGCTTTTCCTCGCCGCTCAAAAGGTACTCGTAAATCCCCTTTTTCCCGGTGACCTCCGGGTCGGCCATCAATGCGGCGGTGCGCTTTTCGATCGTCTTCGGGTCGAGCGGCAGGTCGCCGTACCGATTGTAGAGCAGCCCCCACGCGATGCCCTTCATCTCGCGGCGATAGACGGTGAAAATCGTCTGCACCCAGGTGATGACGTTGTTGAAATACAGCCAGAGCGACGAGGCGTTGCTGTCCTGCTGGTGGGCGGACATGTACGCCTCGATGCCGCCCTCCTCCCGGGCGGCGATCCAGGAGATCGCCGTTTCGAGGTAGGCCTGGCGGATCATTTCGCCGTTCATGTATTTCTCCGCGAGCCCGTGCGCCGCGCAGCCACGTTTGCTGAAATAGCGCTTCGCGTCGGTGAGCCACGGGCCGGTGTAGATCGCGTTTCGCAGCTCCTGATCGGTCAGCCGCAGCCCGGCGATGTTGATCGTTTTGAACCATTCGAGCTTTTCCTTGTCGTTGCCCCGGCAGACGTAGATCATCAGCCGATAATTCAGAAACTGCTCCTTTTCGTGCGCCGTCAGATTGTGGAAGGTCTTCGGCGCGCCGTCGATCAGCACGGAAAAATCACCGCTGCAATACTGACAGATGCTCACCGTGCGCTGCTGCCCGTCCATCAGCTCGTAATGCCCCGCGTCGTCCTCGACCCAGTACATCACGTTGAGCGGAAAGCCCTTCAAAACGGTGTCGATGACGGCGTTGCGCTCCTGCTCCTTGTAGACAAACTCGCGCTGATAGGCGGGGCGAATGTTCAGCCTGCCGCCGTACCCGACCACGCCGCTCTCGTCGTTGTCCTCGTACCCTTCGAACACCTCTTTGATTGTGTGCTCCTCCAACCGAATGTCCATCGTCAGGCCTTCTTTCTGATTAAAATTCTCGGATATACTAAACGAGCGCCATTTAAGATAGAACCCTCTGCATCTTTGATTAAACCGTGCGGTTTTTTCTTGACATTTTCAAAACGCCGAAAATCATTTGCGTTTAATATTTCAAATTGTTCCAAGCTGTATTTATCCATAAAAGTTATCGGCACACCCATAGCCCCATCGTAATCGCAAGGTATATCAACGACTTTGTCAACATTGATAGCGTCGTAATTATCATATTCCGGATATTCTTCCGGCGTATAATGCTTATATAAAATTAAACTTTCATGCCGCTTTTTAATATCTATATTTGTATACCATATCGACGGCGACCTGCCCTTTAATACCCCATCAATGATTTTATATTTACTCCCCATTTTGCCACTTATCATAATTTCAGCTGCATATTTCTGTGGAACATCGAATAATAAATCCTTACTCATCGGAGTGTGCCCGACCCATATTTTATTGGTCTGAATCAACGGAAAAATTTCTTTATATGTAATCGCGTTTTTGTTGCCGATGATGATAAACTTTTTGTCGTATTCCATCAGCTGCGCGACGTATTCCCGGAAGAGCGAAAACGGCGGGTTTGTCACGACGACGTCGGCTTCTTTCAGCAGCGCGACGCACTCCTCGGAGCGGAAATCGCCGTCGCCTTGCAGCAGCTGCGGCGGGTTTGCGCGCAGCGTTTCCTCGAAATCCGCGAGGTCGATCGCGCCGTCGCCGTTGCTGTCCGCGACGGCGGTGAGCTCGATTTTATAGGGCTTTTTGCCCGCTTCCGCCACGCCGCGCGCGACCTCCTCGCCGAAGAAATTCAGCTGGGTGTAAAGCACCGGCGAGGTCGCGTAACAGGTCGCGATCAGCTTTTTCAGCCCGAGGAGGTTGAAATTCATCGCGAAATATTTCACAAAATTGCTTTCAAACGGGTCGTCGCAGTTGCAGAAGACCGTCTTGCCCGCGAAAAACGAACGATAGTGCCGCAGCTCGTTTTCGATGTCGACCAGCTGCGTGTAAAATTCGTCCTTCTTCGCCTTGTTCGCCGCGCTGAGATTTTTGTTGCTTGCCATCATACGCCTCCAAAACTTGCACGAAACGAGAATTTTAATGGTATAATTCTAATGATATAAGAATACTATACCACAATGTATAATCTCATGCAAGTGTTTCGGTGTATAATTTTACTGAAATAAAACCTCGGAGGTGGACGCGTGGAACCGTTTGACTTTGGCGCAAATTTGTGTGAGCTTCGCAAACAGCGTAACATGTCGCAGGGACAGGTCGCCAAGCTTTTGCATATATCGCACGGAATGGTCAGCAGATATGAGGCAAACACTTCCGAGCCGCCATTTGAAACGCTCCGCACGATCGCGAGCATTTTCAACGTCTCGATGGACGACCTCTGCGGCATGAAGCGGCAGGGGACGGTCTCGACGCACGGCATGACCGAGCGGCAGGCGGAAACGCTCAAGGCCCTCGCCGACGCCTACCGCCTGAAAAACGCACAGCCCGGCAAGCCGCTCACCGAGGCGCAGTACGCCGTCCTGGGCAAAATCGCCGCCGCGCTGACCGAATAACCGCCGGGTGCAACCACTGCCCCGGCGGTTTTTTTATCTTTGCTTTGTCCCGCAAAAAATCGACCCGCCGTTCGGCGGGCGGGTGGAAAAAAGCGGAGATTTATGCTAAAATAGAGTTGTCGAAGGCGGATCGCGCGACAGAAAACGGGGATCGTGTTGTTCCGAATTGCCGGTTTGTTTGTTATACTTAACGCACCAAATCAAACCGGGAGGAACGAAAAATGAACACGGACAAGATTTATGCGGAAGCGATCGCGAACGAGTATTCGAAAAAGAGCGCGTCCAAGGTGGTGGCGCTGCGCAAGCTCGACCGGGCGGCGAAGCTGCCCGCGCAGATCTTCACCTACACCTTCGGCGTCGCCTGCACCCTGCTCGCCGGGACGGGCATGTGCCTGGCGATGGGCGTCATCGGGGGCGCGACGGCGGTCTCTGTCGCGCTCGGCATCGTCGTCGGGCTGGTCGGGTTTGCCGGGGCGGCGGTGAATTACCCGCTTTACAAGCGGATTTTGCAAAAACGCAAGGACGCCTTCGCCGGCGACATCATTCGGCTGGCGGGCGAGATCACGAGCGACGCGGAGTAAAGCCGGGTCGACGCGGGAGGCGGAACGCATGAAGGCAACCCAGAGCAAATATTTCCGCACGGCGGCGCGGATGGACGAGGCGCTGATCGCCTGCCTCGCCAAAAAGGACCTCGCCTACATCACCGTGAAGGAGATTTGCGCCGCGGCGGGCGTCAACCGCTCGACCTTTTACCTGCATTACGAGACGATCGACGACCTGCTCAACGAATGCGTCGAGTACACCAACAACAAATGCTTCGCGCGCTATTCCGCCGAGCTGACCGACGTAAAAAAGCGGCTGTCGTCGCCGAGCCGGGAGGACGCGATCTTCCTTTCCCCCGCCTATCTGCGGCCGTATTTCGAGTTCGTCCGGGAGAACAAGCGGTTGTATCAGGTCGTGCTGCGGCACCAGGATGTGTTCCGCACGCGGCGCACCTTTCAGCGGCTGTTTGACAGCGTCTTCTCCCCCGCGCTCGACCGGTTCCGCCTGCCCGCCCGCGAAAAGCCCTACATCGTGCATTTTTACCTCGGCGGGTTGACCGCCGTCGTCGGGGCGTGGCTCGAGCGCGACTGCGCCGACCCCATCGAGCAAATGATCGCGCTGTGTATGCGCTGCATTCTGCCGGAACAGGACGGGCAGGCATGAACCGGCGGGAGGGCAGGGCGCGGCTGCGGGAGACGGCGAGGCAGCTGCGAAGCGACGACCGGCGGCGGGCGGAAATTTTGCTCGATTGCAGCTTTGCCGTCAACCTCGCCTACGCGGTTTTGCAGGCGATCACGGGGATCCTCGCCCGGTCGATCTGGGCGGGGACGCTCGCGTTTTATTATCTGATCCTCAGCGGCATTCGCTTTTCGCTGCTGCGCGGTCGGCGGCGGGCGTCGACGGTCGTCAAGTGGCGCAGATACCGCAGCAGCGCCTGCGTCATGCTGGCGCTGAACTTCGCGCTGCTGGGCATTCACTGCATTACATTATATATGGAGCATGTCATTTCCTACCCCGGGTATCTGATCTACGCCATGGCGCTTTACACCTTTTACGCCGCCATCACGGCGGTGCGCAACGTCGTCCGCTTCCGCGCCTACCGCGACCCGATTTTGTCGGCGAGCAAGGCGCTCTCGCTGTCCGTCGCCGCCATTTCGGTCTATTCCCTGCAATCGGCGATGATCTCGGCGTTCGGCGACTCCGAGGCCTTCCGCGTGACGATGAGCAACTGTGTCGGCGCGGGCGTCTTCCTGCTGATCTCGTCGCTGTCAGTCTACATGATCGTCCGGTCAACCAAAGCCCTCAAAAAGAGAAAATGATGTTACCTTCGGTAATGATGCAGGCTTCGCCTATGATGCGTGCCCTGCGGGCACATATTATATCCGTCCGCGAAGCGGACACCTCACTTCTTCACTCTTCACTCTTAGTTCTTCACTAAAAAAAGCCCCTTCCCGGGGCTTTTTTTAACTTACGGATTTCTGTATCGACCGCTGTAAAATCATGCGCTTCATCTCGTCCGTCAATCGGCAGAAGTATTCGGAATAGCCGCCGACGCGGACGATCAGGTTGCGGTGGAGGTCGGGGTGTTCGTAGGCCTCGCGCAGCATTTCGGGCGAGGTGCAGGTCAGCTGGATCTGAATGCCGCCGAGCGCCATGTAGCCTTGAATCAGCGCCTTGAGAATTTCGCTTTTGAAATCGGGCTCGATGTTGAAATTCAGCACCGGGGTGCCGAGCGCGCGGGCGAGGTTCAGCGAAGTCGTGCTTTTCAGCAGGGCGGTCGGACCCGCCGTGTCCTTCCCGAAGATGGCGGCGAGGGAATCGCAGAGCGGGGCGCCCGCCTCCCGCCCGTCGGGCGTCGCGCCGATGTGGCGGCCGGCGTCGGCGTGGCTGCGGAACTGGATCGAAGCCGGCAGGAAGCCGCTGCCGAAATAGGGCTTTTTATCGTCGAGCATGGCGTAAATCTCGGTGGAAAGCTTCGTCGAAAGGCGGTTGGCGTCGGCGTTGTCCTTGCCGAAGCAGACGCTGTGCTTGCGCGCCCGCGCCAAAAATTCGGGGTCGTTGGCGCGCAGATAGCCCAGAAACTCCTCGGCGGGGCAGGCGGGCGTGCCGAAGACATAGTCGCGGATGACGAGCAGGGAATCGATCACGTTGATCATGCCGGCGAAGTTGATGATGCTCCATTGATAACGCGCGCCGCCGTTGTTGAAGTCCCTGCCCTTGTCGATGCAGTCGTCGGTCAGCAGGGTGCGCATCGGGTTCGCGACGTATTTCGCGCGGTTTTTCTGGGATTCGGCGATGCCCGCCGTCACCCGGTCGACCGCTTCGCGCACGGCGGCGAGATACGCGTCGTAAAATTCCTCGAAGGAGGTCGCCGTCGGCAGCTTGTCATACAGAACCCGCTCGAGCAGCAGCAGAAGGTTGACGCCCGCGTCGAGCGAGCCGACGTGGGAAAGCCCCGCCAGCATGGATTCGGTGCAGCCGCCGCCGCAAAATTGCTTTAAATCCTCCGCGCGGATGTCGGGGAAGCGGCGCGCGAGGCCGGGCAGCAAGGTCTTCGCGCTGTAAAACGCCGGCTGGCCGTTGCCCGAGCGCACGACCTCGAAGGCCTTTTCCCAGACCTCGTCTGGCGTCGTCTCGTCGACGAAAAGCTCGATCATCGGGCGGCGCTTGCCCTTCGAGGCCGCGAGGCATTGCAGCGTGAGGGGCGTGTAATCGGTGCTCAGCGACATGGAATAGCCGTCGTTGCTGTCGAGGTTGTCGAAGAGGTTGCGCAGCAGGTCGGTGATATCCTCGCCGTGGTAATAGGGCAGCAGGCCGGACGCCACGCAGCCGAGGTTGTCGCAAAAATCGAGGTAGAGGATGAAATTCCAGCCCTCGACGGCCTCGTAAATGTCCCCGGCGGGCTCGAAGGGCACCTTTTCAAGGGCGCAAATCAGCCTTTCGTCGGCGTCGACCGATCGCAGATATTCGAGCGACCGGTCGCGGTAGCAGCGAATCCCGGCGAGCAGGTGCAGCAGCCCCTCCCGCATGTCCCGGTCGGCGATGGCCTCGATGCGGGGGAGATAGGCGGAAAGCCCCTCGCGCAAAACCCGCTCGTAATGCGGCATGGAATGCGTCCACATGTCGCCCGCGACGGTGTGCTCGGGCGGGACGGAAGAGCGGAACCGCCCGAATTCCTGCGCGTAGGCGTCGGCGAGCGCGTCCTCGCCCCGGTCGCGCAGGGCGTTCGCGTCGCAATACATCCCCGAATACCCGGGGCGGATATGGCCGCTGCGGGGCAGCGTGCCGGAAGGGTAGAGCGCCTCGCCGCGATAAACCGCGAGCGGGCAGTGCTCGAAATACCGCCGGATGCCGAGGGCGGTGCGATAAAACAGGCTCCGATCCGGCTCCTCGTACAGGCCGGCCGCCGCGTATTCGCCGATGGCGATACAATGTTCTGCTGAAATCATAACTTCCCGTCTCCTTTGCCGCGATTTGTGACACCATTATAAGGCGGGAAACGGAATTTTTCTATTGACAATGCAAACCCGCATATCGTAAAATCATAACAAAGGAGGTTTTCCGCATGCGCTACACCATCGATTCCGACGGCAGCCCTTCCCCGCTCGACATCCGCGAGATCGGGTACGCCAAAGACCCGGCGGTCACCTGCTTCGGCCCCGGGCGGCGGGACTGCTACATCGTGCACTACGTCCTGAAGGGCGCGGGGCGGTACAACGGCAGCCCCGTGCGGGCGGGACAGGGCTTTCTGATCTATCCGGGGCAGTCCACCGCCTACAAAGCTGAGGCCGACGACCCCTGGGAATTTCTGTGGATTATCGGGACGGGCGACGGCATGGAGCCGATTTTCCGCCGGTACAACGCCGACGGCGACACCTTCGTCTTTTCCTTTGCGCCCGAGGGGCTTGCCGCGCTGAACCGGACGGCGGGAACGCTGGTCGCCGGGGGAAACGCCATCGCCGATTCCCTCACCGTGCTCGAGACCTATCTGCACCTGTTGAACGCCACGGTGCCCGCCGGAAGCGGCGCGAAAACCGTCCCGAACGCCGAGCTCTACCTCACCTTCGCCGAAAAATACGTCGAGGATCACATCAGCCTGCCGGTCACGGTGGGGGAGCTGACCGGGCTTTTGGGCGTCAGCCAGCCGTATTTATACCGGATTTTTCAAAAGGGCTTTCAGACCTCGCCCAAGCAGTACGTCCTCTCCCGCAAGCTCTACCGCGCGAAAAAGCTGCTCGCGGAAACCGACCTGTCCGTCGCCGAAATCGCCCACTCCGTCGGCTACGACGACCCCTTAGCCTTCTCCCGCCTCTTCGCCCGGAAAGAAAAAATTTCCCCGCAACAATACCGCCGTTCGATGTTTGCCCTGACGGGCAAACAATGATGTTACCTTCGGTAATGATGCTTGCCCTGCGGGCAAATGATGCAGGCTTCGCCCATGATGCGTGCCCTTCGGGCACATGTTATTATTCGTCCGCGAAGCGGACACCGCCACTCTTCACTCTTCACTCTTAGTTCATCACTACCGCGCCAGCGGCGCGGACTTTCCCTGCTGAATGCGCGATTGGAGCACATCGATCTCATGGCCGCTGACCGCATTCTCAAAGACAAACCGCCGCCTTGCGCCGTCCGCGCAGGTGAATTCAAACAGAAAATACCCCTTTTCCACGCCCTGCCCCACCGAATAGAGGCGGCGCGAGCCGCGGCGGCGCACTACTCGGCGAATGACCCGGCAGGCGACGACCTCGCGATAGGGGTAAAAGCGGCCGTTTCGCGGCGTCGTCCGGCAGAAAAAGCCGTCGTCGCCGATTCGCACCGAAAAGCAGAAATACCGCACCGCAAGGAAGATACAGAGCGCCAGCGCGAGCGCGACGCCGGGCAGCAGGAAAAGCCGGATTTCGAGCGAGCGCGCGGCAAACAGCCCGCCGAGGAGCAGCGCGAGCAGAATAACGCCGACCGCAAGGCGGGATCTGCCGAAATATTTGCCGTCGATGCGGTATTCTTCGGGCGTTTCGGCGTCGTGCTGCGCCACCGCCACCTGCGCGAGCAGATATTCGATCGCTTCCTCGTCGTTTGGATAAAACGGGAAGCGCAGGAGCCGACCGTCGGCAAGGGAAAGATGGCAATAGCTTTCCGGCGTGTCGGCGTGCTCCAGGCCGCCGCTCTGCCACGCGCGGCGAATTTCGGCGTAGCGATAGCGCCTGCCGTTGCCGGGTCGCGTCCGGCAATACACCCCGTCGGCGTCGATGCGCACCCGGAACGCAAAAAAGCGGTAAAGCGTCAGCAAAAAGACGAGCAGGGCAAAGCAGGCGAAAAGCGCCAAAAGGGGAAACGCGTCGGAGCGGGTCGCGCGCAGCCAAACGGCAAGCCCGCCGAACACCGCCGCGAGCAGCCCCGACAGCACGACCGGCGTTTTGCCGCTGCCGATCTGGTAAAAAGGTTCCGCTTCTCCCATACCGTCGCCCCCTCGTTGTTTTCTCCTTTCAGCATACCACAATCCGCCGCCGACTGCAACCCCAAAAAGATGTTGCCCTGTCGGGCAAATGATGCAGGCTCTGCCCTCTTGCGGTGCCCAAAAAAGCTCTCGGGCGCCTGCCGGCGCCTTTCCTCGGCTTTTTTGACCGCGGCGCGAACCCCTGCTCCCTTCCTCCGCCCCCGGCGGCGGCCGCAGGCGTTCCCTATGATGTTTCCCCTTCGGGCAAATGATGTTGCCTTCGGCAATGATGCGTGCCCTGCGGGCACATGTTTTTATCCGTCGCCGCAGGCGACACCGACACTCTTCACTCTTCACTCTTAGTTCATCACTACCGCGCCAGCGGCGCGGGCCCGGCCGCCTTTCCCCCAAAACTCCGCCAATTTTCCTCTCCGGCCGCAAAAACGCTTGCTTTACTCAGCCGTTTATGCTATCCTTATAAAGAATTCAAGCCGCAAAATTCAAGCCGCAAAAAGGAGACGTTTTTATGAAAGCCTGTATTGTGCAGCCGTTTTATTCCCGCGACCATGCGCGCGCGGAGGAGCTGTTCCGGTGGGAGATGGAGGCGCTCGACCGCTGCGACGAGAGCCTCGACCTGATCGTGTTTCCCGAGAGCTGCGATCAGCCCGCCCTTGTCGCCGAACTCTCACAGCACGCCGAGGACGCGCAAAAATACGGCCCCGCGCTGGCAAAAAAGGCGGCCGAGACCGCCGCGCGCTGCAACGCCGTGCTCTGCATCAACATGATGCAGCAGACGCCGACCGGTCCGCGGAATTCGACCGTCGTCTTCGACCGCACCGGCGCGCAGGCGGGGCGATATGACAAGCAGCACCTGGTGCCGTCGGAGCAGCGGTACCTCGATACCGGCTACACCCGCAGCTTTTCCGCGCCCTATCTGCTCGAGATCGACGGCGTGAAATACGGGTTTCTGACCTGCTATGACAATTATTTTTACGAGCTCTTCGCCAACATGGCGCGGTTCGACCCCGACGTCATCATCGCCTGCTCCCACCAGCGCAGCGACACGCCCGACGCCATCGCGACGATCACGAAATTCTGCGCCTACAACTGCAACGCCTATGTCGTGCGCGCGTCGGTCAGCCTCGGCGCCGATTCGCCGGTGGGCGGGTGCAGCATGATCGTCGCCCCCGACGGCACCGTGCTCGCCGACCTGAAAAACGAGGTCGGCAGCGCCACGGCGGAATTCGACCCCCACCGGCGGTATTTAAAGCCCGCCGGATTCGGCAACCCCGACGCGCCCCATCATCATTATATCGAATCCGGGCGCGAGCCCTGGAAATACCGGCAGGCGGGCAGCGCCATTGTGCCGTTCGACGACATCATGCCCTATCCGCGCATCTGCGCCCACCGGGGCTTTAACTCGGTCGCGCCCGAGAACAGTCTGCCGGCTTTCGGCGCCGCCGTCGCCCTCGGCGCCGAGGAGCTCGAGCTCGATCTGTGGCAGACGGCGGACGGCGAGGTCGTCACGCTGCACGACGGCTTCCTCGACCGCGTTTCGGACGGAACGGGACACGTCACCGCGCACACCTACGCCGAGCTGCTGCAATATGATTTCGGCTCGAAATACGACGCCGCCTTCGCGGGCATGAAAATCCCGCGCTTCGAGGACGTCCTGCGGCATTTCGCCGGGCAGGCGATTTTGAACCTGCACATCAAGGAGCCGGCGAACGGCGGCGAATGGCCGGAGGATTACCTCAAAAAGATCGTCGCGCTCATCGACGCCTACGATTGCCGCCGGCACTGTTATTTCATGAGCAGCGTGCCGGTGTTGCAGCAGCTGCGCCGCCTCGCGCCCGACATCGCCCGCTGCACGGGGGATCACGACATGAAAGACCTCGTCGACAAGGCGCTGCTGGTCGGCGCGAAGAAAATCCAGCTCTGCAAGTCGAATTTCGAGGCCTACGGCGAAGGGTACGTCGAGGAGATCATCCCGCGCGCCCACGCGAACGGCCTGCGCGTCAACCTCTTCTGGTCGGACGACCCCGCCGAGACCGCCCACTACCTGCGCCTCGGGGTCGACACGATCCTCACCAACGACTACTGGCGCAACGCCGCCGTGCTGCGCGCCGCCCGCTGACGCAAACCGACAAAAAACTGCGCCCCCGCAAGAAATGGGAGCGCAGTTTTTTTGTCGAACGAAAGGGAAAATCGGGTTATCTGCCGTGCCGCACGCGGGCGATGATCTCGTCCTGCAACGATTTTTCGAGCGAGACAAACCGCGCGGAAAAGCCGCCGACGCGGACGATCAGATCCTTGTGTTCCTCGGGGTGCAGCTGCGCGAGCCGCAGCTGTTCGACGTCAGTCGTGTTGCCCTGATAGATCTGGCCGCCGAGCGAGAAGAAGGTGAGGAGCAGGGCGCGGCAGACCTCCGGCGTCGCATAGGCGGGGTCGAGGTCCCACATCGTCGACGCCGCGCCGTTGAAGCAGTCGAACGGCACGCTCCCGCAGGAGTTGATCGCCGCCGTGATGCCCTTGTCCATCGCGCAGGACTGCGGCGTGACGCCGTGGGCGGCGTACCGTCCCGCAAAGCCGCCGTCCGCCGTCGCGCCCAGCGATTTCGCGACGATCGGGGAATAAATGAAAGTCAAAACGACCATCTTCCCCGTCCCGCCCTGCGCCGTGCGGTAGTCGGTGTAGTTCCGGCTGACGTCCGCGCAGAGGCGGCGCATCATCTCGTTGGCCTCCGGGTTCTCCTGCCCGTATTTCGGCAGCTGACAAAGGCGCTTGCGCAGTTCCTCAAATCCTTCGTAATTGGCTTTCATCGCGGCGACGAGCTGCGCCGCGGTGCAGATTTTATCGTCGAACACCGCTTTTTTGACGGCGATCAGCTCGTCGGCGACGTTGGGCAGGCCAACCGGCGAGGAGCCGTAATCGTTATACCGCGCGCCGCCGTCGTGCAGATTCCGGCCGCGCAGCAGGCAGTCGCCGATCATCGACGAGAGCAGATAGGCAGGACGCGCGGTGCGGGCGGTCTCGTTGTAGAGATCCTGCGCGCGGAAAAAGGTGTGCAGCAGGTTGCGGTGCTCCGCGAGGAAGGCGCGGTAAAATTCCTCGAAATCCCGGCAGTACTCCAGCCCCTGCGCGCGGATAAAGCCGTATTGCTTCCCGGTGCGCAGGCAGACCCCGCCGGTGACGGTCAGCTCGAACAGCTTCGGCAGATTCTGCCAGCCCTGGTACAGAAAATCGTCCTGCATGCCCTGCACGCCGACCTCCATGCAGCCGCCGCAGGCGTACTGGACGGCGTCCTGATAGGGGACGCCGGTGCGCATCAGGGCGGCGGTGACGGCCTCGTCGTTGAGCACCTGCGCCCGGTTGCAGCCGCTTTTGAGATATTCCGCCGCCAGCGCGACGAAATCGTCTGGCACGTCCTTGGGGAACCGCAGATAGATCGACGGGTGCAGGATTTTTAAGTCGAGCAGGGAACGCACCATCAGATGCGACAGCGGATTGACGGCGCTCGACCCGTCGGGGTGGGAGCCGCCGACGACGATCGCCTCGACAAAGCCGTCCTGATTATAAAAGCGCTCCTCGATCCGCAAAAACAGCTCGTCGACGAGCTCCTTTGCCTCGTCGAGGGTGCAGCGGCCAAGGCTGAGATCCCGCTTGAGATACGGCCAGAGGTAATAATCCAGCCGACCGGGGCCGTTGCCGCCGTAGGGGTTTTCCCGCATCACGACGATGTGCTGGAAATAAAAGGCCTGCACCGCCTCGCGGAAGGTCTCCGCCGGGTGCGCCGGAACCTTTTCGCAGATGCGCGCCAACTCCTCCATGCCGCGGCGGCGCAGCTCGGCGACGTGCCGGGCGTTCCATTCGTCCATCGCGTCGGGCATGAGCAGGACGCCCCGATAAAATTCTGCCGCCTTTTCGTCGGCAGCGCGGCGCAGCGCCGCCCGGTACATCTCCTTCATGCCGCTCGTCCCGAGGCGCAGAATCGGCTCCCAGTTCCAGGTGATGTGGCCGATGGCGGTCTCGACCGTCAGCTCCGAGCGCACCATCTCGCCGAAATCCGGCAGCTCCTCGGCGATGCGCCGACGGGGTTCCGCCGCGGTGTCGAGATCCGGGCGAACTTTGTCCGCGCCGACCTCCCTGTCCATATAAATGCGCCCCGCCAGCCGGTCGTCGTCCTCCACGAGCACCGGCAGCGAGACGATCGCCTCCGCCATGGCGCGCGCGGCGGCCTCGGCCGTCGGCAGGTCGGCGTATTTCGTCGCCGCCAGCCGGTGGTAATCCCGCGTAAAGGTCACCGTCTGCGGGGGACGCTTGCGCACCCGTTCATATAACCGTTGGATTCGTTCCGTCGTCGCCATTTCAAGACCCCCAAAATCCGAACGCAAAAATCGCAAATTTCCCGCGGCAAAACGCCGCTTTTCCCCTATTTTATAGCACACCTATGCGCCGTTGTCAAGCGGTTTTTCGCGCCCGCGCGGCGTTACCCGTTTTGCGTTTTTTGTGCTTGCTCATTCTTAAATTTCTCCTTTACCGGTCGATCGCTTCCAGCATGCCGAAGGCGAGGCCGAACAGCCCGCCCGCGAGCAGGAAAACGCCCGGCCACGGAATTTCGGTCAGCATCTGCGGGATCGCCTGCGGGCCGAGGAAAAGCAGCGTCAGCAGCGCGCCGACGAGCAGCACGGCGGTCATCCCCAGCCCGAACAGCCCGCCGCCGACCAAAAAGCCGAGCAGAAAGACCGTCAGCGAGAACCCGCCGCCGACCTCGCCGACCGCCCGCCGTTCCTGCTTCGTCAGGCGGGAAAGCTCCGCCTTTTTCGCGGCGACGGCGACGGTCTGCGCCAGGTCGAGCGGCGACGCCTCGTCCGCGTCCGCCTCGCCCCAGCTGTACGCGACGAGCCCGCCGAAGCTGCGGCCGCGCGTGTCGAACTGGCAGGCGTAGATATCGCCCGGCGCCTCGCCCTTTTTCAGCAGCTGCGTGCCGCAGTGAAACTCGATTTCCGGATAGCCGTACAGGCAGTTTTCCGTGCAGAAAATGTGAAAGGCGGCGCGCCGCCCCGCGCCCACGAGATAGCTGACATTATGCGACCGCGCGAGGTGCAGGCCGCGGATTTTGCCGGTTTTCACGAAGTGCGGATAGTCGCCCGCATAGCCGCGCGCATGCAAAAGCGCCGCGACCGCCCGGCGTTTTTCGTCGAAATCACTTTCGTCCCAAAAAAGCGCCGCGCGCACCGGATACCCGTCCTGCGAGGCGGCGAGGGGCGCGTGCAGTTCCCGCCAGAGCGGCTCGTACCGCTTTTGATTCAGCCGCCGATGCAACTGTTCGAGCGCACGGCTTTTCTTCCGGTCATCGGAAAAATTCGCCTCCACCCGGTCGAGCAGCGGCAGCAGCTCCCGCCCGGCGCCTTGCAGCTTTTCGCGCAGCAACGGGAAGCGACCGGTCGCGAATTCTTCGGGCAGCGCCGCCGCCCAGTGCAGGCGCGCGATCTCCCCGGCGAGCGGCAGCAGCGCCGTCTCCCGCGCGTTGAGGCAGGCGGGGCAGACGTCGTATTTGTTCAAAACGGCCATGCAGAGCAGCTCGAGGTCGCCCCACAGGTCGTCGTAAAAGCTCATCTCGGCGGCGTGCAGCGAAATGATGTGTACCCCGGCGGCGGCAAACCGAATCGAAAAGGGAAAGGTCGCGTCCTGCCCGTGCGGCTCGGCGTCGCCGCGCAAAAGCCAATCGTCGCCGTCGAGCTCGAGGGTCAGCGCATCGGGGTCGAGGTAGACGACGCGCCGGTCGGGCAGGTCGGCGGGGTCGCAGACGGCGCGGCGCAAAACAAGCGTGCGGTCGACCCCGACCCCCGATTCGACGCAGAGCAGCAGCTCGTCGCCCCGCGCGCAAAGGCAGGGCTCGACGGTGCCGCTCTCGAACAGCGCGAAAAACGCCTGCCGCACCGGCTCGTCGAACTCCGCACAGGCGGCGGTCAACGCCTGCTTTCGCTGCATAAGATACGCGTCCTGCGCGGCGGCGCAGTCCTGCAAAAATTGCAAAAGCCCGGCGTCGTCGGCCGTCTCTATCTTCTGCTTCGCCGCCGGCGACAGGTCGTCGAGCGCGTACCAGCCCCGCCAAACGTGCCGGCAAGCCCGCCTTCTCACCCGCGCGGGCGCTCCGCACAAATCGCCGCCCGCCAGCTCCGCCTCATGCGCATAAACCGCCGCCAACTCCGCAACCGACTTCCGCCCCATCTCCGCCAAAGCAATCTCCATTTCACTTTCCCCTCCTAACTTATATTACAACAACCAAGACGGGAAACAGGTGACAACATACGAAAAAAGAGCGCCCGAGCCCAAAAAGCCCGAACGCTCTTCCCCGTAAATCCACCCGCGCCGTCAAACGCTCGCGGTGATTTGGCGTAGTCCATGCAAGCACCGTCACGTTATCCTTCCGTTATCGCCGCATAACAGGTACCTCTGCAAGACCGGCTCCCTTGCCGGACACAAACGCCTTTCCCGGCGGTTCTCAGTATAAATACCGCAGAAACTTGAGTCTGTCATAGCCGGAAAGCCATATGATAAGCACGGAAAACAACATCGTGAATATCACCACAAGACCATACCTGAGAATCGGATAATTATTCCACCACGCAGCAGAAGAGCCGAGCACCAAATTGAATCCGTCAAGGAATAAACAATGAAATATAAAAATCAATACGCTCATTTTTTGCAGCGATTTGGCTTTGGCGACCAATTTCGACTCCGCTCCGTGTTTCGGTAGTTCTAACAACACTCTCATTCCGTATATGCAAACAGGCGTCAGGAAAAATAAAGCCCAATAATCCTTCCCCCATCCATATTTGCATACGATATGCGCCTCTGCAAACAAAGCCGCAAAAGACAGAATCAGCGCCAATAAATCTTTCCTTAAATCGCCGCTTTCAAATTCAAAGGCAAATATCATCCCGATCGCGCAAAAGAAGAAGCCAAAGGTCAAGCCGTTTGCATAGGATCCAAATATTTTCAAAATAAACTTCGTATAATATTGCATCGGAGCGCAGTTTGAAAAAAGAGCGCTGTATTCGGTGTCTAAAACCGACGGAAGATACAGCGCAAACGATATGGCAACCGTTTTCCAAGCGCCTAAATATTTCGAAGAAAAATAGGTTAATATCACCGCCGGAAACAACGCGGTCAAAAACCACAAAGGTCCGTATGGCCCTTGAAACAGTATTTTCTTCACAAGCCGTAAAACCACTTCGAAACCGTTGTCACTTGCTCGTAGGCAACTTGAAATGATCTGCGGACTGTATAGGATCAATGCCGCCCCATACAGTATAGCGATTCGTTTTATATAATTCTTCAGTACCCCCCCCCATTTTTCCTTCTGCTTTTTTGGCTTTTGCAAATAAAAAGTACGCTGTAATGATAAAAAACATGGGGTCTGCCACGCGAGCAATAACATTCGCGATAATAAATCCGAGTTCCCCGTCGGCAGGTCGCACATGAATGGCAACAACAAGTAGTGCCATAATGAATTTTGTAATATCTATGTAGGGATTTCTCGCCTTACTCTTGCTCGGAATTGTACTTGTCATCATTCTATTTCCTCATCAAACACGCCGTAAATTGAAATCAGAGGGTATTAAACCATGCGTCAACTGCCTCCATTTTGTGCGTCCATTTTTTAGAGACGTACTTCATGAAAGGCTTTTGCAGAATCAATTCCCTGAGCCACTCGAGAAGGATCCCGACAATAAAAACGCACACAACAATCCCTGTGAATTGAACGGGAAACCAACTGTTGAGCGTTAAATACCCCAGGGACGTCGACCTTCTGAAAATCACATCCAGCGTATTCGGCAGCCCGAGAAGATTGTTTTCGTGGAACAAGTACACGCCTAAACAATGGGAAGAAATGTGATTGACTGTGCGGTTGTATGTCGGTTTTCTGCGAAGCACATCAAAGAAAATCAACATCGCAATAATCAAAATGATCATAGAATGTCGTCCGGTGCTCGCAACAGTACGATTCAATAATGTGCAGATCGATGCGAAAACTTTATTCGACGGCAGAAAGTACTGCACACATTTTGACACAAGGACTAACAATATGAGGAAAATATAGACCGGCGCCTTCGCGTATTTTTCAATTGTTTTGCTGCCGTATTTTTTGATATATCCGATCAGCAGATACACATACGCAAAACGGAAAACATCACATACGGCACTGGTGCTGTACTGTGCGTAAACAGGCACAAAGATAAAGATCAGCAGCAGCTTCTCTACTTGGGATTTTTGCAGAACCTCCAATAGCTTATTGAAAATGGGAGACAATAGCAACAGAAAAAAATAAGTGGTCACGAACCAATAATATTGGCACCAAAACGGTTGAAAAAACCCAATTAGAGAATATCTGCAAAACTCGAATACGGTTGTCCCTACCCCGTCATGCAGATAGAAAAGATGATACAGAACATACAGGACAGAATATCCGAACACCCACGTGAACGTTTGAAATGAAATGGAAATTACTTTTTTTGATCGAAACGGCTGAGATGCAAGAAACCAGGCGCTGATAACGAGGAACAAATCCACCCCTAACAATCCCCAGGAACCGAAAACAGTTCCGGTAAGATAGACTATGATCGGCTGATCAGTACTTGTATACCCCCCCCCCATTCCGAGGCGGCATGGTAAGCGACAATCAGCAGCATGGAAACAATACGTAACCACTCTATATTCGTATTCCGTGTGTTTTGAGGTGCCGTCCGTTTGTCAACGGCAATCCTTCCGTTACCCATGATAATGATCTCTCCAATAATAAAAAATTCGTTTCCGTTCCAAATCGCAAAAGGGTATTGCCTATTTTCGCATTGAAATTTTTCTTTTAATGCAGGATAATATGTTTTGCTCTTATTATGTGTGATGTCATATATTTTACTGTTGTATGCCTGCCGCCGAATATTTGTCACATTCAACTATTAAAAATCAGCATACCGTTATTATAGGCGATTCTGTTCGAAAAAGCAAGAGATTTGTTTTGATATATCAAATGCATTTCGCCCTGCAAACGCAAATCAGAACAGGCGAGCTATCCTTTTGCAGTCCTTTGCCATCCCGAACTTTCCTTATCCCCTTTTCTGATACGCCTCGCCCCACGCTTTCATGGAATCGAGGATCGGGCGCATGGATTCGCCGAGTTCTGACAGCGCATATTCCACGCGCGGCGGGACTTCCGGGTAGACGGTGCGGGTGATGATCCCGTCGGCCTCCATCGACCGCAGGCTGTCTGTCAGTACCTTTTGGCTGATCCCTTCCAGATTCTTTTGAAGCTCGTTGAAACGCCACGGGCGGTCAAGCAGGTTTCGTATAATTAAAAGTTTCCACTTGTTCCCGATGAGCTGCACCGTCGTCGCGACGGGGCATTCGGGGATGAGTTCCGCTTTCGTTTTCATACAGCGCCTCCGTTACATCAAAAATAAATGTTACATTCTTATTGTACTGCAACACGCGTCAAAATGCAATCCCTTTTCCGCAAAACGCCGGGCAGTTACAAAAAGGTGCGTGCTTGCGCTCGGCAAAAAGATATGTATAATAGATACAGGGAGCAAAATCATCGAGGAAGGGTGCGGGTATGACACAAGCCGAGCGAAGAATTTTCCTCATCGAGAAGCTGCTTTCCGAGCAGCCGCGCTATCGGGATTTGGCCGTTCCGTCCGATGAAGCGGGGCAGAAAATGCTGCTGCGCTCGCTGCTCAACGTCCGGCCGCCGCAGCCGATCGGCGAAGATTTTCTCGCGGTGCAGGACGCCTATCTGCGGGAGGAAACCGCCCGAAAGGGCGTCACGGATTTCGCCGATTTGTCGCCCGTCGAGCCGGGTATTTATCTTTGGCAGGGCGACGTCACCACGCTGCAATGCGGCGCGATTGTCAACGCCGCGAATTCCGGCATGACCGGCTGCTATGTCCCCTGCCACAGCTGCATCGACAACGCCATCCACACCTACGCCGGGGTTCAGCTGCGGCTGACTTGCGCCGAAATGATGAAAAAGCAGGGGCATGAGGAGCCGACCGGGCAGGCGAAATTGACGCCCGCTTTCAACCTGCCCTGTGATTACGTTCTGCACACCGTCGGCCCGATTATAACCGGCAGCGTGACCGAAACCGACCGGGAGCTGCTGGCTTCCTGCTACCGTTCCTGCCTGGCGCTGGCGCAGGAAAACGATATCAAAAGCGTGGCGTTCTGCTGCATTTCCACGGGAGAGTTTCATTTTCCGAACGACGAAGCCGCGAAAATCGCCGTGGAGACGGTGCGGCAATCCAAAGGCGACACGGAGGTGATCTTCAATGTTTTCAAGGATACCGATTGCAAACTCTACCGGGAGCTGCTCGGATAACGGGAAGCGGCTTCGGGCGGCGCTGGAAGCGGCGGATTCCGTTGTCATCGGCGCGGGCGCGGGGCTGTCGACCTCGGCGGGGTTTGCCTATTCCGGCGAGCGGTTTCGGCGCTATTTCTCCGATTTTGCCGACAAATACGGCTTTTCCGATATGTACGCCGGCGGGTTTTATCCGTACCCCGCGCCGGAGGAATTCTGGGCGTATTGGAGCCGGTATATTTTCATCAACCGCTATACCGACCCGCCGAAGCCGGTCTATGAAACGCTGCTGGCGCTGGTGCGGGACAAGGATTATTTCGTCCTCACCACGAACGTCGACCACTGTTTTCAAAAGGCGGGCTTCGACAAAACGCGCCTGTTCTACACCCAGGGCGACTACGGGCTGTTTCAGTGCTCCGAACCCTGCCGGCAGGAGACTTTCGACAACGAAACCGCCGTCCGACAAATGATGGAACGGCAAACGGATATGCGGATCCCGTCCGAGTTGCTGCCCGTCTGCCCCCACTGCGGGAAGCCGCTGACGATGAACCTGCGCGCCGACGATAAATTCGTCGAGGACGCGGGCTGGCACGAGGCGGCAGAGCGGTATGAAACCTTCCTGCGCACGCGAAAAGACGGGCGGATCCTGTTTTTAGAGCTCGGCGTCGGCTACAATACCCCGGTCATCATCAAATACCCCTTCTGGCGCATGACCGCGCAGAACAAAGCGGCGACCTATGCCTGTATCAACACCGGCGAAGCGGTCTGCCCGACGGAGATCGAGGCGCAGTCGATCTGTATTAACAGCGATATCGGCAAGGTGCTGGAAGATTTGAGGTAAGGCTATGCACGATATTTGGAACCCGTGGCACGGGTGCGTGAAGTGCAGCGAGGGCTGCGCGCATTGTTATATGTATTTCCTCGACCGCGTCCGCGACCGCAACGGCGCCGATATTTACAAGACGAAATCGGGCTTTACCTATCCCGTTCAAAAAACCCGAACCGGCGCGTACAAAATCCAAAGCGGGGAGCTCATCCGCGTCTGCATGTCCTCGGATTTCTTTTTGGAGGAAGCGGACGCATGGCGGGAGGAAGCGTGGGAGCTGATGCGGCAGCGCAGCGACGTGAAATTCTTTCTGCTGACGAAACGCCCGCAGCGGGTGGCCGACTGCCTGCCGAAGGATTGGGGCGACGGTTGGGAGAACGTCATGTTCAACGTCACCTGCGAAAATCAGCGCCGCGCCGACGAGCGCATCCCGCTCCTGCTTTCACTGCCCTTCAAACACAAGGGCATCATGTGCGCGCCCTTTCTCGGCGCGGTCAGCCTTGAAAAATATCTCGGCAACGGGCAAATCGAGCAGGTCGTCTGCGGCGGCGAGAACTACGACGGCGCACGACCCTGCGACTTCGACTGGGTGAAGGCCTTGCGCGCGGAATGCGTGGCGCATGACGTCACCTTCTGCTTCATCGAAACCGGCACGGTCTTCGTCAAAGACGGCAGGCGCTATTACCTGCCGAAAAAGCAGCTGCAAAGCGAAATGGCGCACAAGTCCGGCATGAATTACGCGGGAAAACCGATCGTCTGGCAACTGACCGATAACTTCGGCAGAAAAATTCCGAAAGAAGCGCTTTACACGCCGCACTACCGCCAAAATTGCACCCATTGCGGAAGTAAACTGATCTGCAACGGCTGTTCTGATTGCGGAAGGTGCGAATAAAAAAGCGAGCAGACGGTTAAAACCTGCTCGCTCTTTTTGCTTTTTGCGGGTGCGAAAAAGCGTCTTTCTGCTTGGCGGCTTTACAGGACGACCTCCATGCCGTCGTAGGCGACTTCGAAGCCGTTTTTTTCGGCTTGGGGGCGGAAATCGTCGTAGAGGGCGGATTTGCCGTTATGGGAGAAATGGTTGAGGACGATGCGGGTGTCGGCGTCGATCAGGTTTTCGGCGCGCAGGCGGTCGCGGCAGGCGACGTTTCTGCCGAGGCACATGTGGCCGTGGTAGTTGAGGTCCTCATAGGCGCCCTCCGTGCAGTCCAGCGAGACGAGGTCGAAGCGGACGCCGGTTTCGGTCAGGTACGCCCAGGTCTGTTCCGGGAAAAGGTCGGTATCGTGGCCGTAGAGAATCGTTTTTTGCCCGTCCGAAATCTGATAAATATACGGGTGCGGGCTGCTGTGGCGCGCCGGCAGCGCCGTCACGGTGTAGCGCTCGACCGCGAAGGGCGCGAAGGGTTCGACCTGCACGAAATCGAGGTGCTTCCCCACCGCCGGCGGCAGCGCGCCGAGCAGCTCGCCGACGTCGACGCTGCCGTAGACCCGCAGGCGGTAGTCGTCGCCCGGGTGGGAGTAGGCGCTTTGCAGGTACAGAAACTCGGTCGGATAAAGGTGATCCTTGTGGATGTGGGTAATCAGGAGGTGGCGCACGGCGTTCAGGTCGATGCCGTATTGCAGGCAGTGTGCGTAGGTGTCGCAGGGGAAATCGAGCAGCAGCGCGTCGTCGAGGATCGCCTGCGAACGGCTGCGCAGATTCCTGCCGCCCGCCTGCCGCGCCTTTTTGCAGGTCTCGCAGGCGCAAAACACGGCGGGAAACCCTTCCGCCGCCGCAGTGCCGAGATATTTTAATTTCATACCGTTTTCCTTCCTTCGTTCGTTCGTTTTGGTTGACTTTTTTTCGGGAATTTTCTATAATAAAGAAAAGGCAGGTGTCGCGGGATGCGGGAGGCCACCAAGCGGGAAACGATCAAATTTTTCAGCGTCGTCGAGAAAAACGCGCCGATCGGCGTGATGATGTCGGGCGTTTCGATCTGCGACAAGAATCACCATTGGATCCGGGATAACCCCACCGTTTCGATCATCGAATACGTCTTCGGCGGGCAGGGCACGCTTTTAATCAACAACCGGAAAATCGCCGTCAAAGAGGACGACGTCTACATTCTGCCTGCCGGCGTGCCGCACGAATATTTTTCAAATCCCGACGACCCGTGGCGGAAGTATTTCATGAATTTGTCGGGCAACATCGCGCGGTCGCTGATCGTGAATTTTTCGCTCGACCACAAATTCGTGTTCCACGCGCCGTCGCTCAAGCCGCTGTTCAAGGGGATGATCAAAACCGCCTTTTCCGACCTTTCGGAGGCCGAAAAGCAGTCGAAGCTGTTGAGCCTGTATTTTGAAATTCTGCACAAGCTGTACATTCTGGACAAGGAATCGCAGAACAGCAGCGAGGCCATCCTGCTCAAGCGCTATCTCGACGAAAACAGCGACCGCATCATCAGCAACGCCGAGCTTGCGGATCACATCTACCGCTCGCAGGACTATTGCCTCAAGCTCTTCAAGCGCGAATTCGGAACGACGCCTTACGAATACCAGATCAACAACAAGCTGAATATCGCCTGTTCGCTGTTGCAGCACACCGACAAATCCGTGCAGGAGATCTCGGAGACGGTCGGCTATCAGAACCCGCACTATTTTACGAGCATGTTCAAAACGCGGCTCTCGATCACGCCGACGAAATACCGCAAAAAATTCAATTAAACCGCAAGGATACGGCGCATTAACGCGAGGTTAATGCGCCTGTTTTTTTGCCCGGATTTCAATGCGGGTCGATTCGCCCTCGTACTTGATCGTGCGGACGGGCAGGCCGATGCGCATCAGCGCCGCGCCGGTATAGAGCCGGTCGCCGTAATAGAGGTGCGAAAGATACCCGTTCGCGTTGACCCCCATCTGATAGGTCGTGTTTTTCGTATGTAACGTAATCAAATTTCCGTGGATTTGTACCGCCATGAAACTGAAGCTCTCCTTTTTTGCCCCGAACGAGCCGCGCTCAGCCCGTGATGCCGACGCGGTCGATGCTCTCGATAAACCAGCGCTGCACGATCATGTAGACGACGAGCATCGGCACGATGAAGAGCACACAGCCCGCCATTAAATACCCGATGCCCTGCGGGTCGCGCGCGCTTAAAATGATATGGTATTTGCTCCCGAGCGTCTCGGGCAGGCGGGCGACCTGCCGCGCGAGCGGGAAGCTGTTGCTCAGATACATGCCGGACAGCAGGGAGTCGTTCCAGTGCCAGATCATCGCGAAGACGGTCACGGTCAGGATGACGACGCCGGAGGAGGGCAGCGCGATCGACAAAAAGGTGCGCAGCGGCCCAGCGCCGTCGACCCAGGCGGCCTCCTCGAGCTCCTGCGGGAGCCCCTTGAAAAACTGCATGTAGATATAGATGAGGATGCCGGAGCGCAGCCCCACGCCGAAGAAGGAGGGCAGCCAGAACGCCCAGGGCGTGTCGATGATGTTCGGCCGCAGGTCGATCCCGGTCAGCTTTTGGAACAGCCCGCCGATCCCGAAAAAGTCGAGGTGCGAATAGTTGAGCATGCGCGGGATGAGCACCATCATATCGGGCACGAGGATCGTGAAAAACAGAATGCCGATATAGAGCTTCTTCCATTTGAATTCAAACCGCGCCAGCCCGTAGGCGACCAGCGCGCAGGAGGCGATCTCGAGCGCCGCGCTCAACAGCTCGTTCTTGCAGGTCGACCAGAGGGAGCGCAGATAATCCATCGAGGTGAAGGCGGCGATGTAATTTTCGGCGATCGCGAATTCGGTCGGGATCCACACGCGGGTCGAGTTCAAAAAGGCGTACCTGCTTTGCAGGGAGGTGACGACGGTGTAGATCAGCGGGTAAATGATGATAAACCCGATCGAAAGCAGAATGACGAGGCGGAACAGCGAATAGAACAGGTGCAGCCCCTTCTTTTGCACCCGCCGCAGCTTCCGCTCGGCGACCGCGTCCATCTGATAGTTCATGATTCGATTTCTTCCTTTCCGTTCGTGCTGCCGGTGCGCGTCATTCCCACCGCTTCATCAGGAAGCGGTTGTATAGGAAGATGAGGAACGCCATGATCGCGCCGCAGATCAGGAAATAGAACCACATCATGGCGGAGGTCTCGTCGTAATTCCCCGTGCGCATCATCGCGTAGACCCGTTTGATCAGGGTGGTGCGCTCGCTCGTGATGAGCTCGACCATCGTGAATACCGCGACGAGCAGCGTCACCCGCGAGAGCATCGGGAAGGTGATGAACCAGAATTCCTCCCATTTTGTCGCGCCCTCGACCCGCGACGCCTCGAAGAGCGTCGCCGGAACCGATTGCAGCCCCGCCAAAAACAGGACGATCTGAATGCCGCAGCTCCAGACGAGGTCGAAAATTTTGCTGATCGTCACCGTGATGTAATTGGCGACCTCGCCCTGAATGTCCAGCAGGTTGACGATGTCGTCGACGCTTACCATGTTGGCGGAATAGGCCTCCGAAACGCCCATGTTCGCCATGTCGGTGCCGGTGGTTGTGAAGATCAGGTTCATGACCGCGCCGGTCGAGATGATGACCGGCAGGAAATAGAGCGCGCGGAAAAAGAGGCGGCCTTTGAATTTTTGATTCAAAATCAGCGCGAGCGCCATGCTCAGCAGGATGATGAGGGGCAGCGAATAGAGGTAAGACGTCAGCGAGCCGGAGATCCAGGTCTCGTAATCCGGGTCGGAAAACAAGATCTGCTTGTAATTTTCCAGCCCGACGAGGTGGATATTGACCCCGCCGCCGATGATCTCGATCTTGCTGAAGGAGAAGATGATCGACTGCACGAGCGGCAGGGCGAAAAAGACGACGATTCCGAAGATCCAGTGGGTCGTGAAAAGATAGCCGTACCGGCTTTTCAGCTCGCGGATGCCTCTGTTTTTCTTGGTTCGTTTCATGTTACTTCTCCGTAATCAGATAGTCGTACGCCGCCAGTTGACCCGCCGGCGTGGCGAGCGGGCGGTCGGTCTCGTTGACGTAGACGCGCACGCCGTTTTCGAATACCGTCTCGCGCAGGCCGGTGTCGTATACCGTGTGGCTTACGATATGCTGCCCCGCGATTTTTTCGTAATACCCGGAAAGTTCCTTATACTTAGCGGCACAGTTTTTGACGAATATGCGATTCTTTCAATCGCACACTTGACTATTTCTTCTGCGATCATAAATAAGGTAATCATAGCCCATTCCATCGCATTTATCACACTTTCCCTTTGTTGGGCAGAATGGGTCTAACCGCTTTATGATATAGCTGCCATTATTCATATAGTCCCGTAAGCAATTCGGACACAAGGAGCGAATATCTCCCGTTCGATTCGGTCTGTAAATCCACAAACCAAAGGTCTTCTTGATTGAATTGTTGATATACTTCCATGTTGTTTCATCTGTCAGCATACCAACAAGTTTTTCCAGTTCGCATTTGTTGACTGCCCTGATTTGTTCTAAAAGGACCATTGACTCCTGAAGCAAGCCCGTCCCTTCCGGCAATATAACATGAGATGGAAGATACCGTCTTTTGATGACGGTGGTGATAGCTGCAACAATAATCGTTGGCGCCTTGACATTGAAATCGTCTGCTTGTAGTACAAGGACGGGGCGCTTTCCACATTGTATGGAGCCCGGATTGTTTCCGAAATCGTAAATGTAAATATTTCCCCGCATGATTTTTCTTTCTTGTTCCATCTGAAAATACCTCTTTATATCTAAATTCTTGTTTGAGAAGATTTTGTTCCCTCATTATGTCTGGACAAACTGAGACTGATTTTAAGTCTTGAAATTGTTTTTTATATTTTTTATTGCGACGCTGATAGAATACCATACACACGGCAATCGTTTTACAGCTTTGCATAGGCTGCCTCCTTTCGTTTGTATTCATAGCTGCATGGTATTTGCGGCTATGTATCCAGCCGAAGCAAAAAGATTTTACTCCGGCTGCAACATCATCACAGTATTTGTCCTCGACGCCCCCTGTGGGAGAGAAGGAATCCCTCCGGGAAACGCACAGGTCGCGGTGTGCTGCACCGTGTCATAGGAGTTTCACCTCTGCCGGGTTCTCCGCCAGCCCCGTAGGGAAGTATCATTGTCATCCTGACTGTCATCGCCCGAACGGGAGCAGCCCAATCGTTACAACAGGGTTTCTCGCTCGCCCCGGTTCGGGGGATCTTTGCGTACCTGCTGAGGTGGCTATCATCAGGAATAACGTCCTGTGCGTCTGTGTATTCCGTTGTCAAAGTGCCCGAAGGGGAGCCGCTTTGTTTTGGAGCGGTGATTGCCCCTCATTATGTCTGGACATTGAACGGGCATTTTTAAGTCACCTCCCGAAAATTTTTCGAAAAAACAGAGCCACCCCTTGTCCTAAAACAAGAGATGGCTCGCTTGATAAATCGGCAATATTGCTCCGGCACCCCACAACCACCCGAAACGATTCCGCCGGTTGCAAAACGCTTTTTTCTTCAAACCTGTTGCAAAAGTGTTGCAAAAACGGTTTTCAAAAAAGCGGGGTGCCAGAAAACCCGCATAAATAGGGGGTTTTCGGGCACATCACAGCCAGCAGCTACTATTCCCACTCAATCGTAGCCGGGGGTTTGCTTGTCACGTCGTACACAACCCGGTTGACGCCTTTTACGGTGTTTACGATGCGGTTGGAGGTGGTTTCTAAGAGTTCATACGGTAACTTTGCCCAGTCGGCGGTCATGAAGTCGCCGGTCAGGACGGCGCGGAGGGCGACGGTGTAGTCGTAGGTGCGGGCGTCGCCCATGACGCCGACGCTGCGCAGGTCGGTCAGGACGGCGAAATACTGCCCGATCTCGCGGTCGAGCCCGGCGTTCGCGACCTCCTCGCGGAAAATCGCGTCGGCCTCGCGCAGGATCGCCAGCTTTTCCTCGGTGATCTCGCCGAGGATGCGCACCCCGAGCCCGGGGCCCGGGAAGGGCTGGCGGTAGACCATCGCTTCGGGCATGCCGAGCTCGAGCCCGACCTTGCGCACCTCGTCCTTGAAGAGGTCGCGCAGCGGCTCGATGATCTCCTCGAAATCGACGTGCTCCGGCAGGCCGCCGACGTTGTGGTGGCTCTTGATGACGGCGGCGTCGCCCGTGCCGCTCTCGATCACGTCGGGGTAGATCGTGCCCTGCACGAGGAAATCGACCTTGCCGATCTTTTTCGCCTCGGCCTCGAAGACCCGGATAAACTCCTCGCCGATGATCTTGCGCTTGCGCTCCGGGTCGGTCACGCCGGCGAGCTTCGAAAGGAACTGCGCCGACGCGTCGACGGCAATCAGGTTGATCTCGTACTGCTCGCGAAAGAAGCGGACGACCTCTTCGGCCTCGTTCTTGCGCAGCAGGCCGTGGTCGACGAAGATGCAGGTCAGGTTCTCGCCGACGGCCTTGTGCAGCAAAACGGCAGCGACGGAGGAATCGACGCCGCCCGACAGCGCGCAGAGCACCTTGCGCGCGCCGATCTTTTCGCGCAGCGCGGCGACGGTGCGGTGGGTGAAGGAGGACATCGTCCACTCGCCGCGGCAGCCGCAGACCTCGAACAGGAAGTTGCGGATGATCCGGCTGCCGAGCGGCGTATGCAGCACCTCGGGGTGGAACTGCACCGCATAGAGCCGGCGGGCGTCGTTCTCCATGGCGGCGACGGGGCAGACGTCGGTCTTCGCGGAGATCTTGAAGCCGACCGGGATCTGGCTGATATAATCGGTGTGGCTCATCCAGCAGCTCGTTTTGGTCGGGATCTCGCGGAAGAGCAGGGAGCCGGGGTCGACCGTCAGCCCGACGCCGCCGTATTCGCTCGCGCCCGCCTCGACCTTGCCGCCGAGGGTGTAGGCCATGAGCTGCGCGCCGTAGCAGATGCCGAGGATCGGGATGCCGAGGTCGAACAGCGCCTTTTCATACCGGACGGCGTTCTCGCCGTAGACGCTTTTGGGGCCGCCGGTCAGGATGATGCCCTTGTAGCCCGCCGCGCGGATCTCCTCGAGCGGCGCGGTGTAGGGTCGGATCTCGGAATAGACCCGGTTTTCCCGCACCCTGCGGGCGATGAGCTGATTGTACTGTCCGCCGAAATCAAGAACCAGAATTTTTTCCATGCTTGGGACTTCCTTTCCGAAAAACGCAGGCTTTTCTTTTTATTATACAGGAAACCGCCCTTTTTGTCTATCCAAAAAAGGCGGTTCTTCGATTTTTTATTCGACGGTCACCGATTTCGCCAAATTGCGGGGCTTGTCGACGTCGCAGCCGCGGTCGCGGGCGACGAAATAGGCGTAGAGCTGGAAGGGAATGACCTCGACCGAGGCCGTCAGCAGCGGGTGAACCGCCGGGACCCGAACCGTTTCGTCGGCGGCCGACGGTTCCGCCCGCCCCTCCGGCACGCAGGCGATCACCCGGGCGCCGCGCGCCTGCACCTCCCGGATATTGCCCGCCAGCTTATCGGACAGGCGGTCGCAGCAATCGAGCGCGATCACCGTCCGCCCCTCCTCGATGAGCGAGATGCTGCCGTGCTTCAGCTCGCCGCCCGCACAGGCCTGCGCGGGGAGATAGGAAATTTCCTTCAGCTTGAGCGCCGCCTCCTGCGCGACCGCGTAATCGAGATTGCGGCCGATGAAGAAAATCGACCCGTCGGTCGGGCTGCGAGACGCCAGGTCTTCCATCTGCGGCGCGAGCCGAAGCGCCCGTTCCATCGCCTGCGGCAGGGCGCGAATCGCGTCGAGCAGCCGCCCGGCCTCGTCCGCCGACAGCCGACCGAGCAGCCGTGCCGCCCAGACGGCGAAGAGGTAGAGCAGGGCGAGTTGGGTCGAATACCCCTTTGTCGTCGCGACGGCGATTTCCGGACCGGCAAAGGTATAGAGCACGTCGTCGGACGCCCGAGCGATCGAGCTGCCGACCACGTTGACGATCGACAGGACGTGCGAGCCCCGCGCCTTTGCCTCGCGCAGCGCCGCGAGCGTATCGGCCGTTTCGCCCGACTGGCTGATGACAACGGTCAGCACGTCCGCGCCGACGAGGGGGTTGCGATAGCGGAACTCGCTGGCGAGGTCGAGCTCGGTCGGGATGCGAAGCAGCTCCTCAAACACATATTTCCCGACCGCCCCGGCGTGGTAGGCCGAGCCGCAGGCGACGATCGCGATGCGGCGAATGCGGGAAAGCAGGGCGGCGTCGAGCCGCAGACCCGAAAAGACGATCTCCCCGCCGGAAATCCGGCGTTCCACCGTTTGCGCGACGGCTTGCGGCTGTTCCATGATCTCCTTCTGCATAAAGTGCGCCCAGCCGCCCTTTTCCGCCGCCCCGACGTCAAAGGTCACCCGCGACGCCTCCCGTTCGACCGGCCGACCCTCCCGATCGAACAGCCGCGCCCCCTGCGGCGTCAGCAGGGCGATCTCGCCGTCCGCGAGCTCGAGCACCCGTCGGGTGCGGGGGAGCAGCGCCGTCACGTCCGAGGCCAGATAGGTCGCGCCGTCGGCGAGCCCGATGAGCAGCGGGCTGAACCGGCGCGCCGCGATCAGCCGGTCGGGGCAGTCGGCGCAGAGCACGCCCAGCGCATAAGAGCCCGCCAGCCGCTCGACCGCCTTTGCCACCGCGGCGACGGGGTCGCCCTCGTAATAACGGCGGATGAGATGGGGGATAATCTCGGTGTCGGTCTCGCTGCGGAACGCCACTCCCTCCGCCGCCAGCTCCCGCCGCAGCGCCGCGTCGTTTTCGAGAATGCCGTTGTGCACCACCGCGAAGCGGCCGTCCGCGCTCAGGTGCGGGTGGGCGTTGGCGAGGCTCGGCGCGCCGTGGGTCGCCCAGCGGGTGTGCCCGATGCCCGCGCGCCCGGGCAGGCTGCGGCCGTTGCGGGTTTGCCGCTTTAAGCTCCCGATGCGCTCGACCGTCTTTTCCACCGCGATGTTCCCGCCGTTCAAAACGGCGACGCCCGCCGAATCGTACCCGCGGTATTCCAGCCGCGCCAGCCCGTCCAGCAGAAAATCTATTGCCGGTTCGTTTCCCGTATAACCTACAATGCCACACATAAAAAAACTACCTTTCTCAAAAGGCAGCACAAAAAAGCGTCCGCGCCCCGCGCATTTTGCAAAGCGGGGCACGCCGAAAAAGACGGATCGCTCCGCCTGTCGCCGTTTTGCAGCCACCGTATTTGCATAGCAGGACGCCTTTGTTGCCGGATCTCTCCGGGTTTTTGCGCGTCTGTTTACGACATGCCTGCCGTGGGGCATCCGCCGAATCCTTCGATGCTCCCCATCCTCGTCAACCGCTATGCCGCTACGGTCCCGGCGCTTCTCGTCTTTCGCGCAGACCGACCCTTCCTTTCAGATTTGCGGCAAACCGTCTGCGTCGCCTTCTATTATATGCCGCCTCGCCGGATTTTGCAATCCCTTCCCGCCGTCCTTCGCGGCTTTTCGGCGGGGCGAAAAATCCGTCTTGTATTTCGTGTGAAAATATGGTAAACTAAAATGGAATTCCCCTGCGGCGCCGTGCGCGGCGGCGGGGCGGAAGATTCGACCGGGGAGAAAGCGCCCGACCGGTTTTATCCATATCAATCATTACAATCCTGCAAAAGGTGGTTTGTGCACATGAAATGCCCCTTCTGCGCCTTTGAAGAAAGCCGCGTGATCGATTCCCGGCCGACCGACGAGGGCGAACGCATTCGCCGCCGGCGCGAATGCCTGCAATGCGGCAAGCGCTTCACGACCTATGAAATGATCGAAAGCCTGCCCATCATCGTCATCAAGAAGGACAAGTCCCGCGAGGTCTTCAACCGGGACAAGCTCATGAACGGAATGCTGCGCGCCTGCGAGAAGCGCCCCGTTTCGGTCGACGAGCTCGACCGCATGATCGACGAGATCGAGCTTGTGCTCCAGAACTCGCTCGACCGGGAGATCACCTCGACGAAGATCGGGGAGTTAGTCATGGAAAAACTCAAGGACGTCGACGAGGTCGCCTACGTCCGCTTTGCCTCGGTCTACCGCCAATTCAAGGACATCAACACCTTCATGACCGAGCTGACAAAGCTGCTCGAAAAGAACTGATCGGGCGGCGCGAAACCGGAGGAAGCCCTATGAACGAATCCCGCCGCATGGCGCAGCTGCTCCTGCCCCACATCACGAAAACGCCCGCCGACTACGAGGCCTTGTATCCCCCGCGGCAGCTGCCCGCCGGCGCGCGGGTCGTGCGCATCGCCCCGAGCCCGACGGGGTATCTGCACCTCGGCGTGCTGTTTATGGCGTTGATCGACCGAATGGCGGCCGACGCGACGGGCGGCCTGTTTTACACCCGCATCGAGGACACCGACCGCAAGCGCGAGGTCGCCGGCGGCGTCGAGGACATCATCGGCGGGCTCGACCGCTTCGGCATCCGCATCGACGAGGGCTTCACCCCCGCCGGGCAGGTCGGGGACTACGGCCCCTATCGCCAGAGCGAGCGCGCCGAAATTTACCAGACCTACGCGAAGTTCCTGCTCGAGCAGGGGCTCGCTTACCCCTGCTTCTGCACCGCCGAGGAGCTCGACGAGACCCGCAGGCAGCAGGAGCAGGCGGGGGAGCAGACCGGTTACCGCGGGCGCTGGGCGCGCTGCCGCGACATCACCGTCGAGCAGGCCGCCGAACGCATCGCGCAAAAGCAGCCCTTCGTTATCCGGCTGCGCGCCGACGGCTCGGCTGACAAACGGGTCGCCTTCGACGACGCGATCAAGGGCAAGATCGAGCTGCCGGAGAACGACGAGGACTTTGTCCTGCTGAAATCCGACGGCATCCCCACCTACCATTTCGCCCACGCGGTCGACGATCATTTAATGCGCACGACCCTCGTCCTGCGCGGCGACGAGTGGATCTCCTCCACGCCGAAGCATTTGCAGCTCTTCCGGCTGCTCGGCTTCAAGCCGCCGAAATACGCCCACGTCGCCCCGATTTTGAAGCTGGACGGGGGCGCGAAGCGCAAAATTTCCAAGCGCAAGGATCCCGAGGCCGCCGTGCGGTATTTCGCCGAGCAGGGCTTCGAGGCCGACAGCGTGCTCGAATACCTGATGACCGTCGCCTCCTCGAATTACGAGGACTGGCGGCGCGCCAACCCCGACGCCGACCGCGCGCAATTCCCGTTTAACCTGAAAAAGATGAGCCTTTCGGGGGCGCTCTTCGATGCGCAGAAGCTGCTCGACGTCAGCAAAAACCGGCTGTCCCGCCTTTCCTCGGCGCAGGTTTACGACAAGCTGACGGCCTGGGCGAAGGAATTCGACCCCGATTTTTACGCGATCTTAACGGCCGACCCCGCCTATACCCGCGCCGTTTTCGCCATCGACCGCGACGTGCCGAAGCCCCGCAAGGACATCGCCCGCTGGGACGAGGCGAAGCGCTACGCCGCCTATTTTTACGACGAACTCTACACCCCCTGCTACGACCTGCCGCCTCAGCTTTCCCCCGCCGACGCCGCCGCGGCGCTGCGCGCCTACGCCCCGCTCTACGACCCGGCGGACGACCGGCAGGCGTGGTTTGCGAAAATTCAGTCGATCTGCCCCGCGCTCGGCTTCGCGCCCGAGACGAAGCTCTACAAAGCCGACCCCGCCGCCTACAAGGGCCACGCGGGCGATATCAGCACCGTGATCCGCGTCGCTCTGACGGGGCGGCAGAACACGCCCGACCTGTGCAGCATCATGCGCTGCCTCGGGACGGAACGGTGCTTGCAGCGGCTGCGCGACGCCGAAGCCTATTATGACGCACTTTGCAAGAAAGAGGGAAACTGACCGTGCCGGAAACTGAAATCACCGCCGCGCCGGAGACGGCGGGCTCGAACTTTATCCACGATTTCATCGACGAGGACCTGCGGACGGGGGTCTACACCCACGTGCAGACCCGCTTCCCGCCCGAGCCCAACGGCTACCTGCACATCGGGCACGCCAAGGCCATCTGCATCGACTTCGGCACCGCCGAGAAGTACGGCGGCGTCTGCAACCTGCGGCTCGACGACACGAACCCCGTCAAGGAGGACGTCGAGTACGTCGACGCGATCCAAGAGGACATCCGCTGGCTCGGCTTCCATTGGGAGCACGTGTACTACGCCTCGGACTATTTCGACTATATTTATGAATGTGCCGTCAAGCTCATCGACAAGGGGCTCGCCTACGTCTGCGACCTGACGCCCGACGAGATAAGGGAATACCGCGGCACCCTGACCGAGCCGGGGCGCAACAGCCCCTATCGCGACCGCAGCGTTGAAGAAAACCGCGACCTCTTCCGCCGCATGACGGCGGGCGAATTCGACAACGGCGCGCGGGTGCTGCGGGCGAAGATCGACATGGCGTCGCCCAACTTGAACCTTCGCGACCCGATCCTCTACCGCATCATGAAGGTGCCGCACCACCGCACCGGCGACAAATGGTGCGTCTACCCGATGTACGATTTCGCCCACCCGCTCTCCGACGCGAAGGAGGGCGTGACCCATTCGCTCTGCTCCCTCGAATTCGAGAATCACCGCCCGCTTTACAACTGGGTGCTCGAAGCCCTCGAGCTGCCGTCGCCCCCGCGCCAGATCGAATTCGCCCGCATGAACGTCAACTACACCCTGACGAGCAAGCGCAAGTGCTTAAAGCTCGTGCAGGACGGGCTGGTCGACGGGTGGGACGACCCCCGCATGGCGACGCTCTGCGGCATGCGGCGGCGCGGCTACCCCGCCGAGGCGGTGCGCGCCTTTGTCGAGAAGATCGGCGTCTCCAAGGCGTACAGCGTGATCGACTACGCCCTGCTGGAATCCTGCGTGCGCGAGTGCCTCAACCGCACGGCGGCGCGAACGATGGCGGTGCTGCGCCCGTTGAAGATCATCCTCGACAACTACCCCGCCGACCGCGAGGACACCGTCACGGTCGAGGTCAACCCCAACGACCCCGCCGCCGGGACGCGGACGGTGCCCTTCACCCGCGAGCTCTATATCGAGGCGGACGATTTTATGCTCGACCCACCCGGCAAATATTTCCGCCTCTGCCCGCAGAAGGAGGTTCGGCTCAAGGGCGCCTATTATATCCGGTACGCCTCCCACGAGACCGACGCGCAGGGCAACATCACCGCCGTCCACTGCACCTACGACCCCGAGAGCTTCGGGGGCGAAACGCCCGACGGGCGCAAGGTGCGCGGGACGCTGCACTGGATCTCCGCCGCCCACGCCGTCGACGCGACCGTGCGGCTCTACGACCGGCTCTTTTCGGTCGAAAACCCGTCGGACGAGGAGGGGGTCTCCTCCTTTGCGGACAATTTGAACCCCGCCTCGCTCGTCACGCTGACGGGCTGCAAAACGGACCCCGAGACGGCCGCCGCCGCGCCCGGGACGACCTTCCAGTTCCTGCGGCAGGGCTATTTCTGCGCCGACCGCGATTCCGCGCCCGACGCCCCCGTTTTCAACCGCACCGTCGCGCTTAAGGACTCCTTTCAGCCCGCGCGGCGCTGACCGATTTTTAAGGGGGATTTTGCCATGCGAATTCGCGCCGTCTGCGATTGGATGGACGCCTTCGCCCCGCCCGAAACGGCGGCGGATTACGACAACGTCGGCCTGCTGCTCGGCGACGATCGCGAAGCGCTGACCGGCGTCGTGCTCTCGCTCGACTGCACGCGCGCCGCCCTGCAAACCGCGTTGAGAACCGGCGCGAACCTGATCCTCACCCACCACCCGATCATTTTTCATCCGCTCAAATCCGTGACCGCCGACGCGCTGCCCTATGCGCTGCTGCGGGCGGGCATCTCGGTTTTTGCGGCGCACACGAACCTCGACAAGGCCGCCGGCGGCGTCAACGACTGCCTCGCCGCCGCGCTGGGGTTGCAGGACGTGCGCCCCTTCGGTTCGCCGGACGACCCGCAGGCGGGGCGCATCGGCAGCCTGCCGCAAGGAACCGACGCCGCCGCCTTTGCCACCGCGGTGCAGGCCGCGCTCGGCGGGCGGGTGCGCTATACCGGGGAAGGAAAAATCCGCACCGTCGCCGTCTGCTCGGGCAGCGGCGCCGATTTGCTGCCCGACGCGCGCAACGCGGGCGCCGACGCCTTTGTGACCGGCGACGTCAAGCACGCCGCCCTGCAATCCGCCGCCGCGCAGAATTTTATCTTGCTCGACGCCGGGCATTTCGAGACCGAGGACGTCATGCTCGAGCCGCTTTGCGCCCGGCTGCGCGCCGCCTTTCCGACCGTCTCGTTCTGCACGGTGCACGAAAGCGGCTTTCGCACGCTGTAAGCGCCGCCTTTTGAAAAGAGGAACCGCCATGAAACGGCCGCGCCTTTCGCCGACCAAAACCCTGCTGCTCGGCTACTGCCTGATGATCCTCGTCGGGGCGGCTTTGCTTTGCCTGCCCTTTGCGACGCGCAGCGGCAAACCGGATTCCTTTCTCGACGCCTGCTTCACCGCCGCCTCCGCCACCTGCGTCACCGGGCTCATCCGCTTTGACACCTTCACGCACTGGTCGCTTTTCGGCCAGCTCGTCCTGCTTTTTCTCATTCAGATCGGCGGTATCGGCTTCATGACCCTCATCGGCGCGGTGCTGTCGCTGACCCGCATGAAATTCGGGCTTTCCTCCCGCGTGCTGTTGCAAGAATCCGTCTCGGCGCCGCAGGTCGGCGGCATCGTCCGCATGGTGAAATTCATCGTCGCCGGGAGTCTGCTCATCGAGGGTGTCGGCGCGCTGCTGCTCGCGGTTGCCTTCTGCCCGCGCTTCGGCTGGCTGCGGGGGATTTATTTTTCGATTTTTCACGCCGTCTCGGCCTTTTGCAACGCCGGGTTCGACCTGATGGGCAGCGTGGAGCCCTTTTCCTCGCTGACCGTCGTCGGCGGGTGGTACGTCTGCGGCGTTTTAATGGCGCTCATCGTCCTCGGCGGGCTGGGCTTTTTCGTCTGGCAAGACCTGCTAAACAATCGCTTCCGCTTCTCCCGCCTGCGGCTGCACTCGAAGCTGGTGCTCGTCGCGTCCGGCGTCCTCGTGTTCGGCGGGGCGGCGCTGCTGTTCCTGCTCGAGCTCGGGCAGGGGGAGGGGTCGCTTTCCGACCGGATTCTCGGCGCGCTCTTTCAATCCGTCACCGCCCGGACGGCGGGCTTTAACAGCGTCTCGCTGCCCGGGATGACGCAGGCGTCGCTGCTCGTGATGATCTGCCTCATGCTGATCGGCGGCTCGCCGGGGTCGACGGCGGGCGGCATGAAAACGACCACCTTCACCGTGCTGGCGCTGAGCGTTTTTTCGACCTTCCGCCGCAAGCGGTCGATCGAGGTCTTCGGCCGCCGCACCGAGGAAACGGCGCTGCACAAGGCCGCCTGCGTGTTCAGCCTCTACCTCTTTTTCGCGCTGGGCGCCGCGCTCGTCATCTCGCGGCTCGACGGCCTGCCGATTTTGACCGCCCTGTTCGAATCGGTCTCGGCCGTCGCGACGGTCGGGCTGACGCTGGGGGTCACGCCCTCGCTCTGCGCCGTCTCGGAGGTGCTGCTGACGCTGCTTATGCTCTTCGGGCGGGTCGGGTCGATCACGATGCTGCTCGCCTTCGCGCGCGACCGCGATTCCGGCGCCGCCGCCCGCCTGCCGGTCGAGAAAATCCAAATCGGGTAAGGCAACCCGTTCGTTTTATTTCGGAAAGGACAGAGGGTTATGAAATCCATTTTAGTCATCGGCCTCGGCCGCTTCGGGCGGCACCTGGCGCAGAAATTCCTCGAGGAGGGCAACGAAGTCCTCGGCGTCGAGCGCAACGAGACCCGCGCCGACGAGGCGCTCGCCGTTCTGCCCAACATCCAGATCGGGGACGCGACCAACGAGGCCTTTATCCGCTCGCTCGGCGTGCGGCATTTCGACGTTTGCGCCGTCGCCATCGGCGACAATTTCCAGAGCGCGCTCGAGATCACCGTCCTGCTCAAAGACCTCGGCGCGACCCTCGTCCTCGCCCGCGCCAACCGCGACGTCCACAAGAAATTGCTGCTGCGCAACGGCGCCGACCACGTCGTCTACGCCGAGCGCGAGATGGCGGAGCGGCTGGCGATCAAGTACGGCGCCAAGAACATTTTCGACTACATCGAGCTGACGCCCGAATACGGCATTTACGAGATCGCCGTGCCGACCGCCTGGCGGGGCAAGAGCATTTTGGAGGAATCGGTGCGCAGCCGCCACAACATCAGCATCCTCGCGACGAAGCGCGACGGCGTCATCTCCCCGCTGCCCCACCCCGACCACGTCTTCTCGCCCGACGAGACCCTTATGGTCATGAGCAGCCACGAGAACATCAAAAAGGTCACAAAATAAGGCAAAAAACACTTGCATTTTGCGCCGCGCACGGCTATAATAAAGACGATCCGGGCGCAGGTCCGGCGTTTTCCCGACAATTTCATACCCTATAAATGCAATGACGAAGGAAAGTAAGCGTTGACGTTTCGCCCCAGAGAGGAGCCGCCCCGGCTGCAAGCGGCTCTGCGCGACGAAGCGCCGAAGTTCCCTTCCGAGCAGCGGCGTGGAATCGGTTCTTCCGTAGTAGACGCCGCCGGTTCGGCCCCGTAACCGGCCGTCGGAGTGTTTGCTCTCAGAGCAAAAAGAAGGGTGGTACCGCGGAGACTTTGGCGCTTCGTCCCTGTTTGCAGGGGCGAAGTTTATTTTTTACACGGAGGAGAATCGTATGAAAGAGCAACTCGAACAAATTCGCGCGGCGGCGAAACAGGCGCTGTCCGGCGCGGCGACCGGGCAGGACGTCGACGCGCTGCGCGTCCGCTTTCTCGGCAAAAAGGGGGAATTGACCGCCATTCTCAAGCAGATGGGCAGTCTGTCGCCCGCCGAGCGCCCCGCCATCGGCCAGCTCGCGAACGAGATCCGCGCCGACATTGAGCAGGCGGTCGCCCAGCGCATGCGCGCCATGCAGGAAAAGGCGACGGCGCACCGCTTGCAGCGCGAAACGGTCGATATCACAATGCCGGGCAAGGTTTCGCCGCAGGGCTGCCTGCACCCGGTCAACCTCGTCACCGAGGACCTCATCGCCATCTTCCAGTCGATGGGCTTCGACGTCGTCGACGGCCCCGAGGTCGAGACCGAATATTACAATTTCACGGCGCTCAACGTGCCGCAGGATCACCCGGCGCGCGACATGCAGGACACCTTCTTTTTGGGCGACGACCTGCTGCTGCGCTCCCAGACCTCCTGCGCCCAAATCCGCACGATGGAGACCCGCAAGCCGCCGATTCGCGTCATCTGCCCCGGCAGAGTCTTCCGCGCCGACGAGGTCGACGCGACCCATTCCCCCGTCTTCCACCAGTGCGAGGGGCTCGTCGTCGACAAGGGCATCACGATGTGCAACCTGAAAGGCGTGCTCGAGCAGTTCGCCCGCGAGATCTACGGCCCCGAGACGAAGGTGCGCTTCCGCCCCTCGTTTTTCCCCTTCACCGAGCCGAGCGTCGAGGTCGACGTCTCCTGCGCCGAGTGCGGCGGCAAGGGCTGCCGGGTCTGCAAGGACGCCGGCTGGATCGAGCTGCTGGGCGCCGGAATGGTGCACCCCAACGTGCTGCGCGCCTGCGGCATCGACCCCGAGGTCTATTCCGGCTTCGCCTTCGGCATCGGGCTCGACCGGCTGGCGATCACCCGCTATAAGATCAGCGACATCCGCCTGCTGTTCGAGAACGACCTGCGCTTCCTGTCGCAGTTTTAAAGGGGGAGACGAATCATGAAAATTTCCGTCAACTGGCTGCGCCGTTACGTTGCGATCAACGTCCCGGTCGAGGAGCTTTGCCGCCGCATGGTCGCCGTCGGCTTCGAGGTCGAGAGCGTCGAATACCTCGGCGACACGATGCAAAACGTCGTCGTCGGCCGCGTCGAGCGCCTGTCGCCCCATGAAAATTCCGATCACCTCGTCATCTGCTCGGTCGACGTCGGCGCCGACGCTCCGCTGCAGATCGTCACCGGCGCCCAGAACCTTTTTGAAGGCGCGCTGGTGCCGACGGCGTTGCACGATTCCCGCCTGCCCAACGGCGCCCACATCAAGCGCGGCAAGCTGCGCGGCGTCGAATCCAACGGCATGCTCTGCTCGGGCGAGGAACTGGGGCTCAAAGAAGCCGACTACCCCGGTGCCGAGGTGCACGGCATTTTGATTCTGCGGGACGACTGCGCCGTCGGGACCGACCTGCGCGAAATCCTCGGCCTCGACGACACCGTGATCGACTTCAAGATCACCGCCAACCGCCCCGACTGCCAGAGCGTGCTCGGCGTCGCGCGGGAGGTCAGCGTCGTGCTCGGGCAGCCCTTCCGCCCGCCCGTGCCGACCTATCGCACCGTCGGCGGCGACGTCAACGACCACATCCGGGTCGAGGTGCGCAACCACGACCTCTGCCCGCGCTACATGGGGCGGGTCGTCCGCAACCTGCGCATCGCGCCCTCGCCCGACTGGCTCAAGCACTGCCTGCGGGCGGCGGGTATGCGCCCGATCAACAACATCGTCGACATCACGAACTTCGTCATGCTCGAAACCGGCCAGCCGATGCACGCCTTCGACCTGCGGGACGTCGCCGGCGCGCAGATCATCGTCCGCAACGCCATACCCGGCGAGCCGATCACGACGCTCGACGGCAAGCCGCATGAATTAAACGAATCCATGCCCGTCATCGCCGCCCGCGACGCGCCCTCCTGCCTCGCCGGCATCATGGGAGGGCTCAACAGCGAGATCAAGCCCGACACGACCGACCTCTTCCTCGAATCGGCGAAATTCCGCCGGGACAATATCCGGCGCACCTCGCGCGCGCTGGGCGTGCGCACCGAATCGAGCGGGCGGTACGAGCGCGGCACCGACATCTGCAACGTCGCCTACGCGATGGAGCGGGCGATGCAGCTCATCGACGAGCTCGGCGCGGGCGACATCATCGACGGCGTCATCGACCGCAACGAGGGGCTGCCGCAGCCGCGCGCCCTCAACGTGCCCTGCGCACGCATCAACGCCCTGCTGGGGCTTGAAATCCCCGACGAGACGATGGCGGAAATCCTCAACCGGCTTTCGATCGAAACGGAGCTGCGCGACGGGGTGCTGCACTGCAAAGTCCCCTCATTCCGGGACGACGTCGAGGGCAGCGCCGACCTCGCCGAGGAGGTCATGCGGGTCTACGGGTACGACCACATCGTCGGCGCACCGATGCGCGGCGACGTCGTGCGGGGCAAAAAGCTGCCCGAGCGCGAAAAGACCGACCGCGTCAAGGCGCGGCTGACCGCCTGCGGCGCCTATGAGATCATGACCTATTCCTTCATCGCGAGCCGCGCCGTCGACACGCTGCGCCTGCCGGAAAACGACCCGCGCCGCGACCAAATTCAACTGCGCAACCCGCTCGGCGACGAATATTCCGTCCTGCGCACCCAGCTTGCGACGAGCATGCTCGGCGTGCTCGCCACGAATTTCAGCCGCAAAATCCCCGCCGTCCGCTTCTTCGAGGTCAGCAAGCGCTTCCTGCCCCGGCAGCTGCCCGCGACCGAGCAGCCAGACGAGGCGCCGACGCTGTCGCTCGGACTTTACGGCGACGCCGAGGATTTCTTCACCCTGAAAGGCCTTGTCGAGGCCGTGCTGGCGCTTTCCGGCGGCACGACGACCTTCGAACGCAGCGACGAGCCCTTCCTGCACCCTGGCCGCCAGGCGCGCGCGCTGCTCGACGGGAAATCGGTCGCCGTCTTCGGGGAGGTGCACCCGCAGGTGCTCGAAGACTACGGCATCGAGACCCGCGCCTACCTCGCCGAGGTCGACCTCGCCGCCCTGTTTGCCGTCGAGCGCCCCCGCACGGTCTACCGCCCGCTGCCACGCTTCCCCGCCGTCGTGCGCGACCTCGCGCTGCTCTGCGACCGCGACCTGCCGGTCGGCGCCCTGCGGGACGCCATCGCCAAGGCAGCCGGCAAGCTCTGCGAGGACGTCGCCCTGTTTGACGTCTACGAGGGCGCGCAAATTCCCGCCGGCAAAAAGAGCGTCGCCTTCAGCGTCACGCTGCGCGCCGCCGACGCGACCCTGACCGACGCGCAGGTCGAGCAGACCGTCGCCGCCGTCGTCGCCGCCCTCGAAGCGACCGGCGCCGTGCTGCGGCAATCGTAAAAAAACGGGAAAGAAAGCAATTCGAAAGAAAAAATTCATCATTTTCCACTTGTTTTCCCACCGCCCGATGTGGTATCATAAAACAAACGGGTCGCGGCGCGCCCGAACCCCGCCGCGACCCAATTTTACCGAAAGAGGTGCCCGCCATGACGGATAAAACCATGACCTTTTCCATCGGCGACGAGCAGGAGCAGGAAATTCGCAAGATTTTGCTGACGGTCTACGACGCGCTCAAGCAGAAGGGCTACAACCCCATCAACCAGATCGTCGGGTACATCCTCTCGGAGGATCCGACCTACATCACGACCCACAACAACGCCCGCAACCTCATCCGCCGCGTCGACCGCGACACCCTGCTGCAAAACCTCGTCAAATACTACCTGACCGCCTGACCCCCGCCGCCCCCGGCAGCTTGCAACCGGGGGCGTTTTCATCCCGTTTTCGCCCGCCGCAAAATTCGCGGTTAGCGGTTGCAATTCGGGGCGGTTTGTGTTACAATATTTCTGAACTGTTCGCCGACGTCGGTTCCGGTTTCGCGCCGGGGCTGTGTTTTTGCGTGAAGGGGAGCGGTTCGCGCGGTTTGCGCCGCATATCCGGCCATGGCTGCATGGCTTTCGTTTTGGGGGAACCTATTCATGATCAAAGCAATCGTAGGCGCCAACTGGGGCGACGAGGGCAAGGGCAAGATCACCGACCTGCTCGCGACCGAATCGCATTACGTCGTCCGCTTTCAGGGCGGCGCCAACGCCGGCCATACCATCAAGAACGCATACGGTAAATTCGCGCTCCACACGCTGCCCTCCGGCGTTTTCAACCCCGGCGTCGTCAACTGCATCGGCAACGGCGTCGCCCTCAACATTCCCCAGCTGATGAAGGAATACCACAGCATCGTCGAGGCGGGGGTGCCCGCGCCGCAGCTCGTCGTCTCCGACCGGGCGCAGATGGTGATGCCCTATCACATCCTCTTCGATCAGTACGAGGAGGAACGGCTCGGCGGCCGCAGCTTCGGCTCGACGAAATCCGGCATCTCGCCGTTTTATTCCGATAAATACGCCAAGATCGGCTTTCAGGTCTGCGAGCTGTTCGACGAGGCGCAGCTGCGCGACAAATTGACCCGCGTGCTCGAGGTCAAGAACCTCCTGCTCGACAAGCTCTACGGCAAGCCGACCCTCGACGCCGACGCCCTGCTCGAGGAAATGCGCGGCTGGCGCGCCGAAATCGCGCCCTTCGTCGGCGACGTCCGCCGCCTGCTCTACGACGCCGAGCGGGCGGGCAAGACGATTTTACTCGAAGGGCAGCTCGGCTCGCTGAAGGACCCCGACCACGGCATTTATCCGATGGTGACCTCCTCCTCGACCCTCGCGGGCTTCGGCGCGATCGGCGCCGGCGTTCCGCCCTATGCGATTCGCGAGGTCGTCACTGTCGTCAAGGCCTATTCCAGCGCCGTCGGCGCGGGCGCCTTTGTCAGCGAGATTTTCGGCGACGAGGCGGAGCAGATGCGGCAGCACGGCGGGGACGGCGGCGAGTACGGCGCCACGACGGGACGGCCGCGCCGCATGGGCTGGTTTGACGCCGTCGCCACCCGTTACGGCTGCGAATTGCAGGGCACGACCGAGGTCGTGCTGACCGTCGTCGACGCGCTCGGCTACCTCGACGAGCTCAAGATCTGCACCGGCTATGAGATCGACGGCGAGGTCACGACGGATTTCCCCGTCACGCCGCTGCTCGAACGCGCCAAGCCCGTCTACGAGACGCTGCCGGGTTGGAAGTGCGACGTCACGGGCGTCACCTCCTACGGCGACCTGCCCGAGAACTGCCGCCGCTATATCGAACGGATCGAGGCGCTCATCGGGTTCCCCATCCGCATGGTCTCCAACGGGCCCGACCGCTCCCACATCATTCGCCGCTGAGAAAGGAAGATTTCCGTGCAGTTTACACCCATCGACGGCAAGCACTCGGTCGAGGGCTATTGCCTCGTCAAAAAATGCGACGTCAAGACCTCGACGAAGGGCGACACCTACCTGGACCTGACCCTCAGCGACAAGACGGGCGAGATCAGCGCCAAGCTCTGGAGCTATTCCGAGCCGCTGCACGGCAGCTACGGCGAGGGCGACCTCGTGAAAGTGCGCGGCATGTTACAACAATACAACGGCGCCGACCAGCTGCGCGTCGAGCGCATCCGGCACGTCACGCCCGAGGACAACGTCTCGCCGGGCGATTACGTCCAGTCCGCCGCCTACGACGGCGAAGCGATGTACCGCACGCTGCATGACCTCGCCGCCGGGTTTGCCGACCGCGACCTGTCAAAAATCGTCACCCGTATTTTAGAGGAAAATCGGGAAAAACTGCTATACTGGCCGGCAGCCGTCCGGCTGCATCACGCCATCCGCGGCGGGCTGCTGATGCACACCCTGTCGATCGTCCGGCTCGCCGAACAGGTCGCCGCGATCTACCCCTTCGTCGACCGGGAGCTGTTGCTTGCCGGGGCGATCCTGCACGATATCGCCAAGACCGTGGAGTTCGAGGTCTCCGCCGCCGGGGTCGCGACCGGGTATTCCGTGCGCGGCAACCTCATCGGCCATTTGGTCGACGGCGCCGGCATCGTCCGCAAGGCGGCCTCTTCGCTCGGCACCCCCGACGAGCTGACGACCCTGCTCGAGCACATGCTGCTTTCCCACCACGAGGAGCCGGAATTCGGCGCGGCGGTGCGGCCGATGTTCCTCGAAGCCGAACTGCTCGCCGAGCTCGACCTGCTCGATTCCCGGCTCTACGAAATGCGGGAGGCGGTGCTCGGCGTCAACCCCGGCGAATTCACCGCCCGCATCTGGGCGCTCGACAACCGCCGCCTCTACCGCCACGGCCGCACCCCGGAGGATTCCGACGTCCGGCTGCTCGATTGACCCTTTTCCCGCTTTGCGGGTAAAGCAGAAAACAAAAACGGCGATCCCGCCGCGGGTCGCCCGGTGAAACAAAGAAAGGAAGGATTTCTCATGAAAATTACCAAAGAAATGTGTATCGGCGACGTGCTCGACCTCGACGCCGGCTGTGCGCCCCTCTTTTTGGAGATCGGCATGCACTGCCTCGGCTGCCCCGCCTCGCGCGGCGAAAGCATCGCCGACGCCTGCGCGGTGCACAACACCGACTGCGACGCCCTGGTGCAGAAGCTGAACGACTACTTCGCGCAGAAGCAGTAATGGAGGCGCTGCGCGGCCGCCTGCGCGCCATCGCCGACCGGGTGCCGGACGGGGCGCGGTTGGCGGACATCGGCACCGATCACGCCTATCTGCCCATCGCGCTGGTGCAAAGCGGGCGCTGTCCGGGCGCCGTCGCCTGCGATATCCGCGAAAAACCGCTTGCCGCCGCGCGGCGAAACGTCGAACGCGCCGGACTGTCCGACAAAATTTCGTTGCGGCTCGGGGACGGGCTTGCGCCGCTGTTGCCCGGGGAATGGGACGTCGCCGTGATCGCCGGCATGGGCGGCGACGTCATCTCCGGCATCCTCGCCCGCGCGGCGGGGCAGGCGGACGGCCTGTTATTGTTGCAGCCCATGACCTCGCCCGAGGTGCTGCGCCGCGCCCTTTGCGCGCAGGGCTTTCGGCTGCTCGATGAGCGGGGGGTCGACGAGCGCGGCAAGCTCTACACCCTGCTGACCGCCCGGTACGACGGGGTGGTGCGCGACTGCCCGCCGCTCGCCGCCTTTGTCGGCGGTCTGCGCCCCGACCGGCCGGACGACCGCCGGTATCTCGAAAAAACCCGCCGCCGCCTGCGCGACGCCGCCGCCGAGCTGCGCGACGCGCCCGGGCAGGAACCCGCCGCCGCGTCGACCGCTGCGCTCGTGCGGGAATTGACGGCCTATCTGGAGGGATAAGTATGCCGCTCGACGGCATTTTTCTGTCACAACTGCATCGCGAGCTCCAGACGGCGGTCGACTGCCATGTGGACAAAATTCACCAGCCGTCCCGCGATGTGCTGGTCTTTTTATTGCGCAAGCCCGGCTTTTCCGGAAGATTATTGCTCTCCGCCCGGCCGCAGACGCCCCGCGTGCAGTTCACGACCGACCTACCGGAGAACCCGGCGCAGCCGCCCGCCTTTTGTATGCGGCTGCGCAAGTGGCTTTCGGGGGCGCGGGTCACGTCGGTGACCCAGCCCGGCTTCGAGCGGCTGCTCTACCTGACCTTCGCGACGACCGACGAGATGGGCGACCGCATTGCGCCCCGGCTCGCCGTCGAGCTCATCGGCAAGCAGGCGAACCTCGTCCTCCTCGGGGACGACGGCAGGATCATCGACGCCGTGCGCCGCACCGACGTCGAGACCGCGACCCGCATTTTGCAGCCCGGCGCGCGCTATCTGCCGCCCCCCGCGCAGCAAAAGCTCTCGCTGACGCGCGCCCTGCTCGAAACGGTCGACGGGCTCTCGCCCCTCGTCGCGCGGGAGATCGCGCACCGCGTTTGTGCGGATATCGACCTGCCCTGCGCGTCGCTCGACCCGGCGGGGCGCGACCGGCTGCAAGCCGCGCTCGAAGCCCTGCGGGAAACGGTGCTTTCCGGCGGCACGCCGACGCTGCTGCTGGACGGCGAGGGCCGCCCCGCCGACTTTACCTACCTGCCGATCACGCAGTACGGCAGCCGCTATTCCGCCCAGACCGCGCCCTCTTACAGCGCGTTGCTCGAGACCTTTTACGGCAAGCGCGAGACCGCCGATCAACTCAAGCAGACCGCCGCGACGCTGCGCAAGGCCGTCAACACCCACCTCGCCCGCCTGCGCAAAAAGACGGCGCTGCGGCAAAACGACCTCGCCGCCTGCGCCGACCGGGAGCGGCTGCGGATCTGCGGCGAGCTGCTCAAGGCGAACCTGCACGCCGTCGAGCGGGGGGCGACCTTCGTCGACCTGCCGAATTATTACGACCCGCAGCTCGCCCCGCTGCGCATTCCGCTCCAGCCGGCGCTCTCTCCCGCCGCGAACGCCGCGAAATATTTCAAGGATTATAAAAAGTCCTACACCGCCGAGCAGACCCTGACCCGCCTGATCGCCGAGGACGGCGCGGAGATCGCCTATCTCGAATCGGTGCTCGACGCGCTTGACCGCGCCGAAACCGCCGCCGACCTCGCCGAAATTCGCGACGAGCTGCTTTCCGGCGGCTATCTGCGGCGGCAGGAGAAGGGCGCGAAGCGCAAGCCGCAGGCCAGCCGCCCGCTCTGCTACCGTTCGAGCGAGGGCTTTCGCATTCTCGTCGGCCGCAACAACCGGCAAAACGACGCGCTGACCCTCTCAACCGCCGACAAGCGCGACCTCTGGTTCCACGTCAAGAACATCCCCGGCTCGCACGTCATCGTCGTATGCGGCGGCGACACCCCGGGCGAAGCGACGCTGCGCGAGGCGGCGGCGCTGGCTGCCTATCATTCCCGCGCGCGGCAGTCCTCCGGCGTCCCGGTCGACTACACGCCGGTCAAATTCGTCAAAAAGCCCGCCGGCGCCCGCCCCGGCATGGTGATCTACACGACCAACCGCACCCTTTTCGTCACGCCCGCCGACCGCCTCACCGTCCGCGAAGACGACGGGACAGCTTAGCGGCGAGGTCGTTCGCGACGCCGAAAACCGCCCCGGCGAGGAGCACCCGCTCGCCCGCCCCGGCGAAGAAATCCGCCAGCGACCGGTGCAGAGAGAGCGTCGGCTGATAAGTAAAAAAGAAGATCGCCAGCGCAAACAGCCCGATCGCCGCCGTGACGCCGACCCACAGCAGCCGCAGCGACCCGCGTTCGAGCCCCGCCCACGCCTGTTTCATTTGACAAAACCCCTTCCGCCCGCCGGGCGACAATTTCCTTTTTTATTCTACCGCACCCGACAACGCCGGACAAGCCCGCAAAATCTGGAAATTCCGCGCCGTTTTACCGTTTTACCGCTGAAAAAAGGGGGACGACCGCTTTGGAAATCGGCATTTCGACCGCCTGCTTTTACCCGCTCGAAACCGAGCGGGCGCTGCGCCTGCTCGCCGACGGGCCGACCGGCTGCTGTGAAATTTTTCTCAACTGCCTCGACGAGCTGCGCCCCGCCTTTCTCAACGAGCTGCGGCGCATCGCAGCGGACGGCGGGCTGCGGGTCACGGCGCTGCACGCCCCGGTCAGCTACGCCGAGCCCCGCCTCTTTTTCTCGGATTATCCCCGCCGCCTCGACGAGGGGCGCACGCTTTACCGCCGCCTCGCCGCCGCCGCCGCGTTCCTCGGCGCGCCCTATCTCATCTTTCACGGCGACCGCCTGCCCAGCCGGGTCGACGACGACACGAGCGTCGAGCGCTTCGGCCTGCTCGCCGCCGACGTCGCCGAAGAGGGGGCGGTTCTGTTGCAGGAAAACGTCGTCGACCACCGCGCCGCCGACCCCGCTTTCCTGCGCAAAATGCGCGCCGCGCTCGGAAAAAACGCCCGGTTCTGCTTCGACGTCAAACAGGCGGTGCGCGCCGGCTTTGCGCCCGACGCGGTGCTCGACGCGATGGGCGACGATGTGCGCCACATTCACGTAAGCGACCACAACGCGCGCCACACCTGCCTGCTGCCCGGCCGCGGCGGTTTTTCCTTCGCCGCCCTTTTCGACCGCTGCCGCGCCGCCGGTTTTACGGGCGATTTTCAAATCGAGGTCTACCGCAACGCCTTCGACCGCCCGCCCGAGCTCTTCGAATCCCTCGCCTACCTGCAAAGCCTGCCCCATTGACCGCAAAAAATCAGCGCCCCGCCAAACCCGGCAGGGCGCTGTTTGTATTAACTAATCTAACATTTCAACAATTTGCTTTGCCTCATCGTCTAACATCGGGTACTCCGGCATGTCAAGATCCATTAAGTAATACAAATACTCATGCTTTGCCAAGGCGGAAAAGGTAACGCCCCCGTCAAGCGTATAAATGATCCCCCAGTTAAACTGATACACGCTTGTATCGTCCGAATGGTATTCCTTCACGATTTCGGAATAATGATCGACGATGTCATTTTGATAATTATACCAGGTAAGATGACTGTCGATATCGGCCGTAAGAATATTTTGGCCGTTTATCGTTACAAATATCTCAATTTCCTGATCCGGAAAACGTTCTTCCAATCGAGCAACCGTCATTTTTATCCCGTCTGTTGTAACCACTTCCACAGCATCGTTAAGATACGGCTTTATCATCGGGAAGATCGATTCACACGAGCACAACAAGATTGCCGTTATTGCTACACATAGAACACTATATACTTTTTTCACGGCGACGTCCTCCCGTTATTACAGATCAGCGAAATTTGCCGGACAGGATAACCGGAGAAGGGGCGGCGGGTCCGGTTCGATCTCATAATAGCCGCAGCCCGAATGCCGAACAGGAACAACGCGTTCCCAAACAGCATCTCTTTTTCCGTCGGCTTCCTTCCAACCCCGCCTTCGCGCTTTTTTATAGGTCTTCGCGTTTTTATTATAGCAAATTCTGCGCAACCCGTCAAGAAAACAAAAAACCGCCCGAAGGCGGTTTTGGTTTGGGCGCGCGGGTTATTGAATTTCGAGGTGCTTCGGTTCGGGGAGGGATTGCGACTTTTTGGGGAGAGTCAGGCGCAGGACGCCGTTTTCGTACTTCGCCTGGATGTGCTCGGCGTCGACGCCGGACAGGTCGAACTGGCGGCTGTATTTGCCGTAGGACCGCTCGATGTGGACGTATTTGTCCTTTTTGTCCTTCTCCTCGTGCGCCGAATGCCGCTCGGCGTGGATCGTCAGGGTGTCGCCCTCGAGGTCGAGGTGGATGTCCTTCTTTGCAAAGCCGGGCAGGTCGGCCTCGAGCAGATAATGGTCGCCCTCGTCGGTGACGTCGGTCTTGAACTCGGCGAGGTCGCCGCTGCGGAAGAAGGCGCCGAAGGGCTCGTCGAAGAATCTGCGCTCGAATTCCTGCATCTCGCGGAAGGGGTTGTAGGCAAGCTCGTTGTGGCGGCGGTAAGGTCTCATTTCAAACATTATAAATACCTCCTGAAAATTTCGGTGTTATTATTGTGCCCGCCCCGGCTTCGTTTATGCCGCCGCGGCGCGGGGGCGGAGGGCGTCGCGCGCGGTGTTCGGTTGACCCATGGGTCTCGCCCGCCTTTCTTTCTCTTTCTGATTAGTCAATGCAATCAGGGTACAATGCGTTTTGCGCGGAATGGCGGCCGCGCCCGCTTTGTTGCGCGATCTTGCCATATTACAATATGCCTGCGCCCGCGCGCCGCGCGGGACACGACCGCCCTCCTCGCGCAAAATCTTCGACCCGAAGTGGTCGGATTTTTCTGTCCGGCAAGGAAGAGGACGCAGGAATACTGGCGTATTTCAAGGACGATGACGCAGTCCGGCGGGAAAATCCGCCCGCTTCGGGCGCATTGTACCCTGATTGCATTGACTATAGTATAGCCCCCGAAATCGCATCTTGTGTGGCTCTTTTGTGAATAATTTGTGAATTTTTAGCACTCTAAGGCGGAGAGTGCTAATTCCCCGAAAGGACGGCGGTTTTTCCCTGTATTTTGGGGTTGCGTTTGGCGGAAAGCTGTGGTAAAATAAGCAGGAAATCCGGGGTTTTCCGCAGAAAATCCCGCGGGGAAAGGGGGCGACGCCGATGCAAACCGTCCGAGAGGTCTGGCTGAAACTGCTGCGCTGTTTTTTGACGGGGGAGACCCCCGACCTGCCGGAGGACGTCGACTGGAACGCCCTCGCGAAACTTTCCGAAATCCACAACGTGCAGGGCATTCTCGGCGCGACGGTCGATCGCCTGCCGCCCGAAGCGAAACCGGAACCGCCGGTGGCAGAGGCGCTCGAAAAGGCGCTGCTCGCGACGGTGCGGCAGTTGACCGAGCGCGCCTGCCTGTTCGAGGCGCTGCTAAAACGTTTCGACGCCGAAAACATCTCCTATCTGCTCTTCAAAGGCGCGGTGCTGCGGGACTATTACCCCATTCCGGAGCTGCGCACCTTCGGCGACATCGACCTGCTGATCCGCCCGGCGGATCGCGACCGCAGCGACGCGCTGATGCGTTCGATCGGCTTTTCGGTCGAGGTCGCGGGGCGGGTCTACACCTACCGCAAGGAGCCCGAGTTCTATGAAATCCACACCGCGCTCATCGACGAGGAGATCAACGACAACGTCGTCTGGCGCGACGCCTTTGCCGACGTCTGGCAACACGCGGCGCCCGACGAAACCGACCCCAACCGCTTCCTGCCGACGCCGGAATACCACCTCGTTTACCTGCTGACCCACCTCGCGAAGCACCTGCACAACGACGGCGCGGGCATTCGGCAATATATGGATATCGCCTGCCTGCTGCACGGCGAACCGGGGCTCGACCATGCGGCGGTCGACGCGCGGCTCGAGGCGCTCGGGCTGACGAAATTTGCAAAGCTCGTCTTTTTCTTCCTGC
>CANQSG010000001.1 GCA_947626485.1 uncultured Clostridia bacterium | reverse complement strand
TGCTCAAATTTGAGCGGGTGCAGATCGACGAAACGGCGAAAATCGAGCGGGTCGTCATCGTCGGCGCGCCCCCGTTCCGGGCGACGAAGGGCAAGACGACGGTCTTCTTCGCGCAGGCGCTCGGCGAGGCGAATTGCAACCCCTTTGTCACCTGGGAAATTCTGACCGAAACGCAGCGCTCGAAAATTGACGAGAACGGCGTTCTGACGGTCTCGTTCGGGGAAAAAGCCGACGAGCTGCAGCTCATCGCCCGCGCCGCGGGGAACCCGCACAGTCGGCTCTCCCGCGAGGTCGCGGAGGAGGGCATGGTGCTGCTGCGAAATGAAAACGGCCTGCTGCCGCTGGAGCATCACGAAAACGTGGCGCTGCTCGGACTGGGGCAGGTCAGCTATATCAAGGGCGGCAGCGGTTCGGGCGACGTGACAAGCGCGTTCGAGCGGACGATCCCGGACGGCCTGCGGGATATGGCGTTGCGCGGCCGCATCACGCTCGACGAGGAACTGACGGAATTTTACCGCAGCTATTATAACAGCAACAGCGGCAGCGTCGGCCTGCGGGAGCCGGATATTTCGCTTGTGACGCCTTATCTCGACGCGGCGGCTGCGCGGGAAAACGCGGTCGCGGTCGTCGTGCTGAGCCGGCGCTGGGGCGAGGGCTCCGACGTCGACACCACCGATACAAACGGCGCGAACGCCTATCAGATCGGCAGCGGGGAAAAGACGTTGATCCAGGCCGCGCTCGACCGCTTCGAAAAGGTCGTTCTTGTGCTGAACACCGGCGGAATGATGGACTTGAGCTGGGCGGTTGACGCCTGCGCCGCCGACGATCCGAACAAAAAAATCGATTCGATCCTGCTTTGCTGGCAGCCCGGCATGGAGGGCGGCATCGCCGTCGCCGAGACGCTTTGCGGCGACGTCAACCCCTCCGGCAAGCTGACCGACACCTTTGCCGCCAGCTTCCGCGATTACCCCTCCTCCGGCAGCTACGGAAGCTCGGATTTCACGCCGTATGAAGAGGATATCTTCGTCGGTTACCGCTATTTTGAGACCTTTGCCCCCGAAAAGGTGATCTATCCCTTCGGGTTCGGCCTGTCCTACACGACCTTTGCCGTTTCCGAGCGCACCGCGACGGTGAACGAGGCGGAAGGGACCGTTACCGTTTCCGCTACGGTCAAAAATACGGGCAGCCGACCGGGCAAGGAGGTCGTGCAGGTCTATTTCAGCGCCCCGGCGGGCAAGCTGCCGAAGCCCAAATACGAGCTGTCGGCGTTTCAAAAGACCGATCTGCTCGCGCCCGGCGCGTCCCAGACGGTGACGGTTTCCTTCGTGCTCGCCGACATGGCGAGTTACGACGACGTGGGGAAGACGGGCAAGGCTTCGGCGTATGTGCTCGAGCCGGGCGACTATGCGATCTACGCGGGGACTTCGGTGCGCGATCTGGCGCAGGCGGGCAGTTATACGGTCGCCGCGCTGACGGTCACGCAGCAGCTGACCCCGCGGTTCCAACCCGCCGACCCCGAGAACGCGCTGACACGGCGGCTGGACGGCAGCGGGGCGAACAGCTACGAAACGACCGTGTGGAATACTTCGTCCGCACAGAACGAAACGACGGCCGACGCGCTTCCCGCCAGCCCGGTGACGGCGCAGGCCGAAGACGCGCCGTCCGGGACGAAAATTCTGCTTTCCGACGTCGCCGAGGACCCGTCCCTGATGGGGGCGTTTGTGGCGCAGCTGACCGACGAGGAGCTGGTGTTGCTCACGTCGGGCTCGAGCACGAGCGACCACCGCGAGATCCTCGACGGCGGCATTACGGCGACGACGATGGATCTTTTGGAATATGGCATTCCGCGCCTGCAAACCTCCGACGGTCCCGCCGGTGTGCGCAACTATAAATACACCGCCACCGCCTGGCCCTGCGCGACGATGCAGGCCTGCACCTGGAATCCCGATCTGGTCGAACGCGCCGGTGCGGCGCTCGCCGGGGAAGCCAAGGCGATCCGGGTGCTCGAGCAATACCTCGACGAGTCGCTGAACCACGACGGCTCGCCGATCGTGCTGACCCCCAGCACCAACATCCACCGCGACCCGAAGTGCGGCAGAAACTTCGAATATTATTCGGAGGATCCGTTTGTCGCCGGCAGCATGGCGGCGGCGCAGATTACCGGGATCCAATCGGAAGGCGTCTGCGCCACGCTGAAGCATTTTTCCGCCAACAACCGGGAGACCAACCGCAAGAAAAACGACAGCCGCGTCTCCGAGCGCGCGATGCGGGAAATTTATCTGGAGCCCTTCCGGATCGCGATTGTAAACGCCGCGCCCTGGTGCGTCATGTCGTCTTACAATAAGATCAACGGCATCTGGGCGTCGCAGAACGCCGACCTGCTGACAGGCGTACTGCGTGACGAATGGGAATACAAGGGCATGGTGATGACCGACTGGGGCTCAGAGGCGCAGCTGCTCGACGAGATTGTCGCGGGCGGCGCATTGAAAATGCCGGGCGCCGACCGCGCGCAGTCGCAGGCGGTTTTGCAGGCGCTGCAGGACGGAACGCTCTCCCGGACGCAGGTCGAGCGCGTCGTGCGCGATCTGCTTTACGCCGCGCTGCACACCTATCTGTTCGACGCCGACAAAACGCGCCTCGCAAATTACAACCCGGTGGAATTTGCCCTGCCCGCCGGCGTGTCGGGCGAGACGGCGTATCCGTTCTATTATCAGAACGAGCCGGTTAGCCTGCGCGTGAGCGGGCTGGACGAGGCGGCTTATGCCCTGCGCGTCACCGACGAAACCGGGACGGTTTTGCCGCTGACCGAGCGCGACGACGGGAGCTTTGTCTTGACGATGCCCGCCTCGCGCGTGCGTGTGACGGTCGTCGCGCGCAAGCCGGGCGACCTGAACGGCGACGGCATGACGGACATTCGCGATCTGGTGCGGCTGGAACAGATGATCGCCGCCGGGAACCACACCGCCGCGTCCGATCTCGACGGCAACGGCAAGACCGACGGCGCCGATTTCGCCCGGCTGCGGCAGATGCTGCTGGGCGCCGCCTCCGACCCCGCGCCGCCCGCGACGGCCTCCCGCCTGCGCGCGCCCGACGCGTCGCTTGACGGGCGGGAAAAACGGCGAAAATCCGCATAGCGCCCGACAAAACAACATCGCAATAACCGAAACCGGTGCACCGAATCGTGCGCCGGTTTTTTTCTCTCAACCCGATACGATTTGCAATATATTTGCATACGATAAACAATTCCATTTCAATCAAAGTGCGTTATAATTATTATACAATAGTGGTTAGGCGGCCTGTTGAAGTTACAGTAAAAATGTGGCAATTCGACGGCGCACCGCCGCTATTCGACCGACTTTCATTTTCATTTGAGAAAGGGTGGCACATTGTGATGAATCGTAAAATTTGGTGTATCCTCCTGAGCGTTTGTCTGCTGCTCCTTCCGTTGACGGCCTGCGCAAAGCACCCTGCCGACGCTTCCTCCGGCAGCTCAGACGCAAGCGACACGGCGGACCTGAGCTCGACGGACGAAACGGGCTCGCAGGCCGACGGCAACGCGACCTCGAGCACGACCGCGAGCGGCGGCACCGGGTCGAACGCGAACGCGAACAAACCCGGCCCCGGGCTTGTGGTCTCGGGCGCCGGCACCGACGCAAACGCCCGCTATAACATCTCGGGCACCGTGACGGTCAGCGTCGACACCGCCCGCGCGACCGACTATCAGGCGCTTTTCGACCAGTTCTCCTCGGTTTACCCCAACATCAAGCTCAACATCCGCAACTTCCAGCACCAGGACACCGGCGGCAGCAACGAGGACAACGCCATGAAGTTCCTGACCTCCTGCGCCGCGACGAACACCATGCCCGACGTGGTCTTTGACGACGCCGGTTATCTGACCTTCTACCTTTCGCAGGGCTGGATGTACCCGCTGGACGACTTCGTGAAGAACGACACCGATTTCCAGTATATCCCGAAGAACCTGATCGACAGCTGCACCTTCGGCGGCAAGCTCTATGCGCTGCCCGGCTCGCTGCATTTCAACGGCATTTACATCAACAAGGACCTCATCAATACGCTGAATCTGCAGATGCCGTCGCTGAGCTGGACGATGAACGACATGGCGAATTATCTGCGCAAGGCCACGACCGACAAATACGCCGGCACCAACGGCATTTCCGACATGCAGGTGCTGCATTATTCCGGCATTTACGGCAGCGGCACCGACGCGACGACGATGGGCTACAATTATAAGACCCGTTCCTTCGGCGACCTGTCCGGCCTGCGCAAGGCCGTCAACTTCGTCAAGCAACTCAACCAGGTCCCCGGCCTTGTCACCAACAAGATGTCCACCGCCGATTTCAACAATAAATTCGGCAGCAACGTCGACGTGGTCAACCGCGGCCTCGTGCTGATGCGGCTGGGCGTCGGCACCTGGATTTTCAACACCGACCACACCACCGTTTCCTACAACCGGGTCATGTGGACGCCGCCGCAGGAGCAAAAAGGCCGCCTCGGTATGCACATCGACTATTCCTTCATGACCGCCAACGCCAAAAACCCCGAAGCCGCCTTCCAAGTGCTGCGTTACATCACCTACAGCACCGAGGGCAACCTGACCCGCCTGAGCATGTACGACAAGGCCAACAAGGGCAAGTACCAGCTGAAGAGCCCCTATTATATCCCCGCGAACCAGAATCCCCAGGTCAAGCAGAAATTCGTCTCGCTGCCGAACGTGGGCGATTATGAAAAATATTGCTTCGAAAACATGCAGAACTCGTTCCGCGTGGATCCGGAAAAGTTCATTCCCAACTGGCTCGATATGTTCAACGGCATGGTGGTGCCGGAAATCGAAAAGGTGATGAACGGCAAATCCGACCTCGATTCCACCCTCGCCAACCTGCAAAAGAGCATGACCTCTTACCTGAACAGCAAATGGGCGGCGTTTGACAGCACGCTCAAAACCGTGCAGGCCAACTTCGCCAAGAAGCACAGCTGACCCCCTTTTTTGAACTGTGTGCCGCCCGCGGGCGGCATGCAGTTCCCCGTTTTCGGAAAAAATCGACAAGGAAAGGTGTGGTACCCCGATGCGTAAAACCCGAATCCGGCGTCGTTGTCTGCGCGCGCTGGCGGCACTGCTGGCCGCCGCGTCGCTGTTGACCGTATCGGTCGGCGCCGCGCCTGCCGCGCCGGAAGACGCCGCCGTTTCCTCCGCCGGGCAAGCCCGCCCGAGTAAGACGGCCGTCTCGCGCTGGACCGACGTCGACCGGCTGCGCGCCGGCGCGCTCGATCTGTCGACGGCGACGGTCGACGGCGCCGCGCCGGAACGTGACGCGCAGGGAGATCTTACCTTGCAGCCGGGCAGCGTTCTGACGCTTGCCGCATCGGTCGCCGCGTCGGGACAATACGCCTTCGCGCTGGAATACGCGCCGATCGACGCCCGCGTGACCGACGCCGCGGTGACGATGACGCTCGACGGCACGGCGCACGACGCGCTGCTCCCGCTGCTCTGGCAGGACAGCCGGGACGGCTATCAGCAGGATCGGTTCGGAAACGACCTGCTGCCCGAGCAGACCGCCGTTTCCGCCTTTGTCGTCAACCCGCTGCTCGACGCGCAGTCCTCGGTGGGGAAGCAGACGCTGTATTTCCCGCTCGAGCCCGGCGCGCACACCCTGCAAATCTGCGCGCAGGAACAGGCGCTGCGGGTGCGGGCGGCTTATCTTGCCGCCGAACCCGAAATCCCCTCCTACGCGACCTACGCCGCTGCCCGAGCCGAGACGCAGACCGATACGCCGCTGCTCACGGTGGAAGCCGAGCGCTACGCGGTCAAGACCGATTCGTTTATCCGCGGCACCAGCGTGAAAAACCCGGCGCTTTCGCCCTATGACACCTATACCCGCCGCATCAACGCGCTCGACGCCGGCTCCTGGTCGACCGCCGGACAGAAGATCGCCTGGGAATTCGACGTGCCGCAGGCGGGGCTTTACCGCATCGCCTTCTGCTATGCGCAGTCCGCGTCGGTCGGCAAGCCCAGCTACCGCACCGTCGAGGTGGACGGGAAGCTGCTGTTTGACGAGCTGCGCGCCGTTCCCTTTGCGCAGACCAACGGCGGCAAGTACCAGAATCTCGTCCTGGGCGACGGGGAAGAGCCCTACCTCTTCGCGCTCGACGCGGGCAGACACACCCTGTCGCTGACCGCCACGATGGGCGAAATGCAGGAGCCCTACCGCCGGATCCTCGACGTGATGCAGCAGATCAACGACGCGGCGACCGAAATTCGCGGGGTGACCGGCGGCGTCAGCGACGCGAACCGCACCTGGGACATGGAGGCGTATTTCCCCGACCTGATCCCCCGCCTGAACGCCTGCATTTCCGAGCTGGACGATATTTCCGCCGCCCTGCAGGGCGACGCGAAGAAGCCGCCCGCCTACACCAACGATCTGCGTTATGCGGCGGACATCCTGCGCGGGCTCGTCGAAACCCCGAAGACGCTGCCCAACAAGATCGCGCTTTTGGCGGAGGGCGACCAGTCTGCCAACAAATATCTCGGCAACATGCTCACCACGCTCGTCAGCCAGCCGCTCAGCCTCGACCGCATTTATCTGTACGGCGCGCATCAAACGCTGCCGCCCGCCAAGGTCTCGCTTTTCACCCGCATGATCGAGGGGATCAAATCCTTCTTTTACTCCTTCTCGCCCGAGGCGTCGCAGGCGGATTATGCCGCCGACGCCGAAAAGGACGCCGACCAGCTCGACGTCTGGATCAGCCGCCCCGCGCAGTACGTGCAGGTGCTGCAACGGCTTTTAGACGCCGATTATAACGCCAAATACGGCACCAACATTCAACTTTCCATCATGCGGGACGAGCAAAAGCTGATCCTCTCCAACGCGGCGGGCACCAGTCCCGACGTCGTTTTAGGCGTCAGCTATTACACGCCCTATGATTTCGCCATTCGCGGCGCCGTCAAGAATCTGCTGGAATACGACGATTTCCTGCAATTTTACAACGACAACTACAATCTGGAGGCGCTCGCCCCGCTGTGCTATCAGGACGGCGTCTACGGCGCGGTCGAAACGGTGGATTTTCAGGTTCTGTTTTACCGCAAGGACATTCTGCAATCCCTCGGCATCGGCGTGCCGGACACCTGGGACGACGTCAAGCGCATCCTGCCCGTCCTGCTGCAAAATTCCCTGAATTTCAGCACCCCGATCGCGACGCAGGGCGGCTTCAAGACCTTTAACACCACCTCGCCCTTTGTGTTTCAGCACGACGGGAATTTCTTGACGGAGGACGGCTCCGCCGCCGCCTTCAAATCCGACAACACCTATGACGGGCTGACCGCCATGACGGAGCTTTATTCCATTTATGGCGCGCAGGCCACGGTCGCCAATTTTTACAACAGCTTCCGCTTCGGGCAGACGCCCATCGGCGTCGGCGGATTTTCCACCTATCTGCAATTACAGCTGGCGGCGCCCGAGCTGACCGGCAAATGGGGCATCGCGCCCGTCCCCGGCGAAAAGCAGGAGGACGGTTCGGTGCACCGCTATCAGATGGCGAACAGCACCGCCTGCATGATCTTCCGCAACACGAAAAAGAGCGACGAGGCGTGGCGGCTTTTGCGCTGGTGGCTCTCGGACGACGTGCAGACCCGGTTCAGCTATCTGCTGGAAAGCACGCTGGGGCCGGAATACCGCTGGAACACCGCGAATCTGCAATCCTTCACCCAGCTGCCCTATCCCAAGGCCGACCGGGAGATCATCTTAAAACAGCTCCTCGAGCAAAAGGAAGTCGTGCGGCACCCCGCGAATTATATGCTCGAACGGGAGGTCAGCAACGTCTGGAACAACGTCGTGGTAAACGGCAAGCAGCTGATCGACGCCGTCGACAAGGCGCAGCTCAACACCGACCGGGAGATTCGGCGCAAGCTGGAGGAATTCGGATTTTTGGACGCGGACGGGAACCTCGACGTCCCCTATAATACCCAACCCATCGACCGGCTGCGCGCCCTGCTGGAGGAGGAAAGTGCCGAATGAAAAAATCGCTGACCGGCAAACACACCGTTCCGCTGCTCCTCGCGCCCTATTCCATCGTCTTTCTGATGTTCATCGCCATCCCGGTCATCGTCGCCATCGGGCTTTCTTTGACCTACTTCAACACGATGAACACGCCGCGCTTCATCGGCCTTGACAACTACATCAACCTGTTCACCAACGATTCCGTCTTTATGCAGTACGTCCTGCCGAACACCGTGGTCTACGCGGTCTTTGTCGGCGGGGTCGGCTATCTGCTCTCCTTCTTTCTGGCGTGGTCGCTTTCGCAGATCACCCGCTGGCCGCGCACGATCATGGCGATCATCATCTATTCCCCCTCCATGACGGGCGGCGTCCTGCTCTCGACCGTGTGGAACGTCATTTTCAACGGCGACCGCACCGGCTACCTCAACTATTTTCTCATGAAGCTGCACCTCATCGACCAGCCGGTGCAGTGGCTGCAATCGAGCCGCTTTCTCATGCCCATCATGATCCTCGTGACGCTCTGGAGCAGTATGGGCGTGGGGTTCCTTGCGATTTTGGCGGGCATTCTCAACGTCGATCGCGAGCAGTACGAGGCGGCGTATATCGACGGCGTGTCGAACCGCTTTCAGGAGATCATCTACGTCACCATCCCCAACGCCCGGCCGCAGATGCTCTTCGGGGCGGTGATGGCCTGCGTCAACACCTTCCAGAGCAGCGGCGTGGGCGTCGCCCTTTCGGGCAGCAACCCCACCCCGAACTATGCGGGGCAGCTGATCGTGACGCATATCGAGGATTACGGCTTCCTCCGGTATGAAATGGGATACGCGGCGGCGATCTCCGTCGTGCTGCTGATCGGGATTCGCCTGCTTTCGTCGGGGGCAAACCGCCTGTTCGGCGACCGCGATTAAAACCGGAACGGGAAAGGAGCGCCTTTTTATGAAACTTCGGAGAAAAAGACGGCTGCGCGCCATCTCCTGCGGCGCGAACCCGCAGCATTTCGACCGCAGCCAGATCCGCATTTATCTTTATTTGATCCCCATCTGCATCGTCATGGGGCTGCCGATCCTTTTTATCTTCGTCAACGCCTTCAAGCCGCTTGACGAGCTGTTCGCCTTCCCGCCGCGGTTCTTTGTGCGCAACCCGACCTTCGACAATTTCTCGAATTTGTTCGCCCTGACGAGCAGCTCCAACATCCCGGTGTCGCACTACCTCTTTAACAGCGTCATCATCACGGTCGTCACCGTCTTTGCGTCGATGCTTTTCAGCCTTTCGGCGGGCTACGCCCTCTCGAAAAAGCGGTTCAAGGCTCGAAGCCTGCTCTTTCAGATCAACACCATCGCGCTGATGTTCGTGTCGGTTTCGGTCTCTATCCCGCGGTATTTCGTCGTGGTCTATTCCGGGCTTTACAACAACTTCCTCGCGAACATTCTGCCGCTGCTCTGTATGCCGGTCGGGCTTTTCCTGCTCAAGCAGTTCATCGACCAGATCCCTGATTCCCTCATCGAGGCCGCCGTCATCGACGGCGCCGGCGACTTCACGATTTTGCGGAAGGTGATCGTGCCGATGACGAAGCCGGCGCTTTCCACGGTGGCGATCCTCGCCTTTCAGTCGGCGTGGAACGCCTCGGACGCTTCCTCTTTGTACATCACAAACGATTCGCTCAAGAGCTTTGCCTACTTCCTGTCCACCATCTCGAGCACGGCGGGCAACTCGGTCGCGGGCAAAGGGGTCGGCGCCGCCGCGACGCTGATCATGTTCCTGCCCAACCTGATCGTCTTTATCATCCTGCAATCGCGGGTGATGAACACCATGGCGCATTCGGGGCTGAAATAATAGGAGGGGGATCGCCTTGTGCAAGAAACTGTTCGCCGCCCTGCTGGCGCTCGCCCTCGTCCTGCTGACGGGGATCCCGGCGTCCGCCCTGCAAAACACGACCTACACCTATACGATGTCGGTCAACAACGACTGGATCCGCACGCAGGACGCCTATATGCCGGGCAGCATCTACCTCAAGGGCGCGTCGCTTACCGACCCGAGCGACATTTTCGTGCACGGCGGCAAGATCTACGTGGCGGATACCGCCAACTGGCGGGTGCTGATCTACGATCCCGCGACCGACGCCACGCAGGTCGTCGGCGAGGGCGTGCTGACCTCGCCGGAGGGCATTTTCGTGACCGACGACGGACTGCTTTACGTCGCGGACGGCATGGGAAACGCCGTTTACGTCTTTGACGCGCAGGGCGAGGTCGTCGCCAAGATCGGCCGCCCGGAAAAGCTCAGCGCGGACAGCGTTTACGAGCCGCGCAACGTCGTCGTCTCCTCGCAGGGCTACGTCTACGTCGTGGGGACCGGCGCCTACGAGGGTCTGCTGCTTTTCAACGAGAAATATGAATTTCAGGGCTATTTCGGCACGAACACCCGCTCGCTCTCCCTGCTCGAGATGGTGCAGGATCTGCTCTTCACCGAGGAACAGTCCGACCAGCTGCTGACCCGCAAGCCGATGCCCATGGAAAATATCGCGATCTCCGACCGCGACCTGGTCTACGCGGTGACGCAGAGCGAGGAGACCGGCCGCAGCGGCGGGGATTCGAACAGCCTGAAGATCTGCAATTTCGCCGGTTCCAACCTGCTGGCGGGCGAGACCGACCTCGTGACGGAGGCGAATTTCGTCGACGTGGCGGTGGGGAAGGACAACAACTTCTTCGCCCTGACCTACACCGGCGTCATCAACGAATACGACGAGACGGGCGAGCTGCTCTTTTCCTTCGGTGGGCGCGCCGTCTCGGACGACCGGCTCGGAATGTTTTCCCGCGCGGCCGCCATCGACGTGGACGAAAACGGCTTTGTCTACGTGCTCGATCAGGAGCGCGGCTATGTGCAGGTCTTTTACCCCACCGATTTCGCCGTCCGGGTGCATCAGGCGATGTACGAGCTGAACAACGGCCGGTACGGCGAGAGCGAGGCGATCTGGCAGCAGGTGCTGCAGCTCAACGGCATGGCGCGCGTCGCGCATATCGGCTACGGCAAGGCGCTGCTCTCCCAGCGCGATTTTAAGGGCGCGATGGAGCAGTTCCGCTTCGCCAACGAGCGCACCTATTATTCCGAGGCCATGTGGGAGCTGCGCAACCAGCGGCTCAACGCGATGATGCCCTTCCTGCTCGGCGTGCTCGCCGTCCTCATCGTCTTTTGCTACGCGCGGGCGATGTACCGCCGCCGCCACCCCCGCGCCGTCGCCGCCGACAGCCACGTTGTGCTCAGCCGGGAGGACAAAACGCTCGGCAAGGATCTCGCCTTCGTCTTTTCGATGCTGCGCCACCCCATCGACGGGTTCTATTATCTGAAGCACGGGCAGCGGGGCGGGCCGCTCGCCGCCACGATATTGTATCTGGCGACCTTCGTCGTCTTTGCGATCGACCGACTGTTCCGCGCCTTCCTCTACAATACCTCCGGCATGCAGGTGACCTCCATCGCGGTGTTCTTCTTCCTGCCGGCGGCGCTGTGGGTCGTGATGAGCTACATGATCAGTTCGATCAACGACGGGGAAGGCACCTTCAAAAACATCTACGTCGCCACCGCCTACGCCTTCGCGCCCTATCTGATCCTTTCGCCGATCGTCACGGCGCTCACCTACGTCCTCACCCTGAACGAGGCGTTTCTGGTGCAGTTCGGCTGGGCGTTCGCCGTGATCTGGACGGTCGTCCTGCTCGTGATGAGCGTGCAGGAAATCCAGCGCTACAACCTGTCCACCACCCTGAAAAACATCGTGCTCACCTTCCTGCTCATTCTGCTGGCGGTGATCACCTGTATCATTCTCTACCTGATGCTCAAGCAGCTGCTGGTCTTCTTGAGCGGGATCATCCGGGAGGCGATTTACCGTGCGACGCTCTGAAAAACGCCCGTGGTGCAAACGGGTCGCCCTTTCCCTGACGGCGGCGGGATTGCTCGTCGCCCTGATCGCGCAGTCGGCGGCCGGCGCTGCGCGCAAGGACAAAACCTTCGTGATGCCCGATATCACGTCGGCGGAGATCGCCTCCACGCGCTACACCCGGGCGGAACGCGGCCTTGCCGTTCCGAACCGCCTGACGACCGAGGGCTTTGAAAAGAAGCTCGAAAACGGGCAGCTGGAGGTCTGGTTCCGCGCCGCCACCGCAGGCGTCCGCGTGGTCGATAAGCGCAGCGGCTACGTTTGGGGGACGCTCGCCGCGGATACCGACGACGACCTGAACGAGGTCTGGAACACGATGGCGCAGTCTCTGCTCACGCTGGAATATTTCGACGAGAGCCGGAATGAAAAGAACCTCAGCCTGACCGACGACGACGTCCTCGCGGAATACGATTGGCAGAGCGACCGCCTGCGCTGCCGGGTGGAATCCTTTTCGACCGGGCTTTCCTTCGCCTTCACCATGGCGCTCGAGCAGGACAGCCTCGTCTTTGCCGTCGAGGACGGCTCCCTTTCGGAAACGGGCGACTGCAAGGTGAAATCCGTCTATTTCGCCCCCTTCCTCGGCTGCGCGCGGGGTGATTCGCTCGACGGCTATCTTCTGATCCCCGACGGCCCCGGCGCCCTCATTCGCTTTGCGCCCGAAACGCAGTACGTCAAGCCTTATGAAGCGAAGGTCTACGGGCTCGATACCGGCACGGATACCTATGTGCAGTCGGGCGACCTGCGCACGACCCGCACGAACGATTACATGACCGACGCGCAGCAGGCGACCGTCCCGCTTTACGGCATCGTCCACGGCGCCGGCAAAAACGCGCTGCTGGGCGTGGCGGAGCAGGGGGCGGAATACGCCGCCGTGCTCGCCTATCCGGCGGGGGTGCTGACCCCCTACAACTGGGCGACCGTCCGGTTCGACTACCGCACCCTCTACACCGAGCCGACAAGCCAGGACGGCTCGGGCATCGAGCGGGTGCAGGAGACCGCCAACGCGGTTTCTCCCCGCCTGCGCCTGACCTTTTTCCACGGCGACGAAGCCGATTATTCCGGCATGGCGGTCGCCTACCGGCAGCGGCTGGAGGCGCAGGGCGCCCTCGGCAGCGAGCGGGTCGACGCACAGATTCCGCTCCAGCTGAACGTGGTGGGCGCCGACGTGAAGCAGGGGCTGATCTTCAAGGGCCTTTCGGTGCTCACGACCGCCAACCAGGCGCGGCAGATCGTCGACGACCTGCGCGCGGACGGCGTGCACAACCTCACGCTGACCTACGACGGCTGGCGCAAGGGCGGCCTGCACGGCAGCGCCTATAACACCGTCGCCTTCGAGCGCCGCCTGGGCGGGAAATCCGCCTTCCTTTCCCTGCAAAAGGCGGTCACGCAGCAGGGCGGGCGGTTCTATCTGCGGCTCGACCCCGTGACGGCGACCGAAGATCAGATTTCGCTGTTACAGGCGCCGGCGGTTTCCATGTCGGGGCAGCAGCAGAAACGCACGCGGCTCAACAATCAGATTCTGTATAACGAGACCTATTTCATAAAGCCCTCGTTGACGGCGGCGGTGGTGCAACGGTGCTTTGCAAAGCTGCCGGAATTCTCCTTCGCCTTCGACAAGCTGGGCTCCTGCCTTTACGCCGATTACACCCGCAACCGGACCGTCGACCGGACGCAGGCGCTGCAAAACGTCACGGCGCTGTTCGGCGACGACAACCCGCGCGCGGCGCTCGCCATGCCGAACGCCTATCTGTGGGGGCAGGCGGCGGAGATTTACGATTTCCCCTTAAGCAACAGCCAGTACACCTACGAGACCGACACCGTGCCGTTCCTGCCGATTTTGCTGAAGGGACACGTCGACTTCTACGCGCCCTACGCGAATCAGGGGTTTTACTCGGTTTACGGCGTGCTGAAAATGATCGAATACGGCGCTTACCCCTCCTTCATCGTCTCCTACGCCTCCAACCTCGCGCTGAACCGCACCCCCGTCGAGGATTATTTCTCGATTCATTTCGGGGACTGGCGGGCGACCATCGGGCAGGTTTACAAGCAGGTGGACGAGGCGCTGTCTGCGGTGGAGGGCGCGCACATCACGCGGCACACGGCGCCGCAGACGGGCGTCGCGCAGATCACCTATGACAACGGCGTGCAGATCACCGTCAACTATACCAACGCGGCGTATACCGACGGCGAGACGACCGTCGCGGCGCAGAGCGCATCCGTGAGGAGGGTTGGGGCATGAAACAAAACGACGCGACCCGCCGCCGGACGCTGACGATGCGGACAAAGGATCGCCTGGCGGGTTCGGTTTTCTTCCTGCCGTGGCTCGTCGGGTTCCTGCTGTTCACGTTTTACCCGCTGATCTTCTCGCTGCAGCTCAGCTTCAACGCCTACCAGCTGCTGCCCGACGGCGCGGTGATGAACTGGCGGGGCTTCGCCTATTACAGTCAGGCCTGGAACGAGGATTTGAACTTCAAGCTCAACCTGGGCAATTCGCTGCTCTTCATCGCCTGCGCGACGCCGGTCGTTATGGTCTTCGCCCTGATCATCGCGATCCTGCTCAACGCGAAATTCCCGATGCGCACCTTCTTCCGCGCGATCTTCTTCCTGCCGGTTCTCATCATGAGCGGGCCGGTCATCAGCCGGCTGCTCTCGAGCTATACGACCGATTTTTCCGCCAACACGCCGCAGATTTACGAATTTATCAATCAGCTGCCGAACTTCATCAGTCGGCCGGTGCTCGTCATCCTCAACAACCTCGTGCTCATGCTCTGGTTTTCGGGGGTGCAGATTCAGATTTTCCTGGCGGGACTGCAAAAGATCAGCCCCGACCTCTATGCGGCCGCCGAGATCGACGGCGCCGGCGGCTGGGAAAAATTCTGGAAGATCACGCTGCCCTATATGAACCCGCTGATTTTGGTGACGACCGCCTACACCGTCATGACCCTCTCGAACTACACCAACAACGCGGTCAATCGCCAGATTCAGGATTCCATGTTTCAGACCTCCAACCTGTACAGCCTTTCGGCGGCGATGTCCTGGATTTATTTCCTCGCCATCATTCTGCTGCTGCTTGCCATTTACCTGATCTTTTTCCTGTTCGGAAGGAGGGGAAAGCATGCGCAGGCCTGACCTTTCCGCCCTTTCGGTCAAGACGAGAAGCCGCCTGCTCGGCACGCACGAGCGAACCGGCGTCCTTCCGGCGGCGGCGCGTTACCTCGTTTTGATCGGGATCGGTTTCATCTTTCTGTATCCGTTGATCTACATGATCTCCAACAGCCTGCAATCTCCGGCGGATTTGTCCGACCCGTCGGTCACTTGGATCCCCACCGCGCCTTACTGGGATAATTTCCGCAGCGCGTTCGGGGCGCTGGACTTCGCGAACGCCCTGAAAAATTCCCTGCTGGCTGCCGTCGTGACCGCGCTGCTGCAAACGGCGTCGACCTCCTTCATCGCCTACGGGCTGGCGCGCTTTCCCATTCCGCTGAAAAAACTCTGGATCGTGCTGGTGATCGCCACCTTCTTTATCCCGGTCGAGATCACCTCGGTGCCGCGCTACGTGCTCTTTTATCGTTACGGATTCGTCGACACCCTGCTGCCGTCCTATCTGCCGGCGCTGTTTGGGCAGGGGCTGAACGCCGCCGTTTTCATCCTCGTGTTCGTCATGTTTTTCCAAAGCTACCCGGCGGCGCTCGACGAGGCGGCGGCGCTCGACGGCGCGGGGCGGTTCCGCATCTATCTGCGGATCGCGCTGCCGATGTCCCGCTCCGCCATCATTTTGTCGCTGCTCTTTTCGTCGGTGTGGTACTGGAACGAGACGGCGCAGTCCCAGATGTATTTCGGCAACACCTTTCCCACGCTGATGCACCGCCTCAGCGAGTTCAGCGCCCGGTATTCCGGCATGATGAGCGAGAGCGGCGCCGCCTCCACTTCGCCGACCCAGGCCATCATTTTGGCCGGCACCATGTTGGCGATTTTGCCCATGTTGCTGTTTTATCTCGTCTGCCAGCGGCAGTTCATCAACAGCATCGACCAATCGGGGATCACAGGCGAATAAGCCTGTTTGCCTTTTCAGTTCAAGACAAAGGAGAGACTGTTTCATGAAGCCAAGAATCATCCGCGTGCTCATTCTGCTTCTCGCCGCCACGCTGCTGCTCGCCGGCTGTACCGGCGGCTGTGCGGGCGGGGGAACCGCGTCCGAGCCGAGCGACGCTTCCGCACCGGGCGACGCGTCCGCGCCGGACGGCAGCGCATCGGACGACGTCGTATCCGGCGAAGACGACGACGCCGCGTTTGACAATAACCAGATGGGGGTGACGGATATGGACAATTTCGGCACCGGCGGCACCACCTACGAGGAATTCGACTGGCCGAACGCCGGGGAAACGGAGCTTGTCACAAACTACACCATCACGGGGACGCCGCTGGCCTTTGTCACCTCGTCCACACAGACCGCTTTCAAGCGGGTGGACGGCGGACTTGTCAAGGTCTATGACGCGTCGGCGCTCGACCGGGACAGCGGCACCGTGATCGACATCGTGCCCGATCTCGCCAACCAGGAGATCATCGGCTTCGGCGCCTCGCTCACCGAATCGGCGGCCTACAGCCTCTATCAAATTCCGGAAGCCGAGCGCAACAAGGTCATGGAACGCCTCTTCGACCCGCAAAAGGGCATCGGGCTCTCCTTCCTGCGCAACACCATCGGCTCGTCCGACTTCGCGCTGACCGGCGACCTGCTCACGCTCGACGACAAAAACGCGCAGGGGCTGCCCATCGGCCCTTACAGTTATGACGACGTACCGGAAGGGCAGGAGGACTGGGACCTCAAGCAGTTCAGCATCGACCGCGACAAATCCATGGTCATTCCGCTGCTCAAACAGGCGCTCGCCCTCAACCCGAAGCTGACCTTCATGGCGACGCCCTGGACGGCGCCGGCGTGGATGAAGACCGAGCACACCCTCTACGGGTTTGTGACCGTCGACGGCGAACAGCGCAACGCGTCGCTGCGTGAAGACTGCTATCAGGTCTACGCCGACTATTTCGTGAAATATCTGAAGGCGATGCAAAAGGAAGGAATTCCGATCTGGGCGGTCACGCCGCAGAACGAGCCCGGCACCGCCATCCATTACCCCTCGATGGTGATGACGCTCGACGAACAGCTCGTTTTCACGCGGGATTATCTGGTGCCCACGTTGCGGAAAAACGGCCTGAACACCAAGGTGCTGGGGCTCGACAACAACTGGCACACCTACGCCAACGCCCTGACGCTGCTCTTCGGCGCGAGCGACGTCTTTGACGGCATCGCCTTCCACGGGTACTCCTCCAACGGCAAGGTGCAGCAGAACATTTACAGCGCCTTCCCGGAAAAGACGATCGTCCTCAGCGAGGAATCCGGCATGAGCCGCTCCTTTATGAGCAGCGCGCTGTTCCACAGCAGCAAGATCGTCAGCCACCTGCGCAATTACGGCTCGGGCTACATCCTCTGGAACCTCGCGCTGAGCAACAAAAAGGGTCCGCTGACCTATCAGCCCGGCTCCAAGTGCGACCCGCTCGTGACGGTGAATTACGTCAACGACGACGGCACGGAAGAATATAAGGGCTACGGCTACACCGGCGATTTTTACGCGCTGGCGCATTACAGCAAGTTCATCCGCCCCGGCGCGCGGCAGGTCTTCTCGACCGAAACCGCCATGATCAGCAACGTGGCGTGTCTGAACACCGACGGCACGCTCGCCTGCGTACTCAACAATTCCACCATCAAGCCCATCACCGCCAAGCTGGTGGTCGGCGAGAAGGTCGTGGAATACACCGTCCCCGAAAACTCCATCGCGACGCTGGTCTGGGACGCGAACAAATAACATGCGGAAAGGATGACCGAATATGACGCAAGGGAAACGAATGGTATCTCTCCTGACGGCGGCGGCGCTCCTGCTGAGCTGTATGCTGATCCTCGCCGTCCCCGTCTCGGCGGCGGGAAATACGTTGGCTCTCGGGAAAAAGAATGCCGTCGACGCGGACGACTGCCGCGTCGGCAACACGGTGTTCGGCGACTGGGAGCTGAACGTCCACAACGACACCAACAAGGCGGCGGGGTATCAGAACCTGGGCGACGTCACCTTTGAGACCCTCTCGCTCGAGAACCTGAGCCAGGCACCGTGGTTCTGCCTGTCCGTGCAGGCGGACGCCGCCGACACCTATCGGGTCGAGGCCAAATTCCGCTATAATACCAATATTACCAATCAGGCGGAGATCACCAAGGCGGTCGCCTTCCTGAACGGGGAACGGGTCGACTGCGATATCGAGATCCGAAACGGCAACACCTATTTTGCGGTCGCCGATTTTGCGATGCAGGAGGGGCTGAACGCCCTGATCTTCACCGGCGTGCTGAATTGCGACAACGCCGCACTTCGCCCGGTCAAGCAATTTGATAACTTCACGCTGCCCGAAGGCACGGCGCTTTCCGATCAGCTCTACAATCCGCTGACCGAAACCTTCCGTCTGGAGGCCGAGACCTACGCCGCCGGCAGCGGCCTTTCGGTCGGCGACCGAAGCGGCGCGTCGGGTGCGAAGGTTCTGGCGTGCGGTTACGACGTATACCGGAGCGATAAACGCGTCATGCTCAGCGCGGAAGAAATGGACGTTGCGTTTGACGACGCCCGCGCGATCACGGCGAATTTCTACCTCGACGTCGCCGAAGCCGGAACCTACACCATCCATCTCCGGGTCAACACCATGGATTACGGGATTCCGGCGGAATTCGACGAGGTGAAGCCGGAGCTGTACGTCCTTGTGAACGACGAAAAGGCGAAGAAGGTCGCGATCACCACCCCGGCGAGCCCCGGCGTCGACGAGACCTTCCCGATCGAAAACCTGGCGCTCAAGCAGGGGCGCAATCTCGTGCGCATCACCACCTTCTCGAAGGAATTTATGGATTACGCCTTTGAACACGGGACGGGCAACAAATATTCCAACGGCTTGAACGACACCTTCCGCTTCGACTATATCGACGTTCCCGCCGGCGTGACGGGCGTTCTGCCGAACGAGACCAAGTTCCGCGCGCGGGACACCAAGGATTACGCGCACGGCACGAAGAGCCCCGATAACGACGATATTTACGGCCTGAGCTATGCCGACGGCGGCGACGTGACGCTCGCAAATCTTTCGGCGAAAAACGTTTCCGGCGTGCCGTATTTCACGCTGACGGTCAACGTTCCGGCGGACGGGTATTACAGCGTGTCGCCCGAAATCAAGTATTATGCCGTCAACCCCGTCCGTTTGGGGGTTCTCGTCGACGGGCAAAAACCGGCGGACAGCGAGCTGCCGATGCTCAACGCGACCCCGAACAACGGCGAGAGCGCGCGTAACCCCGGCGCGGCGGACTGGGTCCTCCATCTGAAAAAAGGCGAATACACCTTCACGTTTACCGGCGTGCTTTCCGAGAAGCCCGAAACCGGCGCCGGCGCGGAAACGCCGGTGGGCGCCTTCCTGCGCGTCTACCTGCGCGGCGGGCTGACGGTCGCCGAAACCCAGCACACCCACAGCGCCTTCCGGCTCGAGACGGCGGTCGTGACCGACGGGATCACCCCGACGCTGCCCGCCGGCCTCGTCGAGCCCGAAACGGAGCTCACCGTCCCCGTGACGGCGGCGCAGGCAGGGCTGACCCCGGTGCTCGGCATCGAGTACGGCGCGGGCGAAGGCTATACCTACCAGCGCGCGCAGTACGCGAACGGCAATTTCATCTTTAAACTGCCCGCCGCGGACGCGCTGCCGGACGGGGGCGGCCGCGTGACGATCGTCTATCTGAACGACCTGAACCGTGACGCGCTTGCCGACGTCCTCGACCTCGTGCAGATCGGCGCCGCGGTCGCGCCCGACGCGCCTGCCTGTGCCTTCGCCGCCTATCTCGCCGCGGACGCGGATTTCAGCGAAAAGGTCGACGCGGCCGACCTGCGCGGAATGCGCGACACGATTCTGGGCAAATAGATCCCGTTTTGCGACGGTGCTACGCGGCGCATTTGCCGCGCGAAACTTCCATGATATGAGGAAAGGATGATGAAGAATGACCCTACGCAAGCGATTCCTTTCGCTGCTTTCGGCCATTTCGCTGCTTATGACGTCAACAGCTTTTCTTGCTCTGCCCGCCAGCGGGGAGGAGCCCGACGCGCCCGCGCCCGGGACGGGACCCGCGCGGCTGGAAGCCGAAGAATACGGCGACGCGAACCTCTTTGTCAAAGGCGAAAACGCCGACACAAACAAGCTCTCGGGCGGGTACGGCTGGGAGCTCTGGGGCACGAAAAACGACCAGATTCAGTCGGACGACGAGATCGCCGAGGCGATCGACGCCACCCGCACGCCCTATGTGCAGTTCTTCCTCGACGCCGAGGAAGCGGGCGATTACGAGCTGAAGGTGCGAATCCGCCATACGGCGTATGCCGCCTTCCCGAACCCCACCGTTCTCCTGCTCGTCAACGACGGCGCGCCGCAGAAGCTCGCTTTGACGACGCCGGCGGGCGGCGGCGCCGACGGGGAAGCCCTCACCTTTACCGCAGCGCTCGCGGCGGGGCGGAATATCCTGCGGCTGACCGGCCTGACCGCCGACGTGATCGCGGCGATCGGCACAAATAAAATCGGCTCCTTTATCATCGACTATCTCGAGATCCCCGCCGGCGTCGTCGGCGTGCTGCCGAACCGCGTTTCGCAGGCCGCCAAGAGCGCGCAGTATATCGCGCACGGCACCAAAAGCGGCGACAACGAAGACATCTGGGGGCTGAGCTACACCGCCGTCGGGAGCGTCACGCCCGATTCGCTGTCGGTGCGCAACCTCGCGAACGTCCCCTATTTCTCGCTGACCCTCAACGTCCCGGTGAGCGGTTACTATAACCTCGCGCCGCAGGTGCGGTATTACGCCGCCGAAACCGTGGAAATGGGCATTTTGATCAACGGCGAAATCCCCGAAAAAAAGCCGCTGCTGCCGGCGACCTCGAACGGCGGCAAGACCGCGAAGCAGGCCGAGGCGGATTACATCCTCTATCTCGAGCAGGGGGAGTACACCGTCGCCTACACCGGTCTGCTGCAGCCGGCGCCGGAGAATAACACCCCGGTGACGAATTTCTACCACGTCATTCTGCGCGGCGGCGTCACGATGGCGGAAAGCCAGCGCAGCCCGGACAGCTTTGCGCCGCCGGTCTCGGCGGCTGCGGGTCCGGCGCGGCTCGAGGCGGAGGACTACGGCGACGGCAATCTCTACGCGGCGGACAGCAACGCGGACGGCCGCTATTCCGGCAATTTCGCGCTGACGCTGCCCTACAATCAGGGGAGCGCGATTCAAACGCCCGACGAAATGGAGCGGGCGCTGGATCGCGAAAAGACCCCCTTCGCCCAGTTCCTGCTCGACGCCGAAGCCGACGGCACCTATGAGATCAAGGTTCGCTTCCGCTATCTGCCCTACGGCCTCGACCGCAACCCCGCCATTCACATGATGGTGAACGACGGCGCGCCGCAGGAGGTCGTCGTCACAACGGCTCCGGCGGGCTCGAGCGCCAACGTGAACGAGACGGTCCCCCTTTCGGTGCCGCTGAAAAAGGGTCGGAATATCCTGCGCCTGACGGGGCTTTCGGCGGAATTCCTGGCGTATCGCAACGAAAACGCCACCCAGAACAACGGCAACAACACCTTTGCGATCGACTATCTCGACATTCCGGCGGGCGTTACCGGCCTGCCCGTGACGACCGAAAAGCTCGACGCCAACGCGGCGGCAAAGAGCCATTTTTACCAGAACATGACGCCCTCCGCCGACGGGAATTCCGACTTCTGGGGGCTGAACTACGGCGGCGTGACCGACGAGACGGCGGAAACCCTGCGCATGCGCGATCTGTCCGCGTTGCCGTATTTCGCCATGACGTTTGACGCGCCGGTCGACGGGTATTACAACATTTCTCCGACCCTGCGTTACAGCGCGACGCAAATCCTCACGATGGGCGTGCTGGTCGACAGCGTCAACCCCGCCAAAAAGCCGGGTCTGCCGAGCACGGACGGCGCCGGCAAGGGCGACGCGAGCCACGGCGTCGAGGCGGATTACATCGTCTACCTCACGCAGGGGCAGCACGTCATCACCTTCACCGGCCTGCTTTCTCCCAAACAGGAAACGGGTGGCACGGTCTCCAACTTCTTCTATGTGATGCTGCGCGGCGGCGTCAAGCTGGCAGAGCAGCAGATCGACCCGTTTGACGCGGGCTTCACCCGCATCGAAGCCGAAAATTCGCTGACGAACATGATGAAGCGGGGCACCTCCTCCTGGGGGAGCTATTCGGGCGGCGCCGCCAACAGCGACCCGGTGATGGGCGTCGCGCAGACGCTCGACGAGATCCGCAAGAACGGCCTCGACAACACCCGCATGGCCTACACCCTCTACACCGTCTACGCGCCCGCCGACGGCGAATATCCCGTCAACGTCCGGGTTCGTTACGGCGTTTACGGCGCGAACAAGGCACAGTATTATGACAAAACGGCGCACGTCGTCGTCCTGGCGAACGAGGACGTCGCGGGCATGGGCGTCGTCGATATCCCGATCCTTTCCACCCGCGAAAACGCGATGATCTGGGATTCCGTCACCCTCAAGCTCAAACAGGGCGAAAACAAGATCCGCGTCACCGGCTTTACTGCCGACCTGACCGAGGCGGACGGCAAGGCCTTCCTGTGGAACGAGGTCGAGGAAGCCTTCTTCTGGCTCGATCAGGACTACCTCGCCGTGCCAAGTGTCGTCACGCCGAGCGCGCCGATGGGCGGTCGCGTGGAGGCGGAGGATTCCCTGTTCTCCTACTATACCCACGACCTTTACAACAGCTCCGGCGGTTTTGTGGGTCTGCGGGACGAAAACAACACCCAGAATTCCATCACCTACGACATCACGTACGATTCCCTGAACGGGGACAACATGAGCTATATCCATTTTGTCCATTACAAGGTGATCGCCCCGGCGGACGGGACGTATGACGTCGCGATCGCCCTGCGCGCCACCGATTCCTACGGCGACAACACCCTGAATCTGAAATACTTTGTCGGGCACGTCGCCGTCATGGTGAACACGGTGGATAAATACAAGCTGGAATTCACGCTCGGCTACCGCACCATCTACACCCGCCTGCGCCTGAAAGCGGGGCTCAACACCATTTCGGTCTCGGGCAACGTGCGGGAAATGCTGGATTATTCCGTCGACCCGGTGCACGTTTCGCTGCGCATCGATCAGGATTTCCTCGACCTCGGCCCCGGCCTTGTGCCCTATAACGAGGGGTACAGCAATTCCGGCGAGGACGACGTCGCGACGCCGTTGCTCAAGGGCATCCCGTCCGGCGGTTACAGCGGCAGCGTCGACAGCAACGGCGGATCCGGCGGGCTCGGGGACTTTGACGACGGCGATTTCCCGTCGACGGACGACGTCGGGCTGCCCGCGGGCGGCGAGGCGAACCCGCTGCCCTGGTGCCTCGGACTGGCGGGCGCTTCGGGCGCGGCGGCGGTATTCTCCAAACGCAAACAATCGAAAGAACAGGAAAAATCCTGACGGCAAAAAGACCGACGTTGACACAGCGCAATCGTCGGTCTTTGCCAAGCGGGGAGGCGGACGTTTTGGAATGGAAGGGCTGTTATATCCGATACGAAAAGGAACGGCTGTGCATCGGCAACGAGCTGTTTGAACGGTCGTTCCGGCTGGACGCGTCCGGCCTGTACGCGCAATCCCTGACCGACAAGCGCGGCGGCTGCGTCTGGCAGGGGGCTGCCGGCGCCTGCCTTTGCGGCGCCGATGCGGCGCCCCGGCTTCAGACGGAAAACCTGCCCGACGGCGACGGCCTGCGCGCGGTTTTGACCTTCGAGCGCCGATGCGGCGCGCCGGCGGAAATTTCGCTGTCCGTGCGCGCGGCGCTCCCGTTTTACACGCTGCGGCTGCCGGACGCCGAGCGGGAGCTCCTCGAAGAGATCGCCCTGCCGAAGGGGCGGCACTTCCGCGTCCGGGCGGTGCGGCTTTTCGATCAGACCGACGGGCGCGACACCCTGGTGCAGGAGGAAAGCCGCCTGCTTTGGACGGGCGGTCAGCTGCGCATGAACGGCACCCTCTTTTTCGTCGAGGATTACCTGAACGGCGCGGCGCTGCTGCTGCTGCGGGAGCTGCCGAGCTACCGGGCGGAGCAGGGCGATTTCCTCTGCGCCGACAAAAACCGCGTCCGCCTGATGGGGCGGGTCGGGACTTGTGCGGACGACGCCGCGCAGGGGTATGACGTCACCGTCGGCGTCGGCGCCGCCGCAGAGCTGCAAACGCTTTACAAGGCGTATTATCAGCGGCAGCGGGGCGAAAGCGCGAAGCGGGAGACCTTCTGCCTGTCGAACACCTGGGGCGACCGGAATCAGGACGGCGCGTTGAACGAAGCCTTTGTGCGCCGGGAGATCGAGCGGGCTGCCGACCTCGGGATCGACGCCGTACAGCTCGACGACGGGTGGCAGCAGGGCGTCACCGCCAACTCCTGCCTGCAAAAAAACGGCGCCTGGGACGGCGGCTATTATCAGGCGGACAACGATTTCTGGCGGGTACACCCCGACAAATTTCCGAACGGCCTTGCGCCGCTCGCCGCCGAAGCCGCGCGGCGCGGCGTTGCGCTGGGACTGTGGTTTTCGCCCGATTCCGCCGACGATTTCGCAAACTGGGAGCGGGACGCCGACACGCTGACGGCGCTCTGGCAGGCGTATGGGATCCGGTTTTTCAAGTTGGACGGCATCCGCCTTGAAAATCAGACGGCGGAGGCGCGATACCGCAAGCTGCTGGACGCCGTGACGGCGCGCACCGACGGCGCCGTGACCTTCAATTTAGACATCACCGCCGGTCGGCGGACGGGCTATTTCTGGCACAAGGAGCACGGCACGCTCTTCGTCGAAAACCGGTACACCGACTGGGGAAATTACTGGCCGCACAACACCCTCAAAAATCTGTGGCAGCTTGCCCGCTTCCTGCCGGCGCAGCGGCTGCAGATCGAGGTGCTCAACAACCGGCGCAACGTCGAAGTTTACGGGGACGACCCGCTCGCCCCCGCCGCCTATTCGGCGGATTATCTCTTCGCCGTGGCGATGGTCGCCAACCCGCTGCTCTGGATGGAGCTGTCCGGCCTGGCGGAGGAAGAACAGGCGTCGCTGCGGGAAATTCTCGCGGTCTGGCGCGCACACCGCCGCCGGTTTTCCGCGGCGCAGGTCTGCCCGGTCGGCGAATCGCCGGACGGCGCCGCGCTGACGGGATTTCACGTAATATGCGACCGACCGGGCGCGGGCTATTTCCTTCTGTTTCGGGAATACACCGACCGGGCGGAGATCACCCTGCCGCTGCCCGGCGAACCGGACGGACCCGCGCCGCGCGCCACGCTGCTGTGCAGCAACTGCGGGCAGGACGTCTCGCTCGATTTTTCATCGGCGGACGGGCTCGCGCACGCGCACATCGGAAAAAAGCGGGGTTACGCGCTTTGGCAATATGAAGCGGAAGAAAGCGGGGAAAAGACGAAATGAGAACGCTGACCTATCAAACCGATCTTTGCGTGGTGGGCGGCGGCATGGCGGGGCTTTGTACCGCGCTCGCCGCCGCGCGGCACGGCATTCGCGTGGTGCTGCTGCACGATCGCCCCGTGCTGGGCGGCAACGCCTCGAGCGAGGTGCGCATGCACATCTGCGGCGCTCACGGAAAGGACAACCGGGAGACCGGCATCATCGAGGAATTGGAGCTCGAGAATTTTTATCAGAATCCCGGGCTGAAATACCCGCTGTGGGACGCTGTTTTGTACGCCGCCGCCATGGGGCAGGAGAACCTGACCGTTTTGCTCAACAGCAGCGTGCTCGACGCGAAAACGCAGGGGGACAGGATTTGCAGCGTGACGGCGTGGCAATCCAACGCCGAAACCTTCCACACCGTGACGGCGACCTATTTCGCCGACTGCTCCGGCGATTCGATCTTAGCGCCGCTGTCCGGCGCGCGTTACCGGTACGGCCGCGAGGCGAAGGCGGAATTCGGGGAGACGATTCCGCCCGACGTCGCCGACCGCAAGACCATGGGCATGAGCTGCCTGTTTCAGGCGCGCGAAACCGATCACCCCGTCCCGTTCCGGAAACCGGACTGGGCGTATACCTACGAAACCGACGCCGACCTGCCCCACCGGAACCACAATTTCGACACCAATTTCTGGTGGATCGAGGTCGGCGGGGAGTGGGACTGCATTCACGACAGCGACCGCTGCCGCGAGGAATGCTTGAAAATCGTCTACGGCGTCTGGGATCACATGAAGAACAAGGGCGACCACGGCGCGGAGAACTGGGAGCTCGAATGGATCGGCTTCCTGCCCGGCAAGCGGGAGAGCCGCCGGTACGTCGGTGAATACACCGTCACGCAGAACGACGTGGAGGCGGAGGGTCGGTTTGACGATCTGGTGGCTTACGCGGGCTGGAAAATGGACGATCATTTTCCCGCAGGCTTTTATTATACGGCGGGCTACCCGACGATCTACCACCCGGCGCCCGAGCCGTGGGGTCTGCCGCTGCGCTGTATGATCTCCGCCGACAAGCAAAATTTAGTCTTTGCCGGGCGCAACATCAGCGTGACGCATGCGGCGCTGAGCTCCTCGCGGGTGATGGCGACCTGCGGCGTGTTGGGGCAGGCGCTCGGTACGGCGGTGGCGCAGGCGATCCACGAAAACCGGGATATCCGGGAAATCGACATTCCGAAGCTGCAAGACACCCTGATGCAGGACGATTGCTTCCTGCCGTGGCACCGCCGGGCGGTCGCGCCGCTCTCCCTGCGGGCGCATTGCAGCGCCGAGGTCGTGCGCAACGGCGTCGAGCGGGGCGAGGAAAACCTCTGGGTCGGCGCGCCGGGCGATTTCATCGAATACACCTTCGACGAGGACACGCCGGTGCGGCAGATTCGGCTGGTTTTCGACAGCGATCTGAACCGCAATTATCACAATATGCCCTTTTTTATCCGAAAAGAAGAAAAGCGCTTCCGACTTCCGGAAACGCTGCTGCGAAGTTATCAAATCGTCGGGACCGACAGCGCCGGCAGGCAGGAGATCATCCGGTGCGAAAATTCGCACCAACGGTTTGTCCTGCATGCGGTGGACTGGCGGGTGAAGTCGGTTCGGCTGATCCCCCTTTCGACCCACGGCGCCCCCGATTTCCGCGTGTTCGGCTTCGAACTCTCTTAAAATGCCCCGGACGATTTGCAATCTTTTTTGCGTTCGATAAACAATCGTATTTTACCCGGGAACATGGTAGAATGAAATTGCTTCAGACCTGCGTGATATCGCGGTCGGCGTCGGACAGGGGATCGGCGGAGCCGAGCTGACTGGGGGACGCGGAGAAGTGCTTGACGTAGGCGCGGTAAAACGAGGAATAATCGTTGAAGCCCACCTGGGAAAAGACGCTGGTCGCCTTGGCGCCCTTGGCGAGGAGCTGGTGGGCGGTGATCACCCGCTTGGCGGTGATGTACTGCCAGACGGTGGCGCCGGTGGACTTCTTGAACATGCTGCAAAGGTACTGCTTGCTGACGGCGAACTTCTTGCAGAGGTGTTCGAGCGAAAGCTCGGTGTGAATGTTCTGGTTGATATATCGGATGATCCGGTATTCCAGCGTGTCGTCCACGCTGTCCTCCGTTTTGTCGGGGAAGATCATGCGGATCTCGTTGAGCAGCGGCAGAAAATGGGAAAGCACACCCAGATAATCGTCCTGCGAGCAGGAAAGGATGCCGTTGATGTAGTGCGTGGTCGAGCTGCCGGTGAATTCGTAGGATTTGTAGAGGTTCAATTTTCCGCTGTCCCGCCGCAAAAAGGGCTCCGTCAGCCGACCTTCGGCGTCGATTGTCTCGAAAAGCTGCAGCGGGAAGGAAATGACGACCCGCTCGTAGGGCGCCGTGCTTTTCAGCTCGATGTAATGGGATTCCCGCGGGCGCATCAGCAGGATATCGTCCGGCCGCAGCAGATACTCCGTGCCTTCGATGTGGAACACGCCGTTGCCCGAGATGAAATAAAACAGCTCCGCGACCGTGTGCGCGTGCATGCGAAATTCCGCCGGATCGGGGCGCTCGTCGAGCATGTGATTGATCCAAATCCCGTTTTTTGCAAACTGATAGCGGACTTCCATTCTGCGTCGCCCCTTTCCCGTTTCAGTATAATACAATCGGCGCCATATTGCAATATTTTTGTGAATTCACTCTGTTTTGAATAGATTTCAAAACCGGAATTTGTAAATCATTAACGAAATCTGGAGGGTTTTTCATGAAGAAAATCAAGGTGGGAATCATCGGGATCGGCAACATGGGCTCCGCCCACGCCGGGAATATTTTAAGCGGGAAGTGCCCGGATCTCACGCTCGCGGCGGTCGCCGACGTCAACCCCGAACGCCTTTCGTGGCTGCGTGCGCAGGAAGGCGGTGGGGCGGTGTCCTGCTTTTCCGACGCGATGCAGATGCTCGACAGCGGCCTGCTCGACGCCTGCATCGTCGCCGTCCCGCACTACGACCACCCGAAATATGCGATCGCCTGCATGACGCGCGGCATTCACGTGATGGTGGAAAAGCCCGCCGGGGTCTACACCCGGCAGGTGCGCGAGATGAACGAGGTCGCGGCGGCGCACCCCGACGTGGTCTTCGGCGTGATGTTCAACCAGCGCACCAACCGCATTTACCGCAAGCTCAAAGAGCTCGTCGATTCCGGGGATTACGGGCAGATTCGCCGCACGAACTGGATCATCACGAACTGGTACCGCCCCCAGGCGTATTATAATTCGGGCAACTGGCGCGCCACCTGGGCGGGCGAGGGCGGCGGCGTCCTGCTCAACCAGTGCCCCCACCAGCTCGATCTGTGGCAGTGGATCTGCGGCATGCCGGTGCGGGTCGAAGCGCACCTGCATTTCGGAAAATGGCACGACATCGAGGTGGAGGACGACGTCACCGCCTACGTGGAATATGCGAACGGCGCGACCGGCGTCTTTATCACCTCCACCGGCGACGCCCACGGCACCAACCGCTTTGAAATCCAGATGGATCGCGCGAAGATCGTCGTCGAGGGCGGCAAGCTGCTGCTCGAGGAATACGAAATGCCCGAGCCGGTCTTTTCGAGAACCAACACCGGCCTTTTCGATACCGTCAACAGCACCCGCAGCGTCGTCGAGACCGACGGCGACAACCCCCAGCACGTCGACGTGCTGAACGCCTGGGCGGACGCCATTCTGCGCGGCGGCAAGCTGATCGCCGAGGGCAGCGAGGGCATCAACGGCCTGACGCTCTCCAACGCGATGCACCTTTCCGCCTTCCTCGGCAAAGCGGTGGAGCTTCCGTTTGACGAAAACCTGTATTACGACGAACTGCAAAAGCGGGTGGCAACTTCCCGCAGGAAAACCGACGCGAAAACCGTTTTCGCCGACACGAGCGGGTCTTACGGCGGCCAGAAATAAACGGGGGAATCAGCATGAACAAGGTAAAAACCGGAATCATCGGGGTCGGAAACATCGGCTACGCCCACGCGCAGAGCCTTTCTTCCGGCAAGGCGGGCGCACTGCAGCTCGCTGCCCTCTGCGATATCGCGCCCGAACGCGTCGCCCGCTGCAAGGCGTCGTTCCCGGACGTCCCCGTTTTTACCGACTATTTGCAGATGCTGGTTGACGCGGCGCTCGACGCGGTGATCGTCGCGGTCCCGCACCGGCTGCATTGTGACATCGCGCAGCAGGTGCTGCGATCGGGGCGGCACGTGCTGGTGGAAAAACCGGTCGACGTCACCGTCACCAAGGCGGCGGCGCTGAACGCCTACGCCAAAACGCAGGATCTCGTCTTCGCCGTCATGTTCAACCAGCGCACCGACCCGCTGTTTGCCCGCGCGCGTCAGCTCGTGAAAAGCGGCAGGCTCGGGGCGCTCAAACGCAGCGTCTGGATCGTCACGAACTGGTATCGGACGCAGCAATATTACGATTCCGCCGACTGGCGCGCCACCTGGTCGGGCGAAGGGGGCGGCGTGCTGCTGAATCAGGCGCCGCACAACCTCGACCTCTGGCAGTGGATCTGCGGCATGCCGCAGGAGATCACGGCCTTCTGCGACGTGGCGAAGTACCACAACATCGAGGTGGAGGACGACGTCGCGATCTTTGCCCGCTTTGCCGACGGCGCCACAGGCACCTTCCTGACCTCCACCGGCGAATACCCCGGCACGAACCGGCTCGAAATTTCCGGCACCCGCGGCAAGCTCGTTTTGGAGAACGGCACGCTCAAGCACTACACCCTCGCGCAGGACGAGCGGGACGTCTGCTTCCATTCCGTCGAATCCTTCCCGCAGATTCCGACCGACTATGAAGAATTTTCGCCGGACAACGCCGGAAGCTCGCACAACGGCATTCTGCGCAACTTTGCCGACGCCATTCTGACCGGCGCGCCGCTGCTCGCTCCGGGGGTCGAGGGCATCCGGGAGCTGACGATCTCCAACGCGGCGTATCTGTCGGCGTGGAAGGGAAACGTCCCGGTCAAGCTGCCCTTTGACAGCCGGGAATTCGACCGGATGCTCGCCTCGCGCGCGGCAAGCTCCGGCGGCAAGCCGACCGGCGGCAAACCGACCTCGGACGGGGGCGGGTATCTCGCGCGCTGGAGCGTCAACTGGTAAAAAAACGGAGGAAACGCCGAATGAAATTATCCTTTCGATGGTACGGGGAAAGCGACCCGATCCCCCTGTCTTACATTCGCCAGATCCCCGGCATGCGCTCGGTCGTCAGCGCGGTTTACGACGTGAAACCCGGCGAGGTCTGGCCCGAGGAAAGCCTCGCCGCCATTCGCAGGCAGGCAGAAAAAAACGGCCTTGTTTTCGACGTGGTGGAATCGGTGCCCGTCCCCGAGGAGATCAAGCTCGGGACGGAGAACGCCGCCGCGCTGACCGAGGTTTACTGTGAGAATATCCGCCGCTGCGCGAAGTACGGCGTCAAGTGCATCACCTATAACTTTATGCCGGTCTTCGACTGGACGCGCACCCAGCTCGACAAGGCCGCGCCCGACGGCTCGACAAGCCTTGTGCTGGACAAAACGCAGCTCGCCGAGCTCGACCCCCTGCAGGAGGACATCCACCTGCCGGGCTGGGACGCGAGCTACACGCAGGACGAGGTCAGAGACCTGCTCGCCGCCTACGGGCGGCTCGGGCAGGCGGGGTTGTGGCGCAATCTCGAAGCCTTTTTGCGCCGTGTCATCCCCGTCGCGCAGGATTGCGGCGTGCAGATGGCGATCCACCCCGACGACCCGCCCTATCCGATTTTCGGCCTGCCTCGCATCGTCACCGACGAAGCCGCCCTCGACCGGCTGCTGCAAATCGTCGACAGCCCCGCCAACAGCCTCTGCCTGTGCACCGGCTCGCTCGGCTGCGCCGATTTCAACGACGTCCCCGCCCTTGTGCGCAAGTACGGCAAAATGGGGCGCATCGCCTTTCTGCACCTGCGGCAGGTCGCGCTGCTGCCCGACGGCAGCTTTGTCGAAAGCGGCCACCAGTCGGCCTGCGGGCGAATGGATATGTATGAGATCGTCAGGGCGCTGACCGACGTCGGCTTCGACGGTTACGTCCGCCCCGACCACGGCCGCATGATCTGGGACGAGACCGGCAAACCGGGCTACGGCCTTTTCGACCGGGCGCTCGGCGCGGCGTATATCAGCGGGCTGTTCGAGGCCTGCGAAAAGGCGGCAAGGGAGGCATAACGCGTCATGCAAAAAAACGTATTGAACACCGATTTGACCGGCAAGGTCGCCGTCGTCACCGGCGCGGGCGGCGTGCTATGCTCGGCGTTCTCCCGCACGCTGGCAAGGGCGGGCGCGAAGGTCGCGCTGCTCGATTTGAACGAACAGGCGGCGGCTGCCGTCGCGTCGCAGATCACGGCGGAGGGCGGCAAAGCGAAGGCCTACGCCTGCAACGTGCTCGACAAGGCGGCCTGTGACCGGACGGCAGAAGCGGTCGCGCGGGACTTCGGCCCCTGCGACATTCTCGTCAACGGCGCGGGCGGCAACAACCCGCGCGCGACCACCGACAAGGAGTATTTCGAGCCGGGCGACCTCGACGCCGACGTCAAGAGCTTTTTCGACCTCGACGCCGACGGCGTGTCCTTTGTTTTCAACCTCAATTTTCTGGGCACCCTGCTGCCGACGCAGGCCTTCGCGAAGCAGATGATCGGCCGCGCGGGCTGTAATATCCTCAACGTTTCGAGCATGAACGCCTTTACGCCGCTGACGAAGATTCCGGCGTATTCGGGCGCCAAGGCGGCGGTTTCCAACCTGACGCAGTGGCTGGCGGTGCATTTCAGCAAGGTCGAGATCCGGGTCAACGCCTTAGCCCCCGGCTTTTTCTCGACGCAGCAAAACGCGAAGCTCCTGTTTCACGAGGACGGCACCCCCACGCCCCGCACCGGCAAAATTTTAGCCGCGACGCCGATGGGCAGATTCGGCGAGGCAAAAGAGCTGGAGGGCGGCCTGCTGTTCCTGCTCAACAACGAGGCGGCGGGCTTTATCACCGGCGTCGTCCTGCCCATCGACGGCGGTTTTTCCGCCTACGCGGGGGTGTGACGATGCGAAAAGTCGCCCTTTACGCCTTCGCCGACGAGGCGAGCGCCGACCTCGACGGGCAGATCGCCGCGCTGCTGCGAAACGGCCTCGACGGGCTGGAAATTCGCGGCGTCGACGCCGAAAACGTCTCCGACCTCGCGCCCGAAAAGGTGCGGGAGGTTCGGCGCAGGCTCGACGAAAACGGCCTGCGCGTCTGGTCGGTCGGCTCGCCGATCGGCAAAATCGGCGCCGGTGACGCCTTCGCGCCCCACCTCGAGAAATTCAAGCGCCTATTACAGACGGCGCAAACCCTCGGCGCCGCGCACATTCGCCTTTTTTCCTTTTATATCCCGCAGGGCGAGCCGCCCGCGCGCTACCGGGACGAGGTGATCGACCGGCTCGGCAAATGCCTCGAGCTCGCGCGTGGCAGCGGCGTCACGCTCTGTCACGAGAACGAAAAGGGGATTTACGGCGACACGCCCGGGCGTTGCCTCGAGCTTTTCCGCGCGCTGCCGGCGCTGCGCGGCATTTTCGACCCCGCGAATTTTGTGCAGTGCGGCGTCGAGCCGACGGCGGCGTGGGAGCAGCTGCACGATTTTATTTGCTATCTGCATATCAAGGACGCGAAGCGCGACGGCTGTGTCGTCCCCGCCGGGGAGGGCGACGGCGCCCTGCCGACCGTCGTGCGGGCCTTTCTCGCGCAGGGCGGGACGGCGCTGACGCTGGAGCCGCACCTGACGGATTTTGCGGGACTTGCCGGACTTGAACGCGAAGGCGAGACCAGCGGCATCGCGACACAACGGTTTGCTTCCGCCGACGCGGCGTTTGATTTCGCCTGCGCGGCGCTGAAAAAAATTGTAAATGCGATCGGAGGATAAAAACATGGAAATCGGCGCGCAAATGTTTACCGTGCGGGACTTTTGTCAGGATTTATCCGGGCTGTCCGAAGCCTTGAAAAAAATCGCCGACATCGGCTATCGCTGCGTGCAGGTGTCGGGCACCTGTGCGTATGATGCCGACTGGCTGCGCAGTGAGCTGCAAAAAAACGGGCTGCGGTGCGTGATCACCCACACCCCGCCCGCCGCGCTGCAAAACGACACGCAGCGGGTCATCCGCGATCACGACCGCTTCGGCTGCGACTATATCGGTCTGGGCTTTTTCGATTTCGGCGCCGACGCCGAGCATTACGACGCGTTTCTCGATACCTATAAGCCGGTCGCCGCGGCGCTGCGGCAGGGCGGCAAATACTTCATGTATCACCACCACGATTACGAATTCCGGAAAATCGGGGACAGGACGATCCTGCAAAAGTTAGCGGAGGACTTCGCCCCGGCGGAAATGGGCATCACGCTCGACACCTTTTGGGTGCAGGCGGGCGGCGGCGACCCGGCGCAGTACCTCGAGCTGCTTGCCGGCCGCGTCCCCTGTATCCATTTGAAGGATTTCGCTTACGGCCGCAAAATGGCGGTCATCGGCGAGGGGAACATCAATTTTGACCGCGTGTTTCAGGCGGCCGAGCAGAGCGGCACCCGGTACATGCTGGTCGAGCAGGACGACTGCAACGGGGAAAACCCGTTCGACTGCCTGCGCCGCAGCTACGCCCGGCTTCGCAGCTGGGGGCTCGCCTGAACCGGGGGCGCGTATGGGAATCATCCGGGAAGATTTCATGCTCAAAAACGGGACGGCGCGTCGGCTCTATCACACCTACGCAAAAGACCTGCCGATCCTCGATTACCATTGTCATTTGTCGCCCCGGCAGATCGCCGAGGACGTCCGCTTTCGCGACGCCGCCGAGCTGTTTTTAGGCGGCGACCATTATAAATGGCGCCAGATGCGCTCCAACGGCGTCGACGAGCGGCTGATCACCGGCGACGGCGACGGCTACGAAAAATGGTGCGCCTTCGCGCGGACGGTGCCGCTGCTCGTCGGCAACCCGCTCTACCATTGGACGGCGCTGGAGCTGAAACGCTATTTCGACGTCGACACGCCGCTGACCTCCCGCACCGCCCGCGAGATCTGGGACGCCTGCAACCGTCGGCTCGCATCGGACGAGTTCTCGGCGCGGGCGCTCATCCGGCGTTCAAACGTCGAAGTCCTCTGCACGACCGACGACCCCGCCGACGACCTGCGGTATCACAAGCAGCTGCGGCGGGAGGGTTTTGCGACCCGCGTCCTGCCGACCTTCCGGCCGGACAAGCTCCTGCAAATCGACAGCCCCGCCTTCTGCGACTACCTGGCGGACGTCGGCGTCGCTTCCTACGAGCAGGCCGTCGCCTGGCTTACGCGCCGCGTCGATTTCTTCCACGAAAACGGCTGCCGCCTTGCCGACCATTCGCTCGAATCCGTCGCGTTTGCGCGGGGCGACGCCGCCGCTGTCTTTGCCAAACGCCTGCGCGGCGAAGAACTGACGGCGTCCGAGATCGCCGCCTACAAGACCGAGCTGCTGCTCGCCTGCGCGGCGCTGTACACAAAACGCGGCTGGGTCATGCAGCTGCACATCGGCGCGCTGCGCAACAACAATTCCCGCCGCTTCGCCCAGCTCGGCGCGGACACCGGCTTCGATTCCATGAACGATTTTTGTCTCGCACAGGATCTTTCCGCGCTGCTCGACACCATGGAGCGGACGGACAGCCTGCCGAAAACGATTTTTTACGCGTTGAACCCGAAAGACAATTACGTGCTCGGCACGATGCTGGGCAATTTCCAGCGCGGCCCCGTGGCGGGCAAGCTGCAGCTCGGCTCCGGCTGGTGGTTCAACGACAACCGGGACGGCATGGAGGCGCAGCTGAAGGCGCTCGCGAATCTCGGCGTGCTGGGCAATTTCGTCGGCATGCTGACCGATTCGCGCAGCTTCGTTTCCTACCCGCGCCACGAATATTTCCGCCGGATCTTCTGCAATCTGCTGGGGACCTGGGTGGAGGACGGCGAATATCCCGACGACGAAGAAGCGCTGCAACAGATCGTCGAGGGCGTCTGCTGCCGCAACGCCGAAACTTATTTCGCGTTCTGATTGACGCGCGGCGGATTTCCTGCTATCATAATAATAAATCTTTCTCCAAAGGAGCGATTTTGATGAGCGAAGAACTGCGGATTTTTATGCGCTACCCCGACGGCAAGCCCAAGGCACTGACGCTGAGTTACGACGACGGCGTCGAGCAGGACGCGCCGCTGATCGAAAAGATGCGCGCGCACGGGGTGAAGGGCACCTTTAACCTCAATTCCGGCCTTTTTGCGCCCGCCGGCACGGTTTATCCCGCGGGGCAGATTCACCGCCGGATGCCGCAGGCAGACGTGCTCGCCCTCTACGCGGACAGCGGCATGGAAATCGCCGTCCACGCGCTGACCCACCCGCATCTCGAATACCAGACGCGCGATACGGTGCTGCACGAGGTTTTAGAGGATCGCCGGAATCTCGAAACGCTCTTCGGACTGCCGGTGCAGGGCATGGCGTACCCCTTCGGCACCTTCAACGATGCCGTCGTCGAGACGCTGCGCCTCGCCGGGATCGTGTACAGCCGGACGACCCGGGCGCACGGCTCCTTCCGCCAGCCCGACGACTGGCTGCGGCTCGAGGCGACCTGCCACCACAACGACCCGCGCCTGATGCAGCTCGCGGCGCAGTTTGCGAACGACACGCCCAAGGCCGACCCGTGGCTCTTCTACCTCTGGGGACATTCCTACGAATTCGAGCGCGACGATAACTGGCAGGTGATGGACGCGTTTCTGGACACGGTTTCCGGCAAAAACGACGTCTGGTACGCGACCAACATCGAGGTCTACCGCTATACCGAGGCTTTCAAGCGCCTCGTCTTCACCGTCGACCGCACCCGCTGCTATAACCCGACCGACACGACGGTCTGGGCACTCGCCGGGGAGAAGCTCGTAAAATTGCCCGCCGGCGAGACGGTATCCGTCTGACAAACGCAGTGCGATGCGCATGAAACGGTATCGGTTCGGACTTGCGTCCGTTTCGTTTCGAAAAAACACGCCGGAGGAAATCCTGCGGGCGGTGCGGGCGGCGGGACTTTCCTGCATCGAATGGGGCAGCGACGTTCACGCGCCCTGTGCAGATCGCGAAGGCCTCGCGCGGCTTGCGCGCCTGCAAGAGGCGTGTGGCGTCCGTTGCTCTTCTTACGGCACCTATTTCCGCCTCGGCTCCTCGCCGCTCGCCGAGCTCGACGGGTATATCGACGCGGCAAAGCTGCTCGGCACGGACGTCCTGCGGCTCTGGTGCGGCGAGAAAAACCCCGAGGCATACACGGCGGGCGAAAAAGAAGCGCTGTTTTCCGCCTGCCGGGCGGCGGAAAAAACGGCGCGGGCGCGGGGCGTCCGGCTCTGCCTCGAATGTCACGGCGGCAGCTGGACGCATACGAAGGAAGCGGCGCTCGAATTGATGGAAGCCCTGCAATCCGACCGGTTCGGCATGTACTGGCAGCCGGACCCGTTTCGCACCGTCGCGGAAAACAAGGCGTACGCGGCGCTCCTCGCCCCCTACACCGCGCATATCCACGTGTTCAACTGGGAAGGGAAGACGCACCGCCCGTTGGCGGCCGCGGCGTCGGCTTGGAGGGAATACCTCGGGTGCTTTTCCGGGGAACGGACGCTGCTCCTCGAATTCATGCCGGACGACAAAATCGAATCCCTGCCGACGGAAGCAGAGGCGCTGCGCCGAATCGCGGAGGACAGTCTATGAAAGCCGTATTTTTGTGCGAAGACGAAGCGACGTTTCGCCGGGTTTACGCCGATGATGTGATCGACGCGATCGCGGCGCTGACCCGGCTTGATGCGACGGTTTACCGGCGGCGCGATCTGGCAAACGACCCGGCGGCGTTTTCGGACGCCGCGTATCTCTTCTCGACCTGGGGCATGCCGGCGCTTTCGGAAACGGAAATTCAAACGTATCTTCCCAATTTGAAATGCGTGTTTTACGCGGCGGGCACGGTGCGGCAGTTCGCCGCGCCCTTTTTGCGCTGCGGCGTGAAGGTTTTCAGCGCATGGGCGGCAAACGCCGTGCCGGTCGCGGAGTATACGACCGCGCAGATCGTGCTTGCCGGCAAAGGCTTTTTTCAGGCGGCGCGCCTCGCCGGCGGCGGCAATTACGCGCAGGCCAAACGGCAGGCGTCGCTCTGCCGCGGCAATTACGGCGCGAAAATCGGGATCATCGGCGCCGGCATGATCGGCAAACGCGTCATTCGGCTGCTGAAAGCTTACGATTTTTCGGTTCTCGTGTTTGACCCGTTTTTGCCGGACGACGCGGCGGAGGAGCTCGGCGTGCAAAAAGCGTCGCTCGAACGGCTCTTTTGCAGCTGCAACGTCGTCTCCAATCACCTCGCCGACAACGCGCAGACCCGGGGACTTCTGACCTATCCGCTCTTTTCTTCCATGCCGCGCGGCGCCGTTTTCCTCAACACGGGGCGCGGCGCGCAGGTCGTGGAAGCCGATCTGTGCGCCGCACTGCGCGAGCGCCCCGACCTCACCGCCGTGCTCGATGTGACCGACCCGGAGCCGCCCCCGCCCGACAGCCAGCTTTTCGACCTCGCCAACTGCTTCCTGACCCCCCACATCGCAGGCAGCTCCGGCGATGAAGTCCGCCGCATGTCCGAGTCGATGCTGGCGGAATTTCAAGCCCACCTCCAAAACCGCCCCACCCGCTGCGAAGTAACCCAAGAAATGCTCAAAACCATGGCCTGACCCCGCCGGAAGCCAACCCGCCTTCCGGCGCTTTTTCTGCCCCTGAAAACGATTTTACTACGGTTTGCAATTTGTCTCCTGCGCCTCCCGACAATGAAACCCATTGCGTGAAAAATCCCGTAAAACAGGGCTTTTCGGGCGGTCGGACAGCGGGGCAAAAAAAGAGACAGCACCGTTTGGGTGCTGCCTGATGCGGAGATTCCCGCCGAAGGTGTAGCGGGAAGGAAGTCGAACACACATCGGTTTACGGCGGTATCTCTCCGAAAGTGCCGCTTTATTGTTTCCGGAATTATTAAATCGCGTTGGCAAAGAACTTTTCCTGCGCCCGGACGATATAACGTTCCGGCGGGATATCGGAATGAATGTCGCGGAAGCGAAGCTCGCCCTCCGACCACACCTTCGCAAGCGCGTCGTAGCCGATACCGGACAGCGAAAGGTTTTCGACGTTGATTTGCCTGTAATTGCAGGCCCAGATCAGCGCATTATCCTCAAAATCGGGCGAATCGGTTACGGTCAGGCCGGAAAGGGTCAGCTCTACAGGATGCTCGGCGTCGCCGTAAGCGGTGATGGGTCGTTTCAGATGGGACGCCCGAATATTTTGGAAGGTGATATTCTCAAGCGGCCGGCCGCATTGCCACGGCTCGTTTCCGGAATAGTTGAAGTGCAGGAAACGGTCGGCGTGTTCGATCACGCAGTCCTCGATGATAATGTTGCCCTGCCGTTCCTCGATCGGGAAGGAAAAATCGGCGTAATAGGTAAAGGCGCTCAGCATATTCCTGCGGTGTCCGTCGACTTCGCCCGCGCTTTCAACGCCGCTGATCTTCTCTTCCAGCGTCAGAGAGCCGCGGAAGAGGTATCTGCCCGGTCCGTACATACGGCAGCGTTTGATCAGCGCGTTGGTTCCGCCGAACCGCATCGCGCTGCAAGCGGAATTCAATTCGCAGTCGGCGACGGTGACGTTGACGTTCCCGATGCCGGCTACACAGTCGTCACCGGTGTAAAATCTGCTGTTGCGAATATCGAGATTGCGGCAGCAGGTCGCATGAAAACCGTCGTGCCCCGCTTCGACCGTCACATCCTCGCAGAGCAGATTGACGCATTTTACCGTATTGTGCGCCCAGTTTGCGCTTCGCCTGACGGTATAACCCCGTAAAATTACATTTCTGCAATCGTGAAAGGCGATGGCGTGCGGGCCGCGGTAATGTTCTTCTCCGACGGCATCGTAGCAGTCTGCGCCGTCGATCACCGCGCCTTCCTCGCCGATGATCGCGATATCCTCGGCGTGCGCCGCCCGGATCATGGCATTGTTCCACCGACTGCCGAGGACGTAGATAAAATCGCGCTCCTTGATGTCATGCGATGCATCGCACCACAGGGTGTCGGTAAAATCCTCCTGTGGCAGCGGCTCCAAAACATCGTTGCGGAGAATGTTGTAGTCCTCGGGGTTGCGGCTGCCGATCAGCACCGCGCCGCTTTGCAGATACAGCGTCACGCGGGAACGCAGCCGCAGCCCGCCGATCAGATAGCGCCCTTTCGGTACGATCACCCTTCCGCCGCCGCGACGGAAACAGGCGTCGATTGCCTGCTGGATGCCTTTCGTTTGCAGCTCGGTATCCGACGCGACCGCGCCGAAGTCCAAAACGGATAGCTCTGAATTGCTCATGTTTCTCACCGCAACCTTTATTCCGGCAGCCGCCGAGGAACCGGCGCCGCCCCTGATCTGTTTTGAAGAACAGCTCAATTATAGTATCAGACGGCGCGATTGTCAATAAAAAAGCGTAGGCTTCCGAAAGCGATTTCACAATTTTTTTAATTTGCGGGTAGAAATTCACACGGTTTTATGTTATACTATTTGAGTAAATAAATGGGTAACGATACGCAGCAGATTTCGCGGTATTGCCGCAAATCGGTTTGAATATCCGGCGTCATATTATAAAGCTGTAAAATGTTACAGAGATATAGAAAGGGTCGCCGAAAACGAATGAGCAATGCCTTGTAAAGGCGAAAATGAAAATACAGAAGGAGAGATTCAAATGAAGGAAGAAAAAAGAAACGAACAACTGATTTCGGAGGATGGTTCTGCTGCGCTGTGGACCGTGGTGGAGGCCGAAAACGAGCCCGATGCCGTAACTGTCATTCATGATGATTGGCATCCGGAAGATGACCCTAAACCTGAAGGTCCGGATGAAGTGATATATCCTGTTTATTCTCCCTCTAAGGGTTCGAAAACAGTAAAATACTCTGTAAAAAAGGAAGTATACAGTTCTTCTGAGGTCGAAGGCTTCAAAAAGCAACTCTCGAGTTACTATTACAAAGTACTGGAAATGTCGATCGAGGTAAACGATGACATGGGAATTGAAGAGATAACGTCAAAGAGTACACATACAGAGGACATCGATATTGGCGATGCAATCGTTCGCGACGGCAAGTTATTCGGCCTGTTCATAGACGCAAGCAAGTTCGATTCCTCCTTTAACAACCAAGTCTTATTGTTTGAAAATGACGCAGCAGTCAAGCTTCAGGGCACAAGCTACGCAGAGGACGTCTACGGTATGCCTTCGTCATATAGGTTCGATAAGTGTGACTACATCATAACTCTGAAGCTGCGCGACAACGGGTAACGGCAAATCGCAAATTCGGAGAGCCTCGATTTACCACTTTACATCAAAAAACACAGAGACAAAAAATCGCGGATTTTATATTGCCCCCTGAGAGAAATGCTCTTTCAGGGGGCTTTTTCGTTCTGTCGGACGGGTCGCGAGCGGTCTTGCGGCACTTTTTAGTATGATGTGGGTAGACTACGCAAATTCGTATAAATGTCCATATTTATCATAGCAATGTGAATTGCCAGAATATCGTGCGGATGATATAATGATACCCGGAGATACGAAAAAAAGTGTATAATTGCAACGACCGCTGATTGATATTTAATGTCAATTCTTTCGGAAACGGCGGTGCGGTGCGCGCGTTTTCGACTGGATTTGACCGGCTTGCGTGCGCGCAAGTGCGTTTGCGGTTTCGGGGGCAAGGCGGGGTGAGCCCTGTTGCCGAAATTTTAAAAAATCGTAGTTTTTTATAGTAGAAAGGATTGGGTCGACAGGGCGGAGCTCGTTGCCGTCCCGTTCACGGAGGAAGTTCGGATGAAGCGCTTTGTATCGTTGGTTACAGCCTTACTTATTTTAGCTGCATCTACGGCGGCTTGCGGGAAAGCGGAAAAGCCCGCCGCCGCCGTCGATTCCTCCATGCTGACTGCGCGCGAAGCCGAAACGGAACGCGACGACAGCTACAGCGCGTATTTGCGCAGGTACAGCCGGGAAGAATCCGACGCGACGGAAAATATCACGCTTTCCGTCAAGCAGGCAAAAGACGAAAAGGGTCTGTTTGAATGGGAACTGCCGGCGGCCGAAAGCGGATTTTACGACGTCGTCGTTCGGTATTTGCCCCATCCCGTCAACGACGAGGACGGGACGACCGTCGCGTTCAAGCTGAACGGGGAGGCGCCGTACAGCGAGCTCGATTCGGTAAAGCTCCCCGATGAATATTGCGATACTTCCCCCCTGATTCAGGACAAATACGGGAACGATCTGCGCCCCGAACAGGTTCCGGCGGAGCGCATGACCGAAAATTATCTTTACGATACGGCTTTGACGTACGCGCAGCCCCTCGGCGTTTATCTTACCGGAAAGAACGACGTGCTCGAACTGGAGATCATAAGCGGCACGGCCGAAATCGATTCGGTAATTCTAAAGCCGGTCAATCAGATCAAGCCTTATCAGAAGGTCAAAGAAGAATACGGTCAAAAAGGATATACCGAAGTAAAGGGCGCGTTGGAAATTTATCAAGCCGAAAATACGGCATATAAATCCTCCACCATGATTTACCCCATATCGGACAGAAGCTCCGCAATAACCGAGCCGCTCTCCGCCGGCGTCGTGAAATTGAACAGCATCGGCGGCTCGCAATGGAGCCGCGCGGGCGATTACATCGCATGGACGGTAAACGCCCCCGCCGACGGGCTTTATAAAATCCATCTCCGCGCAAAACAAAACACGTCGATCGGCGCGGTTTCTTCCCGCTCTCTGTATATAAACGGGGAAATTCCCTTCCGGGAAGCGCAGAATATCACCGTGGGGTACGACGCCGACTGGCAGACGGTCACCCTCGGCAGCGGCGAAGAGGATTTCCTGTTCCATCTCAAAAAAGGCGAAAACGAGATCCGAATGGTCGCGACGCTCGGCGACATGGATACGGTGATCCGACTGCTTGAAAATACGTCGAACTCGCTCAACGATATCTTCCGCAGGTTTTTGATTATCATGGGCGCCGAGCCCGATCTGCTGCGCGATTATCGTCTCGGCTATTTGTGCCCGGATGAGATCGCCGATCTCAAAGTGCAGGCCGACACCCTCAACGTCTGCGCCGATTGGCTGGAAAGCTACAGCGGAAAGGGCAACGCCGCGGCGGCGTTTATCCGCACGTTGGTAAGGCAGCTGCTTAAAATGCACGAGGACCCCGACTGTATTCCGTCCGAGTTCTCTTATTTTAAAACCAACATCGGGTCGTTGAGCTCGCAATGCAGCACCATGAAGCAGCAGCCGCTCCGCATCGACGCCATCGGCGTGGGCGGGACGATAAACGAAATGCCCGCCGCCAAGGAGAATTTTTTCTCCAACCTTTTGTTCGAGGCCAAAAAGCTGCTGTTTTCGCTCTCTGCCGATTATCGGGGCATGGGCGATTTGGGGAACGACGACGCCGATGCCGCGCCCATAACGATCTGGATCGGCGGCGGCAGAGAGCAGGCGCAAATCGTCCGCAATATGATCGCGAATTCCTTCACCGCCAAGCAGGGGATCCTTGCGGACGTGCAGCTGGTGCAGGCGTCGCTTATCAGCGCGGAGGTCGCGGGCGTCGGCCCGGACGTTGTGATCAACAGCACGCCGGACGTTTTCAACTTCGCGATGCGAAACGCCGCCGTTCCGCTTTCGGATTTTCCCGATTACGCCGAAATCAAGAATCGCTTCGACGCTTCGCTCAGCATACCATTTACCTATCTCGGGAAGGTTTACGCCCTTCCGGAAACGATCTCCTTCCCCGTGCTGTACTACCGCACGGATGTGTTTGAAGAGCTCGGCGTAAAGGTGCCGGAAACCTGGGACGACGTGATCGCGCTGTCCTCCGCGCTCAGTAAAAACAACATGGAGTTCGGAATTCCCACGGACGCCGGCAATATGGTGACTTCGAACACGGGCGTTTTGACGCTGGTCGGCATGTATATGTCGATGTACAAGCAAAAGGGTCTGGAAATTTACGCCAACGACGGGGAATATTGCCTGCTCGACGGCGTGGATTCCATTGAGACCTTCCGCTATTTCACAAACTTATATACCAACTACGGCTTCCCGCTCACCTACAATTTCCTGAATAGATTTCGGACGGGCGAAATGCCCATCGGGATTTCGGGGCTTTCCTTCTACAACGAAATCGCCGTCGCGGCGCCCGAAATCGAGGGCTTGTGGAATATCGCGCAAATCCCCGGCACCCGGCGCGCGGACGGCAGTATCGACCGCACGGCGATTTCAAACGCGTCCGGCGCCATGATCATGGCGTCGTCCGATCGCAAAGAGGACGCCTGGGAGTTCCTGAAATGGTGGACCTCGGCGGAGGTTCAAAGGCAATTCGCCATGGAGATCGAAGGCCTTTTGGGCCCCTCGGGTCGTTACAGCTCGGCGAATACCGAAGCCTTTCAATACAGCTCCTGGTCCAAGGCGTGCAAAGCGGTTTTCCAAAAGCAGGCGGAGGATCTCACCGCGGTGGAAAACGTGCCCGGCAGCTACTTCTTAAGCCGCAATATTACAAACGCCTTCCGGGCGGTCGTGTATAAGGGCGTCGATCCGACGGATGCGCTTTATGATTACACCTACAAGATCAATCAGGAGCTTTCCAAAAAGCGCGAAGAATTCGGAATCCGATAACGAAGAAAAGGGGGGCGGTCACCGTGAAAAATGCAGCGCCGGGCAAAATGCGCATCAACAAAGACAAGTGCTTTTCCTTTTTCTATTTGGCTCCTTTTTTAATCATTTTCACCGTCTTTACCCTGCTGCCGGTCCTTATCTCCTTCGCCCTGTCGTTTACGAGCTTCAACGGCCTCGAATTTCCGAAATTCGTATTTTTCGATAATTACCTCGATCTGTTTTTAAGCGACGACGAGTTTCTGCTGGGTCTCAAAAACACGCTGATTATCGCCTTGTTCACGGGGCCGATCGGGTATTTTGCGTCCCTGATTTTGGCGTGGCTGTTAAACGAATTGAGTCCGCGGCTGCGGGCGGTCATGGTGCTCGTCTTTTACGCGCCCTCCATATCCGGCGGCGCCTATATGATCTGGCAGCTGCTTTTCAACAGCGACGCTTACGGATACGTCAACGCCATCCTTTTGCGGCTCAACCTAATCAACGAGCCGATCCAATGGTTTACCGATACAAGATATATGCTGCCCCTCGTGATCGCCGTAACGCTTTGGATGAGCCTGGGTACGGGCTTTTTGGCTTTGGTCGCGGGGTTGCAGGGCGTGGACAAATCGCTGTACGAAGCTGGCTACGTCGACGGGGTCCGCAACAGGTGGCAGGAGCTTTGGTTTATCACCCTGCCCTGCCTCGGTCCGCAGCTGCTTTTCAGCGCGGTGATGAGCATTTCCTCGGCGTTCAGCGTCGGCGCCGTCACCACGGCTTTGTGCGGCTTCCCCAGCACCGATTACGCCGCGCACACCCTGATGAATCACCTGGAGGATTACGGCAGCATTCGGTTTGAAATGGGATATGCCTGCGCGATCGCGACGATATTGTTTGCGTTGATGCTCTTGACAAAGGCGATCGCACAAAAGATTATCAGAAACGTAGGGCAGTAAGCCCGGCATGAAACGCAGCGCGCAAGGGCGTGGAAAAGGGGTGTTCACCATAAAAATCGGGATATTCAAGCGTAAGACCGGACGCTCGTTCGGCGGGAATTTGCTCCTGTTCGTGTTCCTTGCGTTTTTGGGAGCGATCATGCTCGTCCCGGTCGTGTTTTCGATCTCCAATTCGTTTAAGCCGCTTGACGAGCTGTTCGTGTTTCCGCCGCGGTTTTTCGTCCGCAACCCGACCCTGGACAACTTTCTCACGCTTCCCTCTCTCTTTTCCGATTCCTTAGTGCCGCTGTCAAGATACATATTAAACACGGTATTTCTCACCGTCACCGGCACCGTCGGCTCCATTTTTATCGCTTCCATGGCGGCGTATGTGCTCGAAAAGAAGCGCTTCAAAATGCAAAACGTCATCTTCAACATCGTCGTCAACACGCTTTTGTTCACCCCCACGGTAACCGCGATCCCGAACTTTTTAATCCTGTCTAAAATCGGCTTTATCGACAGCTACGCGGCCATTTTGATCCCCGTGATGGGCTCGTCGCTCAACGTGTTTTTGATGAAGCAGTTCATGGTCGGGATCCCCAACACGATCCTGGAGGCCGCGCGGATCGACGGCGCGGGGGAGCAGCGGATCTTCTGGAAGATCGTGATGCCCTCCGCCAAACCCGCCTGGATGACGCTGATCATCTTCTCGATTCAAAACCTGTGGGGCGTGACCGGCGGAAGTTATATTTACAGCGAGGAGCTGAAAACGCTTCCTTACGCGCTGTCGCAGGTCATGTCGGCGGGCATCGTGCGCGCCGGCGCGAGCGCGGCGATCTCCACCCTGATGATGATCGTGCCCGTTTGCGTGTTTATTATCACGCAGAGCAACATTATGGAGACGATGATGTCCTCCGGCATCAAAGAGTAATTTTACAACAGGAAGGCGGTGCCGACTGTGAGCAAATGGATAAAGTCCCTGCTGCTGGCTGTACTTATGACGGCCGTGCTGACGGTCAACGCGTCGGCCGCCGTTACGGATACCTACGTCTACGATAAAGACGGAAATACGCAGCCCGCTCCTTCGCCGGCGGAACTGTCCTACGTCATCAAGGGCGAGACTTTGGGCATCGGCAGGTGGAACAGCCCGCAGGATCTGTGCTTTTCCAAATCGGGCGCCCTGTATATCGCCGACACCGGAAACAATCGGATCGTAATCATCGAGAAGGTCGGCACTTCCGGGCAAACGGTAAAAATCATCGACGGCTTCTTAAACGACGGAAAGCCCGATACGTTCAAAGCGCCCGGCGGGATCTTTGTCGACGACGACGATAATCTGTTCATATCCGACACCGAGAACGCGCGCGTTGTCAAGCTGTCGCCGAAGCAGGAGCTTTTGCAGATCGTTCACGCGCCGGCGGACGAGATTTTGCAGGCGGATTTCGCCTTTAAGCCGACAAAGCTCGCGGTCGACGCCTATCGCCAGATGTACGTCATTTCCGAGGGCTATAACGCGGGTCTGATGGAGTTTGACCCGAACGGCGGATACGCGCAGTCGATGGGGGCGCCGCAGGTGGTAAAATCCCTGATCGATCAATTTTGGGCGAACTTTCAGACCAAGGCGCAGCGCGAGCGGACGAGGAAATACGTTCCTACGGAGTATTCGAACGTCGCGATCGACGGGGAAGGCTTCCTGTTCGTCACGACCGCGGCCTATGACGATTCCAACGGCGAACCGACGCCGGTCCGCAAGCTCAACGCGAAAGGGCTGGACGTGCTGAACCGGGTCGGGAATCCCGTCGGAGACAAAACCGGCAACGGGGAGACCTATAAGGGAAATTCGACCTTCTCGGACGTTTGCATGTTAAGTTATGGGGATTTCGCCGTGCTCGACCAAAAGCGCGGGCGCGTCTTCGCCTATAACAGCGTCGGCGAGCTGCTCTATGAATTCGGCGGGCCGGGCAACGTCTCGGGGACGATCCAGCAGGGGACGGCCATCGGATATTACGACAACCGTTATTACGTGCTCGACGCCTCCAAAATGCAGATCGACGTCTTTGAACTGACTGAGTACGGCAGACTGCTCGGCGGGGTCGCAAAAGCCCGCACGGAAATCGATTTTGAGACCGAAAAAGCGCTGTGGGAGCAGATTTTAGCGCGAAACGTGAACTGCACCATGGCGATGCGCGGCCTCGGCAACGCCGCATACAAGGCGAAAAACATGCCGCTTGCCATGGAATATTACAAGCTCGCGGGCGACCGGGAGGATTATTCGAAGGCGTATGCCTTTGTGCGCCGCAGCTGGATCGAAAATAATATAGGGATCATCGCCGCCGTCGTCCTGGTCGTCGCGGCAGGCGCGGTCGTTTTGTCCCGCAACAAAAAGCGCATCGGCAGGTTTATTTCCCGCCATCCGCAAGTAGAAGCCGTGGTTTACGCCGGGCGCTGCGCGACGCACCCGCTGGACGGCTTTTGGTGCTTAAAACGCGAAAACTGCGGCAACGCGGTCGCGGCAACGGTTTTGCTGCTGGCTTGTATGGCCGTCAACGTCGCCGCAAGCCTCGGCACGGGCTTTATCTTCAACACCACCGACCTCGAAAAATACAGTATTTTCAGCGTGCTGTACCTTGTCGCCGCGGTCGCGCTGTGGACGATATGCCAGTGGTGCGTGACGACGCTGATGAACGGCGAGGGCAGGCTGAAGGACATCTATACCGCCACCTGCTACGCCGCGACGCCTTACGCTTTGGTAAACGTCTTCGCCATTCTGTTGAGCCGCGTGCTGCTGATCAACGAGGGAGATTTTTACCACGTGCTCGTCACCCTGGCGATGCTTTGGATGGTGTTTCTGCTCGTCTGCTCGGTCAAGCAAACGCACAATTTTACCATGGGCAAGACCCTTGTCGCCATCCTGATTACCGTAATTGTGATCCTGCTGATTCTCTTTATCGGCATGCTCGTTCTGGCGCTGTCTCAACAGCTGGTCGATTTCATCGGGGATTTGATCTCCGAAGCGGCAAGCGCCGTATAATCCGCCGAAGGGAAACGATTTTGCCGCTTTCGAAAGGGGGCACATCCTGTGAAACGCAAATGGAAGGCCGTAACAGCGGGCGCGCTCGTTGTCGCCGTCCTTGCCGGAATCGCGGTGACGGCGTTTTCGTCCGATACGCCGAAAATCAGCGAGAGCATTCATAACGAGAACATCATCGACGCCGGCACGGCAGACAACGACGTTTCCGAGAAGGAATATACCCTGCTGCTGGAAAACGACCGGCTTCAGTTTTGGCTGAACGAGAACACCACCGAATTCAAGGTGGTGAACAAGGAAAACGGCTCCGCGTGGTATTCTTCCAATCCGAACCGGGCGGACGGCTCTCCGGAGGCCGCGCCGGTGCATTTGTCTTACCTGAATTCCCAGGGCGGGCTGGAGGATACGGACGTCATGACCGGCTCGGTGGTCGACGGGAAATACAAGGTCGAGCCGTCCGACGAAAAGGTGACCGTTCGGTACAGCGTCGGCGATTTTTCGGAGCTTGCGCGGATCCCTTACGCCCTGACCGAAGCGCGGTTTCGCGAGGTGAAGGATGCGCTGACCGACGAATTCGAGCAGATGAAGCTGATCGACCTTTATTATTTAACCGATATAGACGTGATCGAGGACGCGGATTTCAGGAAAAAACGCCTGCAGGAGTATCCGAAGCTCGCGGAGCAGAAGCTGTATCTGATACGCGACAGCGTGAAGGAAGACCCGTTGGCAAAAAAGGACGTCGAGGCGATCTTTGCCGACGCGGGCTATACCGAAGAAGATTACAAGGCGGATTCCGCATATTTCAGCGCCGACAATGCCGCGAAAGCCTCTGCGGGCTTCAATCTTGCGGTCGAATATGCGCTCCAAAACGACAGCTTGAATATCCGAGTTCCTTACGACGGCATTGAGATGAGCAGCGAGTTCCCGCTGACGTCGCTTGCGGTCGCGCCCTATTTCGGCTCCCCCGTTTTCGGGGAGGAAGGCTGGTTCCTGCTTCCGGACGGAAGCGGGTCTCTGATGAATTTCTATAACGGAAAGTCGAATCAGATCTACAGGACGACGGTGTACGGGCAGGAGAAGACGCAGGCGGGCAAGGAAAATCTCGATTATGACGCGGGGGCGAGCCTGCCCGTTTTCGGCATTCAAAACGGCGGGCACGGCGTGCTGTGTGAAATCGCCGAGGGCGACGCCGTTTCGCAGATCGTCGCCTATGCGGGCGACAACGCGGACGCGGCCTATGCCCACGCGGTTTTCAACCTTCGCTCCACCTATAAACAGACGACCGCAACGGGCAAAAAGGAGTCCTACGTCGTCATCCAAAAGCAGCGCTATACCGGAGACGTTTCGCTGCAGTATCATTTTATAAGCGGAGAAAATGCGCGCCTGGCCGATATGGCGGCGATCGTCCGCGAAAGCATTTTTGCAAACGACGCAACCGTCGCCGCCGGCTCGCTGCCCGTCATGCTCGAGCAGATCGGCATGGTGACGCGCCAAAATCAGTTCCTCGGCGTGGCATACGACCAAAAGGTCGCCCTGACCGATTTCGAGCAGTCGCTCGCGATCACGGACGCGTTTTCGCAAAGCGGGATCGAAAACCTTTCGGTCGTATTCCGCGGTTGGTTCGGCGACGGACTGGAGCACGCGTTCTTGTCCAAAACCGTTTCCGCTTCCAAGCGGCTCGGCTCGGGGAAAAAGCTGCGGGAACTGCTGGACGGCATGCGCGCGAAGGGCGTCCCGTTTTATCTGGACGCCGACGTTCAATATACGGCGAAGGACGGCGCGTTTGACGGGTTCGGCAAATATTCCGACGCCGCCGCCATGCTCGACCAGTCCACCGGCAAGGTCTATCCATACGATCGGGCGAGCTTTATGCGCAGGACGAGTCGGTATGCCTATATCAACAACGCCGACGCGCAGCTTCGAGCCGTCAACGCCTTGAAAAGCTCGGTCGAAAAATACGATGCGAAGGAGATTTCGCTGCGGACGGTCGGCGCCGAGCTGTCGGCGGACTACGGCAGCGCCACGGTGGATCGGCAGCAAATGGCCGATCGCGTGTCCGCCTATTTGCAGGAGCTGTGCGAGTCGGGTTACCGCATCACGACGCAGGGCGCCAACGCCTACGCCTTGCCTTATACGGTCAACGCCTTGAACGTCCCCGTCGAATCGTCGGGGTTCGATATGACGGATCTGTCGGTCCCGTTTTTGCAAATGGTGCTCAGCGGCAAGGTCAACTATTACGCCCCCTCGCTCAACCTCGCGGGAGACGTTCAGAACGCGCTGCTGCAGGCGGTGTCGTCGGGCTCCGGCTTGTCGTGCGTCGTCACCGCGCAGAATTCGGATCGGCTTGCGGGCAGCAGCCGGAGCGATCTGTATGCGACCGATTTTGCCTATTGGAAGCAAACCCTGCCAAAACAAATCGCCGAGACCCAAAGCCGCCTGGCAAGCGTTGCCGGCAGGCAAATCACGGATTACGAAAAGCTGGCGGAGGGCGTTTATAAAACGACCTACGAGAACGGCAGGTATGTGATCGTCAATTATAACGGCGATGCCTTCCGGTATGAGGGCGTCACCGTTCCGCCGAAGGACTTCGCGTTGGGAGGGGCTGAATGAAATGAGACGCAGAAAAACCGGCAGTCTGGAGCGGAAAAAGGGCTTATACGGCTATCTGTTCACGGCGCCGTTTATCGTCGGCTCGCTGCTCGGCGTAGTTTACCCCATCGTGTTGTCCCTTGTTTACAGCTTCGGCAATCTTGTGCCGCAGGACGTCGGCTATCGGATTGATTTTGTGGGCTTCCAAAACTATTCGGATCTCTTTACCGTCGACCCCGATTTCCTGCGCCAGCTGGTGGAAACGCTGCAAAGGACGCTGTTGAAGGTGCCCGTGGCGATCGTTTTCAGCTTTTTCCTGGCGTGTGTTCTCAACAGCGAGTTCCCCGGACGCGGCTTTGCGAGAACGATCCTTTTTATGCCGCTCATTTTGTTCTCCAAGCCTGTCGAAATTTTGCTGAGCAAGGATACGCTTTCCACTCAGATGGCGAGCAAAAGCGCCGACGCGTCGGTGATGATCTCCGAACGGTTTGTGAGCGCGTTGGAGGAGGCGGGCATCGGCGAGGGTCTGATGAATTTTTTGACGGCCTCAGTCGACAACATCGGCAATTTGCTCTATATATCCGTGATACCCACCATCATCATTCTGGCGGGGCTTCAATCGGTGAGCCGCTCCCTTTACGAAGCGTCTTACGTCGAGGGCGCCACCGCCTGGGAAGTGCTTTGGAAAATCAGCCTGCCCATGATCAGCCCGCTGCTGTTGGTTTCGGTCATTTACTGCGTGATAGATTCCTTTACGGGCGTGGAAAACGTCATTATCAACCGCGTCAGCTACGAATGCTTTACCGCGTTCCGCTTCGGTTCGGGAAGCGCCGTCGCGTGGTCGTATATCGTCGTGGTGTTGGCGATCGTGGGGATCGTGTTTGCGATTGCAAACCGCTTCGTCTCCTACGACAACTGACGACGGCTTACAAAACTGCCGAAAGGGGGAAAGCGCATGCAAAGCGCCGCTCGCAAGGCCAAGCTGTACAAGGCCTCGCTGAACCTCGCCGTAAACATCGTTCGGTGGGCGTTCTTCGGATTGATCGCGTTTGTCGTCATTTATCCGCTGTTTACGGAAATCGTTACGGTTTTTATGACGAAAGAGGATACCTACAATATGGCGGTGCGGTACATCCCGCGCAATTTCACGCTCAAAAACTTCGCGGACGCCTGGGACAGCCTGGAAATGGAGAAAACCTATCCCATGACGATCCTGCACGCGTTGGTGGTCACCCTGCTCAACGTGGCGAGCTGCACCCTCGTGGGATACGGCCTGGCAAGGTTTAAATTCGCGTTGAACAAACCGCTCACGCTTTTGTGCGTGCTGGGTCTGGTTTTGCCGCCCGATCTGCTGCAAATCCCGCTGTTCAATTTCTTCCGCAATTTCAACCTGTTCGGGTTGATCCCGCTGCTCAATCACGGCGAGCCGCTCAATTTTATCGACACCATGGTTCCCAATATCGTGTTGGCGGCGGTGGCGGCGGGCTTCCGGTGCGGACTTTATATCCTCATCATGCGGCAGTTCTTCAACGGAATGCCGAAGGAGATGGAGGAGGCGGCGGCGATCGACGCCTGCGGCCCGATCGGCACCTTCTTCCGCGTGATGCTGCCGGGGGCGAAAACCATGATGATCACGATCGGCCTGTTCTCGTTTGTGTGGATCTGGACCGACTGCGATTTCAATTATAACTTTATGCGTCAGGCGAATATCCTGCCTGTTTTGCTGCGGGATTTCAACGGGACGACGGCGGACGCCACCATCGTCGACCAGACCTCCTTAAGCCTGCAGGCATACGCGGGAATCCTGTTTCTCGTCGTCCCGCTCTTGATTTTGTATCTCTTCACGCAACGCTATTTTGTCGAGAGCGTTGAGCGAAGCGGATTAGTCGGATAAAACGAAAGGAGCATTTGTTATGAAAGTAAACCGTAAATCCCTTCTGTGCGTATTCCTTTGCCTTGCCTTTCTGCTGACGATGGCGGGCTGCGGAGGAAGCGGCGGGCAAACGTCATCGGAGGACGAGACCGTTCTCGAATACGGCGATCCCGCCCTGTGCACGCTCTGCCCGGACAAGAATCATTGCTGCTTCTGCTATCAATACGGAGACTGCGTCTGCGACGAGGTGGAAGCCGGTCAGGACGAGGAAGGCAACGCCGGCGACAACGGCGACGCGTCCGGCAGCGGCGGCAGCGCGTCAAAGAGCGGCGGCACGACAAATCGCCGCCCCGCAAACACCACCGCGCCCCAGACGTCGACGACGGCCAAGTTCGACCCCAAGACGCTCAAGGGCAAAACGATAACGATTATGCGTTCGTGGGATCCCTATACCAGCGGGCAGAACACCGCGCACGATAACTGGATCAAGCGCGTGGCCGAGCTGGAAAAGAAATACGGCGTGGATATCGTCGAAAAGAAATGGAGCAGTAAGCTCGAGCAGGAGGTTCTGGCGGGGGTCAAGCCGTCGGGTCAGCTCTATCAGATCGAGGGCGACATTGTCGCGAATTACGTGCGAGCGGGCTATTTGACGTCGCTGAACGACGCCATGAAGGCGACCGGGATCGATATGACTTCGCAGGCTTATTGCGATTTTTCCGTCCAGCTCTGCAATTACAATAACAAGCAGTATGCGATCGGCGTGGAAGAGGGCAAGATGATGTCCCAGGTCGTGTATAACAAAAACCTGGTTTCCCAATTCGCCGACGTCGAAGCCCTGATGGATAAGGGTCAGTGGACGTGGTCCGAGATGACGAAGATCGCGAAGAAGGTCAAGGAGAAATATCCCCAGAAATGGGGCATCGGACTGGATACGCACCTGAGCGTTTACGGCCTTGTCGCCTCCAACGGCTCCCAGCTTGTAAACGTGGCGTCCGACGGCACCCTTTCCTCGAACTTCAACAGCGCCAAGGTTCGCGAAGCGCTCAATCAGCTGAATTCCTGGGTCAACGTCGATCCGGTCGCCACGACCGGCTCGTGGGACAACATGTTAAACGAGCTGATTAAAGGAAACGTCGCCTTTGTCTTTGAAGAGGACTATTGCTACGACGTTCTGAAATCCCGCATGAACGCGAACGAATACGGCATCGCTTACCTGCCCAAGGGGCCCAGCGCGAAGGAATATTACGCGCTGATGGAGGCCTCCTGGCCGTATGTCATCCCCAAGGCTTACGCGGATCGCGCGCCGGAGCTGCTGTTCATCGTCGACGCGCTGTATCAGCTCCAGCCGGGTTATTCCAAGGACGACCAGTTCCGCGATCTGTACGTCCGCAAGTTCTCGGAGCAGAGCTCGTATAACCGCGTGAAGAATATGCACCGCACCCTGAAGTGCGCCCCCATCATCGAGATCGAGCTGGGCGACAACGCTTCCTTCCGGAACGCCATCACAAAGCTCTACGAAGGCTCGGCGACCGTCGGCCAGCTGATCGACTCCTATCACAGCGAGTTCGACGTTCACATGAAGGACGAATGGAAGAATATTAAGTTTACGGGGAAGCTGAAATAGCTTCCGGGCAAACCGAGATCATACCAAAATAGAAAAGGAGAATTACAATGCGAATCAGGCTTAAAAATTCCGTGTCGCTGTTGCTTGTATTCGGACTGTTGGCAGCTCTCTTTCTCTTCCCGAATGCGTATGCCGCGAGTGATACGCCCCTATCTGTCACCTTAAACTGCAACGGTGGCAAATTGACCGGCTTCGTCGATCCCGACTTACAGGCGGGCGACCCCTTGCCGAGCATAGACCAAATCGCAAGAGGAGATCTCATCTTCGCCGGCTGGTACGAAAATTCCGATTTCTCGGGCGGCACCTATACCTCCGTCCCCGCCGACGCGACGGGCGAGAAGACCTACTATGCGAAGTGGGTCGCGAATAAGACGATCACCTATGATTTCGATACGACCGGCCTGAAAACGACGAATTCGGAGTGGAGCGACTGGGTCGTCGGCGACCGCATTACCTTAAACGAAGACCCGAGCCACGCGAGCAGCGGTAATTGCTCGGCAAAATACGTAATTCCCGCGTCGCCCTATCCGTCCGCCAACATATTTGTAAGCGACAGCCTGATGGTCGACGGCGACGGCGTGCGCTTCTGGATCGAAACCGATCATCCGATCACCTTGTATTTGCGTTTTAAGCAAAGCAATGCCAATTCGTCCTCCGACGTGACCGTCCCTGTGGGCAAAAGCGTGGTGACGATTCCGTGGTCGGACATTAAAAACGCGCCCGCCGACGGCCAGTGGGCAGGTAATTTGCAGATTCTGTCAAGAAACGTTACCGAGGCCACAGTCTTTTACCTCGACGACGTCGGCACCTATTCCAAAATGGAAGGCATATCGTTCGACCCCCGCGGCGGCGAATTTGCGACCCCGGCGCCCATCGACTATTACGCCGGCATGCCGCTGCCGGGCTATGCGGACGTAACGTCGAAGTATGGCCTCATTTTTGCCGGCTGGTACGAAAGCGCCGACCTTGCCGGAAACCCCGTTTACGCCGTCCCCGCCGACGCGAAGGGCGAGAAAACCTACTATGCGAAGTGGGTCGCGAACAAAACGATCACCTATGATTTTGACGCGGCAACGATGAAAAATTGGTACGACTGGACGGTCGACACCCATCTTTCCCTGAATCAGGACCCGCTTCACGCCAGCAGCGGCAGCTGCTCGGTGAAATATGAAATTCCCGCGGGGAAAGCCGGCAATATCGCCGCCACCGACGGCCTGATGCGCGACGGCGACGGCGTGCGCTTCTGGATCGAAACCGATCAGCCGGTTACCTTGTATTTGCAATTCAAGACGAGCGCAGCGAATACGTCCTCCGACGTGACCGTACCCGCGGGCAAAAGCGTGGTGACTGTTCCGTGGTCGGATATTAAAAACGCGCCCGCCGACGGGCAGTGGGCAGGCGGTTTGCAGTTTATGCCGAGAACCGTTGCCGAAGCCACGACCATTTACATCGACGACGTCGGCACCTATCAAAACGCCTGCTCGCACGTGTTCGGCGACGAGGTCGTCTGTTCGCTTTGCGGGGCGAAAAAATACGACTACAACGACGACGATCAAACCGATATCCTCGATTTTGTGACCCTGAAAAACCGCCTGACCGACGCCGGCTTTGCCGCTGACGTCTATAAAGACGACGACGGCACCGTGGAGGAGGCCGACGTCGCCAAGGTAAGACGGCAGTTATTAGGCGTCAAATAAGAGAGAAACAACGCGGGCGGATTTTTGCCCGGACGATCCCGTAAAGCAGTTTACAGCCCCTTTGCGGGATCGTTTCAACAACCCATTCCACAGCTTTGGGAGGAGAATCCATGAAAACCCAAATGAAAAAAGCGCTGTCGCTGGTTTTGGCAATGACAATGCTCATGGGAATCCTGAGCCTGTCCTTTCCCGTGCTTGCCATCGGCGACGTGGACGTCACTTTTGACGCGCAGGGCGGCGAGCTGGCGGACGGCGTAAAGACGGATTATAATGCGGGCGAGGCGCTTCCCGGGTACGAGAGCGTCGAGCGCACCGGCTTTGCGTTTGCCGGCTGGTACGATAACGACAAATATGCGGGCAGCCCGCACTATTTCGTACCCGACGGCGCGTCGGGCAGCGTGACCTATTACGCGAAGTGGATCTTGTGCGAGGTCACGGGCGACAATTTCGAGTCCTATACCGACACCGCCGTCGTAACGGTCGATGCGGACGGCAAACAGCTGAAAACGACCGATATGATCAACAGCGGCGACCTGAATCTGTGCTATTACTGGACGGGCGACACCGACGGTAGCGCCGCGCTGAACACCGATGCGGCGCACGCATACAGCGGAAGCAAATCGGTGAAATTGTTTGTCCCCCAAAAGAAGGACGGCAATGCAAGCTGGCGGAACAAAACGCAGTTCGCCATCCCCAACCACTCCCTCGACGGCGACGGCGCGTATTTTTGGATCGAAACCTCAACGGCCGCGACGATCACGGTCATGTTCCAGTATCAGGCGGTCAAAAGCGCCGCAATCCCCCTTCCCGCCGGCAAGCACCTGATCGCCGTGCCGTGGTCGACGTTAAGCGGCGCGATGTACGGCAAGCAGATGCTCGTGGAGATCAGCCACGGCGCGGAGGACAACACCGTATATCTTGACGATTTCGGCACCTATGAGGATATCGCCTCTCCGGGCGCGTCGTCCGACGTCGGGATCCGGTTCGAGCTCGGCGGCGGCAGCTTTTCGGATTACACCGCCCCCACGGAATATTTCCCCAAAATGCCGTTGCCTACCTATGAGAACGTGGTGCTGGAGGGGCACGCCTTTGCCGGCTGGTATGATAACGCCGGCTTTGAGGGAATGCCCGTCTTTTACGTGCCCGGCGACGCCGTGGGCGATCAGGTGTATTATGCGAGATGGGTCGACTGCACGGCCGATTTCGACACCTTTGAGAGCTACACGGGCAAGGAAGCGCAGGATCTGAACAATTTCTGGGCGTCCTGGACCTATTCGGGCGAAATTTCGCTGAATACCGCCGCCAAAAATGCCTACAACGGTTCCAAATCCCTGCAAGTCGCGGTGAAAAACCGTTCCGCCTTCGGGGACGACCGCGCCGACCTCGTCCTTTCGAGAGAGCTTCGCCGCACCGGCGACGGCCTGTATTTCTGGATTCAAACCGAGGTCGCAACGCAGGTCTGGCTGCGCCTCAACTACTCCGCGTCCTTCGCGGGCTATACGACCGCAAAGATCAGCATTCCCGAGGGGAAAAACCTGGTTATGATCCCCTGGAGCGAGGTTCCCGGCGCGGACGAAAGAAACTACTGGTGGATGGTGGAGCTCAACGTAGAGACCCCCACCCTGCCGGGCACCGAGAACACGGTTTATATCGACGACATCGGCAGCTTTGCCGATTCTATTGAAAACGCCCTGACCTTCGATCTGAACGGCGGCGTGTTTGCGAACGGCTATACGGCGCCCCTTGGGTATTTCACAAGCGCGGGGCTTGCCCTTCCCACCTATGAAAACGTCGAAAACGACGGCTACACCCTGATGGGCTGGTACGAGAACGCCGACCTTACGGGCAATCCCGTGACGGTAATTCCCGCCGGCACGACGGGCGCGAAGACCTACCACGCGAAGTGGGTGGTTCGCGACGTGACCTTTGACAACTTCGACGGCACGGTCAAAACATGGGGCGACTGGACGGGGACGAACAGCCTGTCGGCTCCTTATTACGACGCCGCCCATGCAAACAGCGGGACAAAATCCTTAAAATACACCGTCCCGAATCAGTGGGCAGCCGTTTATACGCAGGATGCGTTTGCCGTAAAGGGCGACGGTATTTGCTTCTGGATCGACGCCCCGCAGGAGCTGACCGTAAAAATCGCCGTAAATTACACGACAAGCTTCCCCGAAATCACCGTCCCCGCGGGCAAGAGCTACGTCTTCGCCCCCTGGTCGTCGTTCGGCTCCGCCATCGAGGGAAGGGATACAATAGAGATTTTCTTACTCTATATTACCGCGCCCAACGGAACGGTTCTGTACCTTGACGACGTCGGCACCTATACGAGCGATATTTCCGCCGCGTATGGAATTCGCTATGAAACCTACGGCGGCGAATTCGTAACGGGCTACACCGCGCCCACCAAGTATTGCGCGGGCGGTGTTCTCCTGCCCGAAGGCGAATTTATCACCCGGCAAAACAGCATTTTTAAGGGCTGGTACGCGAGTCCCGATTTTTCGGGCAGCCCCGTATCTGCCGTTCCCGCCGACGCGACGGGGGAAAAGACCTACTATGCGAAGTGGGTCATGACAAAAACGATCACCTACGATTTTGACACGACCGGCCTGAATACGCCGAATTCGGTGTGGAGCGACTGGGTCGTCGGCGACCGCCTTACCTTAAATCAAGACCCGAGCCACGCGCACAGCGGCAGCTGCTCGGCAAAATACGCGATCCCGGCGGCGCCCTATCCGTTTGCAAATCTGTTTGCAAGCGACAGCCTCATGGTCGACGGCGACGGCGTCTGCTTCTGGATCGAGACCGATCATCCGATCACCCTCTATTTGCGGTTCAGCCAAAAAGACGCCAACACGTCCTCCGACGTAACCGTGCCGGCGGGCAAAAGCGTGGTGACGATCCCGTGGTCGGATATTAAAAACGCGCCCGCCGACGGGCAGTGGGCCGGCAATTTGCAGATCATGACAAGAAACGTTGCCGAAGCCACGACGTTTTACATCGACGACGTCGGCACCTATACCGAGAACGCGCGCTATTCGCTCACCTACAACATCGGCGACGCCGCGTGGGTCGACTCGTACACACCGGACGCCGAATATTCCGCAAACGGTTACGTTTTGCCGAATTACGAGAAAATCAAAAACAACGCCAACCCCGAAGCGACGCTTGTGGGCTGGTGCGAGAAGCAGGATCTTTCCGACGAAGCGCTCCGCGCCATTCCCGCGGGAACCGTGGGCGACAAGGTTTTGTACCCGAAGTGGGAGGTTCACGTCGCCGATTACGACAATTTCGACGGCTACGCAAACGACGAGGACCTTGCGGGCGTTTGGGAAAACGCGAACGCTTCCGTCGCCCAAATGTCCCTGAATTCCGACGCGGCGCACCTGCATTACGGGCAGCATTCCATGCGGCTCGCGGTCAAGAAGTATGCGTCTAAAGCGGCGTACACAGACTTTCTGAACCGGAATCTGACCCTGGCAAAGGCGGGCGACGGCATCATCCTTTGGGTCGAGGCGTCGTATCCCACCACGCTTAAAATCAGGGTCAATTACGAAACCTCGTCCAAGCCCGGCGTCACCTCGAACGAGAAATACGTGCCCGCCGGGAAGAGCGTGATCACGGTGCCGTGGTCTCAAATCGGCAACGCCGCGATCAAGCGGCTCGAGCTTCTCTTCCGCGTCCCCGCGGACAGCGGCACAAACGCGATCTACGTGGACAGCATCGGCACCTATTACGCAGACGTCGATCAGATGATTCACTACAATCTGAACGGCGGCAGCTTTGTCGACGAACGCCTTGTCAACCGAAAATGCTCCCCGCTTGACAGCGTCGTGCTTCCCACCTTCGAAAACGTGCGGCGGGAAGGCTTCTGCTTCGCCGGCTGGTACGATAACGAAGCGTTCACGGGCGCGCCGCTTTATCTGCTTGCGCCCGGCGCAAACGGCAAAGCCCTTTACGCCAAATGGGTCGAGCAGGAAAGCCTGAACCATACCTTTGACAACTATGCCAGCACAAAGGCGCTGCAAAACGACTATTGGAAGGAATACACCGAGGCTTACGAAGGCTGGCGCGAGCACGGCGGCGCCGAGCTTACGCTCAACACCGACGCCGCGAACACCGCGCCCGGCTCTTCCAAATCCCTGCAAGCCAAATACTGCGTGCCGGGCGGCGGTTACGTCGACGGCGGCGAGGCGCCTGCCGCGCTTTTCGGAAGATATTATTGGGAGACCACCTTCGGCACACGCGGCGCCAACAAAGAGGGCGACGGCATCCGGTTCTGGATCAAGTCCGACCGAACCGTCACGCTGGCTGCCGTATTCAATAAGCAGGGCAAAAACAGAACGCATTATATGCCGAAGATCACCGTGCCCGCCAACGTGCCCGTAACGGTGTACCTGCCCTGGACCGCGCTCAGCAACAACGGCGCCGACGTGTACGAGCTGTTTTATGCGAGCTTTGAGATCTTTGACGCGATCGGCGCTGCGGGCACCGTGTGGATCGACGATCTCGGCGTGTACTACGAAGAAAAGGTCGTTGATTTTGTCCGCGAAAACGAGGACGGCGATATCCGGGTCATGGGGTATAACAACCATATCCCCAAGGACACCGTCGTTCAGATCGACAAGCACCCGGCAAGCTATTTGCAGCAGCTCGGCGGCAAGGCGCCCGCCGGCGCGACCGTGCATTACATCGCGGATTATAAGCTGTTGAATCCGACCGGCGGCACTGCGGATCTCACAGGCCCCGCCTGGGTCAGCTTCAAGCTGCCGAGCGGCGTCGACGTCGGAAAATTGGGCGTTTACGAGCTCTTCTTCGACGGCTCGCGCACGGCGGTGAACTATACCGTCGAGGGCGAATGGATCACCGTTTACGTGATCGAGCCCGTGGGGACGCTGATGCTGACCGCAAACGATTCGGAGTGGGCGCCCAAGGGGCCGTCCATCGAGGAAGGCGCCGTTCAACCGCTCAAGGTCACCGTTACAACGACCGTCACCTCCGAGGTCGAAAGCGCGAGCGACGAGACGATCGAGGCGCCGGACGATACCGACGCGACCGTTTCTGACGACAATGACGCAGAAGAGCCGGAAGAAGAGGACGGCGACAAGCAAAGCGGCGGCGCGAAGCGTCCGCCCAAGCGCGAACCGCTTCAAAATACGGGTAACAACGCCGACGAAGCCGGCTTCCCGTGGGTCGTTATCGCGGCGATCTGCGCGGGCGTGCTCGTCCTTGCGGCGGGGATTTTTGTCCTCGTGGCGGTCAAACGCCGCGGCAAAAAAGCGGGAGGTGCAAAATAATGAACAAGAACCGGCTGCTTAAAATTTGCGCGCTGCTGCTTGCGGCGGCGATGCTGCTCTCCTTCGTCGGCTGCGGCAGACCCGCGCAGGAAACCCCGGTTGACAATTCCTCCGACGTCTCCTCGTCGCAGACGCCGACCGGTTCGGAGCCGCTCGACGACGATTCTTTCGAACCGACGTCCTCGGACGACGACGCCGCTTTCGCCCCCGCGCCGGAGAGCAATTCCGCCGGGAACGGAACCGCGGGCTCGACGACGGTAACCGAAGAAAAAGTAATCACCACCGTAGAGGACGCGCCGTATGACGCCGAGAAAAATCCCCTGAAGCAGGGCGTCAATTTCTCACTGTTTGAGATGCACAACAACGTCGGTTACGATCACTGGATCTTTCAATCGAAGTATTATGACGCGCTGCGGGAAAAGGGCTTCGATCACGTCCGGCTGCCGGTCGACTTTTTCGACTATACGAATCTGAACGACGCGCCGAATTATCCGATCGACGAGGAAGCCCTGCGAATGATCGATACGATCATCAATACCGCGCTGAGCGCGGGGCTCAAGATCGTGCTCGACTTCCACCATTTCGGCGTGCTGCAAAAGAATTACACGGTCAACCGGGAAAAGTATCTTAAAATCTGGGAACAGCTGTCGGTGCATTATCAAAGCTATCCGTCGGGGCTTGTGTTTGAGCTGATCAACGAGCCGGGCAACCCCAACACCGTGCGGAACGCGCCCGACCCGATCAACCCCACGAGAAGCATGATCTTGCAGGAAGAGGCGATCGAAATCATCCGCAAGACCAACCCGAACCGGCTGATCGTGCACGCGACGAAGCTCAACAACGCCGTGTCCATGTTGAACGAAACGACGCTGCCCGACGACGACAACATTATTCTGTCGGTGCACACCTATGAGCCCTATACGTTTACCCATCAGGGCACCGATTGGCTGAGCGACGAATTTTCAAAGACCCGCCCCTACGACGATGACGTGCGCGCCGAGCTGGAAGCAGAATTCGCACAAATCGCCGCATTTCAGGAGAGGACGGGGCGCCCCGTCTGGATCGGCGAATTCGGCGTCACCAACAAGGCCGACGCGCAGGATCGCCGGAAATATGCCGAGCTGATCAACGAGCTTTCCGAGAAATACAAGGTGGGCTGGTGCTGGTTCGAGTTCAGCACGGGCTTCGGCATTTACAACATCGAGAAGGACGAATGGACGGCCGACGGCGTTGTCGACGCCCTGACGAAATAATCCGCAGCACAAGATGTGGGATAAATCGGAAACGGTTTATCCCACATCGAACGGATGAGCCGAACCGATTCCGAACGGAGGGTAAGAGAATGAAGGACGATTTTACCCCGAGGTACGAGGGTGTGATCTGCGCGTCGTACGTCTTCCCGGAAGGGTATTCCTCAAGCGACGTTCCGACCGACGAATACATGTACGTAAACGAATGCGGATATACCGAAGCCAGAAAAAACAGCGTGGACTGCATGCGGCCCGCGCGAACGGATTTTGAGATATTTTACGCAACGGTCGGCGACACCACCTTTTATTTCAGCGGGAAGGAATACACCCTGATCCCCGGACAAATCGCGATCATCAAGCCGGGAGAGCCGCACCATTTTATCGTGCACGCGCAAAAGAACGCGAAGGTATACTGGATGCACTTCACGGGGACGGGCGCCGTGGAATTTTTAAAGCGGCTCGATTTGTGGAACGAACCGATCTATACGGTCGGCATCGACTCGAAAGCCGAAGAATATTTCATGGAAATTTTTCAGGAAAGCAGGATCCGGGAAGCAAATTACGAGAAGATGTGCTCGGGGCTGCTCATGCAGCTTCTGACTCACCTGTCGCGCCTGTCCCATTCGCAAACAAGAAAACGGGATCATACGCGAATGAAAATTCTCGATAACGTAATCAGTTCGATGTACACCGATCTGCGCACCAACTATACAAACAGCGATTACGCGAAAATGTGCAACTTAAGCACCTCGCACTTTATCACCGTTTTTAAGGAGCGAACCGGCTCGTCGCCGTTTGCCTTCCGGCAGAACGTCCGCATCGAGATGGCGAAAAGCCTTTTGCTCACGACGGATCTGTCGACCAAGGAAATTGCGCAGATGGTCGGATATGAGGACACGCTCTATTTTTACAGGATCTTTCATAAAAAGAGCGGTTTAACGCCCGGCGATTTCCGGGAGAAATATAAATCTTATACCTGAAAGCCAGGCGCGCTTGCGCTTCAATAGGGGAATCATACATGGTAAAATACAAACTGAACGATGGTTGGAGATTTCATCTGGGGGACATAAAAATCCCGTTGCCGACCAAAAAAGAACCCATCGTTTCTGCGGCGAAGACCCGCTCGCAGGTGTGGGGTCCGTCCGCCGAGTCGTTTCAGGAGGAATCGAATTCTTACGGCCCGAACACCGAGTGCGTGCTGGGCACGTGGGAAGTGGTGGATCTGCCGCACGATTACATGATCTCGCAGGTTCCGGACAGGAACAACAACGAGGCCTTCGGCTTTCTTGCACCCCAAAACGCATGGTATCGCAAACGCTTTACCCTTCGCGAAGGGGAATGTGAAAAACGGGTCACGCTTTATTTCGAGGGTATTATCGGCTGCGCGACCGTCTATGTAAACGGCTGCCTGGCGGGCAGAAGCTTCGACGGGCACGCTTCCTTTGAGCTCGATATTTCCGATTACGTCTATCCCGAAAAGGAAAATCTGATCGCCGTATACGTAAACACCGAAAAGCACGAGGGCTGGTGGTATCCCGGCTGCGGAATTTACCGGGACGTTTGGCTGGAGATCAGCGAAAAGGTCTCGATCGACCGCTTCGGCGTCTATTTGTGCCCGCAAAAGCGCGGCGGAGAGACCTGGGACGTGCCGGTTGAGACGACCCTGCGGAACGACGGCGAAAAAGCCGCCGCCGTTTTGGTGCAAACGGAAATCCTCGGGGAAGACGATCGCGTAATTGCCACCTTGGAAAATCACGCCGAAATCGAGCCCTACTCCAAAACGACGGTGAACGCTCACGTTTCGGTCGAAAATCCCCGCCTTTGGGACGTCGACGACCCCTTTCTGCACAGGGCGGTGACCCGCATTTATGCGGACGGGCGGCAGACGGACGAATCGGTCACCCGCTTCGGCTTCCGGGAGGTTCGCTTTGACAGCGAAAAGGGGCTGTTCTTAAACGGGCGCAGCATAAAAGTCAAAGGCGTCTGCAATCATCAGGATTTCGGCCTGACCGGCGTCGCCGTGCCGGAAAGCATTCAAAGATACAAGCTCGAAATGATGAAGGAAATGGGCGCAAACGGCTTTCGAACCGTGCATTATCCGCACGACACCGCTACGATGGACGCCCTGGACGAGCTCGGCTTCCTCGTCATGGATGAAATCCGGTGGTTTATTGCAAACGACGAAAATATTCGGTCGCTCGAATGGCTGATCAAACGGGATCGCAACCGGCCTTCCGTCATCATGTGGTCGATGGGGAACGAGGAATTTATCACGCTGGAAAAGCGCGGGCAGAAGATCGCCGGCAAAATGAGAGCGGCGATCCGGCGCCTGGACAAATCGCGTCCCGTCACCATGGGCGTCTCTCACGACCCCCTGCACACGATGGTTTATGCGCAGCTGGATTTGATCGGCATCAATTACAGCCTGGAAAAGCACGACGCCTTACATCAAAAATATCCGCAGATGCCGTTTTTTGTCTCGGAATGCTGCTCGACGGGCTCCACGAGAGGCTGGTATCTTGCGGATTGCCCGAAACGCGGCTATATCAACGAGTTCGATAAAGACCGCGAATTCGAATGGTCCCGAAGCATCGAGGAAACGTGGAAGCATGTCGCCGCGCGCCCCTGGATATGCGGCGCGTTTCAATGGACGGGGATCGAATATCGCGGCGAATCGGTCTGGCCGCGCGTCTGCGCGCAGACCGGCGCGGTCGACCTGTATTTGCAGCGCAAAGCGGCCTTTTATCAAAACAGGGCGAATTGGACGGACGCCCCGATGATCTATCTGCTGCCGCATTGGAACCATACCGGCAGAGAGGGCGAGCCGATTTACGTCCGCGCCTATACAAACTGCGACGAAGCCGCGCTGTATCTGAACGATGCGCTGATCGGCCGCGTTGCGGTAGAGCAATACGGCCATGCGGAGTGGCGGGTCGCCTATCAGGCGGGTCGACTTACCGTAAAGGGCTATCAAAACGGCGTAGAGGTCGCAAGCGACACGCGCGAAACGTCCGGCGCGGCTTCGGCGCTGCGGCTTGCCTGCCAGATGGAGCCCGCGGCGGACGGTTACGCGCTGCTTGGTTGCAGCTGCGTGGACGAGCGCGGCAGGGAGGTGCCCGACGCCGCGTGCAAAATTTCCTTCGACTGCGACGGCGGGACGATCGTCGCCACCGGTTCCGACGTCGCCGACCACACGCCGCCCGCCTGCCCGGACAGGCAAATGCGCGCGGGGAAATGCGCCGTGCTTGTAAGGCTGGAGCCCGACGTCGGCACGGCGACCGTGTACGCAAGCGCGCCCGGCCTGAAAACCGCCTTTTTAAAGCTCGAAAACAAGGAACCTCTGAAACGAACGGGAAGGGATACCGATGAAGCAGGCGCAGGAACGGCGGGGGTATGTGATCGTTGCCCCCGGCAGCGGGAGCGATGACCTTTCGGATGCGATTCAAACGCTGATCGACGAAAATCCGAACCGAACCCTCTTTTTCCCCGACGGGGAATATCGGATCTCCAAACCGATCTTAACGCCCGCCGACCCCCGGAAACGCGTGGATTTGCGGCTTTCCAACTTCGCCGTTCTCAAAGCGACCGAAGATTGGAGCGACGGCGAGGCGATGGTTCGGCTCGGCGGAAAAGACCCGGCGAACACGATCACCGTCAACGGCAGCAATTACGGCCTGACCGGCGGCGTGATCGACGGAAACGGCCGGGCGTCCGGTATCTCCGTCGATTCCGGGCGGGAAACGCGAATTTGCGACGTCAATCTCAAGCACACAAAAATCGGAATTCGCATCAAGGTCGGCGCAAACAACCGGTCGTCCGATTCCGATATTTTGAACGTGAATATCGTCGGCAACGGCGAAAAAGATTCGATCGGCGTCCTGATCGAAGGCTTTGATAATACGCTCACCAATCTGCGGATTGCAAACGTTGCTACGGGGGTAAAGCTATACGCGGCGGGCAATTTCCTGCGCAACGTCCACCCGCTTTATACGTTGGACTGGACGGATTACGAAAACAGCTGCGGCTTTTTCGACGCGGTCGGAAGCAACTGGTACAATATGTGCTATTCCGACGAGTTTTGCGTCGGCTTTCGGAACAGCTGCCGCGCGAGAAGCGTTTACAACAGCTGCTTTGCGTTTTGGTATTCTTCGAACGGCGGCAAAAAGACCGCGTTTTATTCGGACGACGCCTTTGATTCGATCGTGACCGATTTTAACGTGGGCTTTTTGGACGCGACGACCGAAAACGCCGTGCTGCGATATGAAAAGCCGGGCGGGCGGGGCGTTTTGCAGAACCTGATCGTGCAAGAGGAGCTTGTCAACAACACGCAATATAAAGCGTATCTCACAGGAAACGTCATTTCCCGGGAATGAGGAGACGGAGTGTGTCTGAAATGGAAAACGGAATTTTCGGCGGAAAGCGCAAGGCTTTGACCTTTAGCTTTGACGACGGTGTGTTAGAGGACGTTCGCGTCATTGAAATCCTGAACAAATACGGTCTGAAGGGCACCTTTAATCTGAATTCGGGCTTGCTGACGCAAACGGCGTTTTGGTTTTATCGGGAAAAATGCGTTCGCCATATCAATTATTTGGATTCCGTCAACTTGTATGACGGCCACGAGATCGCGTCGCATTCGTACACGCATCCCTATCCCGACATGCTGGATTATTCGCATAACGACATCGCGAATCAGGTCAAGCTCGACAAAAAAATATTGGAATGTATCTACGGCAGAAAGGTGCAGGGCTTCGCCTATCCGATGGGCACCTATAACGACGATATGATCGGGATTTTAAAGGAAAGCGGCTTCCGATACGCGCGAACCATTCACGAGACAAACCGCTTTGACTTGCCCGAAAACCTCCTGCTGTGGGATCCGACCTGTCATTTTCTGGACGATCACGTCGAAGCGCTGTTCCGGCAGTTTTCGGAAACGGAAGAAACCGCCGTCTTTTATATTTGGGGTCACAGCTATGAATTGACAAGCGACGCGGATTTTGAAAAATTCGATCGCCTGTGCGCAAGCCTCGCCCACCACGACGAGGTCGCGTATCTTACAAATATCGAAATCATAAACGCAATTTCGCCCGCAAGAAGCGCGGATCGGGTGCGGTCGATGCAGAAGGGTTTATAATGGATAGGCGCGATTTTTATCTCGACGGCGCAGACTGGAAGCTGATCTACGTCAAAAACGAGCGGCTGCAAAAAGACGGCGTCACCGCGGACATCGAAACGCTGAAAAAGCGGGGTTACGCGGAGATAGACGCGACGGTTCCGGGGAATCTGGAAATCGACCTGCAAAGGGCGGGCGTTATAGACGACCCGTTTTTTGCCGACAATCACTATAACCGGGAATGCGAGTACCTGCATTGTTTTTATACCAAGACCTTTGGGTATGACGGAACGCCGGAAAATCCCGCGCTTGTTTTTGAAGGGCTGGATACGGTCGCGGACATCTACCTGAACGGGACGCTTGCAGGCAGCGCCGACAATATGCTGATCGCGCACACGATCGAAATCGGCGACGCGCTGGTCGTCGGGGAGAACACCCTGACCGTTCACATCAAGCCGGCGGTCATCGAAGCGCGCAAATTTGCGCCTACGGTTTGGGAAAACGCCGCCAAGGATAACTATGAATCGTTGCATATCCGCAAAGCGGCGCACATGTATTCCTGGGATATCATGCCGCGCCTGGTCTCGGCGGGGATCTGGAGATCGGTCTATTTAAAGGAACGCAAAAAAGACCGCATTACGGAGTTTTTCGGATATACCCTGCGGGCGGATCCCGCCCAAAAGACGGCGGAGCTGCATTTTATGTACGATACCGCTTTGTCGTGCGACGATTGCCGGGAATATACGCTGACGTTAAACGCCGTCTGCGGCGATTCCGCGTTTTCCTACCAAACCCCGCTGCGCCACTCGTCCGGCCATTGGACCATGGCGATCGACAACGCAAAGCTCTGGTGGCCGCGGTTCAGCGGTGAAGCGAATCTGTATCGGGTAAGCGTGACACTCCGCAAGGACGACGTCGCGTTGGACGTATATACGACGCGAATCGGAATTCGCACAGTCAAGCTCGAAAGAAGCTCCGTCATCAGCGAGAACGGCGACGGGGAATTTTGCTTTGTCGTGAACGGGAAGCGGATTTTTTGCATGGGCACAAATTGGGTGCCTCTCGACGCGCTTCATTCCCGGGACGCCGAACGGATCCCCCGCGTGCTTCCGATGTTGACGGATACGCACTGTAATATGATCCGCATGTGGGGCGGCAACGTGTACGAAAACGACGCCGTTTATGACTTCTGCGACGAAAACGGGATCATGATCTGGCAGGATTTTGCGATGGCCTGCGCCCTTTATCCGCAGGAGCCGGAGTTCCAGCGCAAATTGTACGCCGAAGCCGTCTGGGTCGTAAAGCATTACCGCCGGCACCCCTCGATCGTGCTCTGGGCGGGAGACAATGAAAACGACCTGATCCGCCGGGGCGACTGGGGAGAGGTGATCGGCTCCGACCCGAACGAGAACGTCCTCACGCGGAAGGTTTTGGCAGACGCGGTTCGAATCCACGACGGCACAAGGCCGTATCTGCCCTCGTCCCCCTATGTGGACGAAGCGGCTTTCGCCGCGGGCAGACCTCTGCCGGAAGATCATTTGTGGGGCCCCAGAGATTACTTTAAGGGCTCGTTTTATGCGTCGGCGGTTTGCCGTTTTGCGTCGGAGATCGGATATTACGGCTGCCCGTCCGAGCGGTCGATCGAAAAATTTATCCCGGCCGATTTTCGGTTTACCGCGACGGACAATAAAGACTGGCAGGGCATTGAGAATCGAATGTGGCTGGCGCACGCGACGACGCTGGAGACCCCGGACGAAATTCACAACACCTGTCGCCATAACGCCTTCCGAATTCGCATGATGCGCAATCACGTCGCGGATCGCTTCGGCGGCTCTGTGCCGTGCACGCTTGCGGATTTTGCAAAGGCCAGCCAGATCTCGCAGGCCGAGGGGAAGAAGTTCTTTATCGAGCGGTTCCGAATCCGTAAGGGCAAAACGACGGGCATTCTGTGGTGGAATTTGATCGACGGTTGGCCGCAGTTTTCGGACGCGGTCGTCGATTACTATTTCACGAAAAAGCTGGCGTACCATTATATCAAGCGCGCGCAAAATCCCGTGTGCCTGATGTTCGACGAGCCGAAGGACGGCGTGCTGTCGCTTTATGCCGTCAACGAATACGGCGAAAGCCGCAGCGTAAGCTATACCGTCACGGATCTGACGGCGGGGAAGGTCGTAACGAGCGGAACGGCGATCGCAAAAGCCGACAGCGCCGTTTGCATCGAGGAGATACCCGTCGGCCCCGAAATGCGCCATTTCTATTTTATGGAATGGGAAACGAACGGGGAAACGGGCTCGAATCATTATGTTTTCGATCTGCGCGATATCGGGTATCCCGCCTATCTGAATTATTTAGAGCAATGCGGATATTCCGATTTCGAGGGCTTTGATTGATCGGAAGGGAAGCCGGGCGCGAACGCAGCGCCAAAAAGCTTTCGGATTTTTGAAAGGAGCAAGCGCATGAAAACGTTTTTTTCGGAAAGCGACAAATTGTATAAGGTCAACCTGCATTCCCACACGACCGAATCCGACGGGAAGCTGACGCCGCAGCAGCTGAAGGACGTTTATAAGGCGAACGGCTATTCGGCCGTCGCCATCACCGACCACGAATTTATGGTAGATCATACGGAGCTTAACGACGAGGAATTTATCATCCTACCCGGCTATGAATACGCGATCAACAACGGCGGCCCCTGGAGCCACCGGATCGCCTCCTGCCACATGAATCTGTTTCCGAAAAAAGCGGGCAATTACAAAATGGTCTGTTACAGCCACGATAACCTGTGGCTGGAAAGTCAGTTTGCCTTGGAGCCCAAATTTCAATACGTCGGAGATCACGACTATAAAAAAGCGCATACGATCGCGTGCTTTAACGAGATCATTCAAACGGCGAACGAAAACGATATGTTCGTCATGCTCAACCATCCGACGTGGTCCTTGCTTTCGCCCGAAACGGTAAAGGGCTTTGAAGGGCTTTGGGGCATTGAAATTTACAATACGGGCAGCGCAAAGTCGGGCTTGGAAGAATACGAAGCGATTTATTACGATATGCTCTTAAAGCAGGGAAAAAGACTGTTCTGCACGGCGACGGACGATTGCCACCGGGCGACGCCTCCGGGCGACCCTTATTCCGTCTGCTGCTGCGGATACGTCATGGTAAAGGCGAAGGAGCTCAGCCACGCCGCCCTGATCGATGCCCTTTTGAAAGGCGATTTTTATTCGTCCACCGGGGCGGAAATCAAAGCGCTTTCCGTTACGGGCAACGAGGTGCATCTGAAATGCAGCCCTTGCCGCACCCTGCGCCTTCGAACCAAATACAGACGAGGCGAGGTCAGATATGCGAAAGAGGGCGAATGGCTGACGGAAGCCGTGTTTTCGGTTTGCCCCGACGACGAATATATCCGCATCGAGCTCGAAAATCCGCAGGGGAAGCGGGCGTTTACGAACGCGATCTTCACCGACGAACTTTTTCGGTAAAAAATCAATGGACAATCCTGCCGGATCGGGTATATAATGGGAAGGCGGCAGGGAGGAATGAAACAATGAACTACTTGGTCGGATTCGATATCGGCGGCACCAAAATTTCGGTCAGCCTGGCCGAACTGTCGCCGGATGGGACGCTGCACATACAGCGCGCCCGCCGCTTTCCCACCCCGGCGGGCGGCCCTCGCCCGGCGCTGGAGCAAATGGCGGACGCCTATCGGGAGCTCACGGCCGAGGCAGGCCTTGCCCCGGGGGCAGTGCAGGCCGTCGGAATCAGCTGCGGCGGCCCGTTAGACGGCGAGAAGGGCGTTATTCTCTCGCCGCCCAACCTGCCGGGGTGGGACGAGGTGCCCGTCACGGCCTATTTTCGGGAAACGCTGGGCGTCCCCGCCTTTTTGCAGAACGACGCCGACGCCTGCGCTCTGGCGGAGTGGAAATTCGGCGCCGGCAAAGGCGTCAAAAACATGATTTTTTTAACCTTCGGCACCGGCCTCGGCGCGGGGCTGATTTTGAACGGCGCCTTGTACCCCGGCAGCACCAACGCGGCGGGCGAAATCGGCCACTGCCGCTCGCCGCTGTTTGAGACGCCCTACAGCCCGGTGGGCTACGGCAAGGCGCGCTCGTTTGAGGGGTTTTGCAGCGGCGGAGGGATTGCCGGGTTGGCACGCATGGTGGTGACCGAGCGGTTTCAACGGGGGCTTTCCTGCGCCTTTTGCCCCTCCCCGCGAGCGCTCGATTCTCTGACCGCCAAAACCGTAGCCGAGGCGGCGGCGGCGGGCGACCCGACGGCGCTGGAAATCATGCGCCAAAGCGGGCGGCAGCTGGGCGCGGCGCTCGCCCTGCTGGTGGATCTGTTAAACCCGGAGGTCATCGTCATCGGCAGCATCTACGCCCGGCAGGAAGCCCTGCTGCGCCCCTCGATGTCGGAGGTGTTGACGCGCGAGGCCCTGCCAAACGCCCGAAAAGCCTGCCGAATCCTCCCGGCAGCACTTGGCGAACAACTCGGCGACCTTGCCGCCCTAAGCATCGCCTTAAACGGTTTGCAGCAATAGCCTTTGGACAAACAAACTGCCGCCCTCACGGACGGCAGCTTTTAATAAGCCCGCACCCCATACAGCGCGCTTTCCCACATTGACGAAGGCAGTGCTTGCCGCTGATCGCATGAAGGATTTCTATATCACCTCTTTTTTGCTCTCAATAGTGATTTCATGGGCTTTTTGTAATTTGGGGGGGGTAGAAATCCACATCACGTTGTGCTATACTGTGGTCGTTGGGTGCGAAAGACAAGGCTGCGATTGCAAGCCGCAACGCGACAGTGTGGTTTGGGTAACAATAAAGTGCTTACACCAAAATTTACATCGGACAATACGGCCTTTTTATCACGGAATATAACGTGGCTTATCACGGCTTATGACCGAATACTACGCTTTGCAATTTACTTCCTGCGCTTCCCGACAAAGAAGCCCATCGAGTAAAAGCCCGGTATTTATGCGGGTTTTAGGCTCCCAGAATCCGAGTTGACAACAAATTGACAGCAATTTTCGTGGTTTTTGCGAAGGATTGTGGCGCAGTATGAATTGTTGTACGGTTGAGGCGCCATATAGTGCCTACCGAGTATGAGAACACTCTTTGGAAGAAATTTCAAAGGGCGTTTTTTTCAGGATCATTTTCTGTCCTGTGTCAAATCACTCGTACCGGAAAGGAAATATTGTTATGCTCAACGAAGAAACAATAGCGTACCATGAAATGATGTGAGAGAAAATGGGATCACAGCAAAGTTGATGTAGTATAAGATCAGGGCAGCGCGGTGGATAAGGCTTTGAGATGACTGCATTTGCTCACAATGGTATTCCATAAATAAAAGAACCGGCCAGTTTCTGACTGACCGGTTTTATTATAACTGTAAAAGAGTGAAATGTTCGAACATATTTCGCAAAGTACGTTACTTTACGAAAAATAAAAAAATCCCCGCTAATATTCGGCATTCGGAATATTTTAGCGGGGATCGACACTTGTTTTTGACTGCGGAAAATGTTATAATCCGATCACGGCGAGCTTCTTCATGTTGTTGACCTTTTGCTCCATGGTAGAATGAACATATCGTTCGAGCGTGATGGTTGCGGTCGCATGTCCGAGAATTTCGGACAGCGATTTCACGTCAAATCCCGCCTCTACGCATCGCGTGGCAAAGGTGTGCCGCAGGGTATGAAAGTGGACGCCGTCAAGCGCGCAGGCTGCGCAGTATTTTTCAAAACGGTATTGCAGGATGCGAGGCTCCATGTAAGCAGACGTTCCGGTCAGAATATAGGCATTGCTTTCCCGTGGGAGCATTTTGTTGCACAATTTGCAGGCCAGTTCGGACAGCGGAATCACTCTGGAGGAGTGATCGCTTTTAGGGGAACCGACAATAATTTTGGTCTTGCAGGATTCGTCAGCGCTTTCATTTTTGATGCGTTGCATGGTGGCAACAATCCGAACCGTGTGTTCGGCCAGCGAAACGTTTTCCCATTTTAAAGCGCAGAGCTCGCCGATTCGGATCCCGGTCAAAAGCGCCAGTAACACGCCGAATTTACAAGTGTCTATATCGCTGAGGAGATAATGAATCAATCGATTTTCCTCTTCGATCGTGAGAACCCGCGCCTCTTTCTTTTGCTCCTTCGGGTAAATAAACTCTGTACAGGAAGGCAGCTCCGGCTTTTCGCAGGAGAAGAATTTCAGGATGCTGTGCAGCGTCGCCAAAATATCCCGTATCGTTTTGGGTGACAAATGGAATTCCGTATACAGCGTTTCCGAAAACGAGCCGAGAACCGAAAGCGTGATATTTTGCGGGAGGTAATTTCCCAGTTGCGGTTGAATGTATCGTTCAAGAATCGTGCAATAACGGGCGTATGTCGATTCCTTCCAACGCCGCCGATTTGCGGAAATCCATTGTGCGCAGTAGAACGAGAGCGTGATTTTTTCATTCTGTGTGATCGGAATTCCGCTTACAATGGAAACTTTTGATTGTTCCGCTTTTTCTTTTGCTTCCCGGTATGTCTTTCCGTAACAAAAGCCATAATAAATTTTGCCGGACGGATCTCTGCTTTTCATATAGCGCGCTTCTCAACGTCCGTCTTTTCGTTTAAAAATATTTTCGCCCTTTGCCATTGTGCCAAAACTCCTTTCAAAATAATTGTAAATTCATTTTAGCAAATAATCTTATATTTCTCGACTGCGCATTTGACTGCGCAAAAAACGTCTTTGTCGGCTTAAACGCGCCACTCGGTAAGCATACACGCTATTATGGGTTAATTTTCTGCAATAAAAACGCGTTGTTTTCTTGACAGGGAACCAAGAACATGCTATAATAAATCAATCTCAACTTTCGCAAAGTAACGTACTTTGCGAAAACGGGTGCAGGCGATAAATAGACAAGAATTTCAGCCCATGGAAACTTGTCTGTTTTCATGGGCTTATTTATGCCTAAAAACGTTGAAAAGACCCGGCTTTGGGATATTCGGAAAACTCCAATTCGTCGGAAAGGGAGGGCGTCACAGTGGCAATCGAGCTTTTCAAACACAACGCCGAGGCTTACGAAAAGGCTTTGCATCTGCTGCAAAGCACCGGCAAGGCCGCTGTGATTCACCCCACCGGCACCGGCAAATCCTTTATCGGCTTTAAACTCTGCGAGGACTTCCCGAAAGCTAAAATTTTCTGGCTTTCCCCCTCCGAATATATCTTCCGGACGCAGCTTCAGAACCTGGAGGAAGCGTCTGACGGCTATGAGCCGGATAACGTCGAGTTCTGCACCTACGCGCGGCTGATGCGTATGGACGAGGGCGAGATGGGGGAGATTTACCCCGATTACATCGTGCTGGACGAGTTTCACCGCTGCGGCGCCGAGCTGTGGGGGCAGGGCGTTCAGACGCTTCTGTCGCTTTATCCGCACGTTCCGGTGTTGGGGTTGTCGGCGACTGCCATCCGGTATCTGGATAACCGCCGCAACATGGCGGACGAGCTGTTTGCCGGGAACGTCGCCTCGGAGATGACGCTGGGCGACGCCATCGTCCGCGGGATCCTCAATCCGCCCCGGTACGTCACGACGGTTTATTCCTATCAAAACGAGCTGGCGCGTTATCGCCGCAGGGTCAGGCAGGTGCCGAATCCGGCGCAGCGGGACGAGGCGGAGCTGTATTTGGAAAAGCTGCGCCGGGCGCTGGAAAACGCCGACGGCCTTGACAGGATATTCGAAAAGCATATAAGCGACCGCTGCGGGAAATACGTTGTGTTCTGCTCTGACAACAAGCACATGCAGGAGATGAAGGCCAAGGCCGGGGAATGGTTCGGCAGAATCGACCCGTCTCCCCGGATTTATTCCGTGTATTCGCTCGACCCGACGACAAGCAGCGATTTCGAAGCCTTTAAGGCCGACGACAGCGAGAGCCACCTGCGGCTGCTCTACTGCATCGACGCACTCAACGAGGGCATTCACGTGGAGGGCTTGAGCGGCGTGATCCTCCTGCGGCCGACGGTTTCTCCGATCATCTATAAGCAGCAAATCGGCCGCGCGTTGTCTGCGAGCGGCAAACGCGACGCGGTCATCTTTGACATCGTCATGAATATTGACAATCTGTATTCGATCGACGCGGTCAGAGAGGAAATGCAGCAAGCGCTGTCCTATTACCGCAGCTTTGGCGACAGCGGCAGCGTCGTCAATGACCGTTTTGACGTCATCGACGAGCTCCGGAATTGCCGGGGGCTGTTCCAAAAGCTCGATCGCGCGCTCAACGCTTCGTGGGATGTGATGTACGGCCTCGCCAAAGCGTATTTCGAGGCGCACGGGGATCTGAACGTGCCGTACAACTACCGCACCGAGGAAGGGTATTCCCTCGGAAGATGGGTCAACGCCCAGCGCAGGCAGTATCGCGGCGAAAATGCGAACGGGCCGGACGCTTCGCGGGTGAAACAGCTCGACGCCATCGGCATGATTTGGGATACCAAAACCGAAAGAAGCTGGAACAAGTATTATGCGGCGGCGGAAAGCTATTACCGTGCGCACGGGGATTTGATGGTGCCGTGCGAATGGGTGACCGACGACGGTGTTGCGCTCGGGACGTGGATCGCCTATCTCCGCCGGTGCCGCAAATTAAACGGCTCCTCCGTCTATTTACAGAAGGAAAAAATAAACGCGCTGAATCAAATCGGCATGGTGTGGGACGTGAAAACCTCCTGGGCGGACAGCCGCATGGAAGCGGTCGAGCGCTACTACCGCGCGCACGGGAATCTCGACGTGCCTGTGCAATATACAGATGCGGAAGGCGTTAACCTCGGAATGTGGATTTCGAAGCTGCGTCGAAGCAGCCGGAAGGATGTCCAAAGTTATCTCAGCGACGCGCAGATCGCCAGGCTGGATGCCTACGGGATGCGCTGGGGCAATCGAAACGAACAAATTTGGGAGCACGGATACGAGGCCGCGAAAAGATACGCAGCCGCGCATGGCAATTTAGACGTTTCCTCCAGATACGTCGACAGCGAGGGAAATCGGGTCGGGACCTGGATCCATCAGCGGAAAACCGACTATCGAAAGGGCAAATTGTCCGCCGAACGGATTGCGCTTTTGGATGCGCTGGATCCGCAATGGCGGGTCGATCCTTGGGATCGATATTTCGAGCTCGCGAAACGGTACTTCGATGCCAACGGACATCTGGAAATTTCGGCGAGTTATACCGTCGACGGCGTAAAGCTCGGGCGATGGCTCGCAAGACAGCGGAAGCTTTTATCTGCAAGCGGCGAAAATGCACGCCTTTCCGAAAAGCAGATCCGGCTTTTGGAATCCGTCGGAATCACCCGGTCGGCCAAGGAATCCCAGTGGGACGCAAGATATAACGCGTTTTTATCGTATTACAAAGAAAACGGAACGGTTGCGGCTCCGCCGGCTATGATGCTGTCCGACGGCAAAAAAGCTGGGAGCTGGATCCGGGATCAGCGAAAGGCAAGGGCGGAAGGCCGCCTGACGGATGAACAAATCGACAAGCTGAACCAAATCGGCATGAAATGGGAAAAAGAGGATGCTTGGGATTGCGGATACCGGCACGCGCAGGACTATTTTCGCGCACATGACAACCTGTCGCTCCCCTTTTCTTATCGTTCCCCGGACGGCTATAAGCTGGGCGTGTGGCTTGATTGCCAGCGGCGTCGATACCGGCAGGATCCCCGGTTGAAACCGCTGACAAGAGAACAAATTTCCCTTTTGGAGCAGATCGGAATGGTTTGGCATCCGGGCGAACACCAATGGGAAATGATGTATCGGCGAGCGGCAGAATACCGGGAACAGTATGGAAATTTAAACGTCACGGCAAGAGACAGAGAGCTGTACTACTGGCTCAAATCTCAGCGAAGTAAGCGCCGGGAAGGCCGACTTTCCGAGGCGCAGATACAAAAGTTAAATCAAATCGGAATGATCTGGGAAGACGGGCAAAAAGCATTCCGGAATCAGGCGGTCAATTTGCAGCCGTCTGCCCGCGTGTAGCGGAACCCCGCATTTTGCGCGGGGAAAACCTGAGAAACAAGAGGTGATTCGAATGCAGATCGCGGTTGTGGGCATGGGCTACGTGGGCTTGTCGCTCGCGGTACTGCTCGCCGGGCGGCATGACGTCACGGCGGTCGACGTCGTGGCGGAAAAGGTCGC